>JBLFYM010000038.1:0-43849 GCA_047608975.1 Limisphaerales bacterium | reverse complement strand
CCTTCGGCGCGGACGGTCCAGAAGCTGATGCAGGAGAGGATCAAAATGAGTGAGTAGTGAATCAGCACGCCCACCATCACCAGCAGGAGAAAGCCGGCGATCTGGCCAATGCCGGGGCTGAGCTGAAGTTGTATCCCGGCATAAACCATCACGGCGAATGCGGTGGCGGCGTTCACGAATCCGCCCAGGTCCACCTGTCGAAGCGAGATGAGGAAGCGGGTGTTCACCGGGAGCAGCAGCATGAAATCGAGTTTGCCGGTGCGGATGTTTTCGGACAGCGCCGTGATGTTGGTGAGGAAGAACGCCTGGAAGAACTGCTGGATGAAATGACTCACGCCCATCAGCAGGATCACCTCCCACTTTGTCCAGGTGCCGATCCGATCGGTGTGCAGATACAGCACGTTAATGAACACGAGCTGCATCGCAAACCAGAGCATCTCCACGAAGATCCAGAGGATGAAGTTCAGCTTGAAGGACATCTCCCGCACGACAGAGTTCCGCCACATGGCCCCGTAGACACTCACGTAACGCGCGATGCCTCCCGGGGTGCTCATTTCCTGCTCTGTGTCGGAATCGTTCATCCGCCGTACGCTCCATATTTGCGAATGCCGCGACTCCAGACGAACCGTGCCAAGAGGTACGCCGCCATGACCCACGCCGCCTGAATGCAAAGCCCGACGATCAGCTCCGGACCTTCCGTCCGACCCAGATAAATGCTGACCGGAAAATACAGCAGATACGGAAAGGGTGTGAACTGGAGCGCCGTCTGAATCGCCGGGGGGAGAATATCCAGCGGGAACATGTGGCCGCCCGCGACATACTCGAAGGCGAACAGAATGAAGATCAGCGTGGCCACTTCCAGCACCCAGAACGCGAGGAGCGCCATTGTGTAGCTGATCAGGAACTGTAGCAGTGCCGTCATTCCCACCGAGAGGATGAACCAACCGAGTGCGGCTGCCTCCGGAAGAATGAAATGCTCGCGCAGATAAAAAATGAACAGCGATACCGGTATCAACGCGCAGAGCGTGTAAACCGTTCGCCCGGAGAAAAAGAGGAACAGCCGGTAGGTAAGGTAGTCAATCGGCTTCACCAGAAACTGACTGATGCGGCCATCGCGGATATCGGAAGCGATCTGCCAGTCGTCCTCCGTGACGGCGGTGAACATGTCCACCAGGGTCACCACGAGGTAGTAGGAGATCATTTCGGAGAGAGCGTATCCGGCCACGTCGCCGGCCGCACCCTTACCGGCATAAATCGCTTTCCAGACAAAGAGAATCGCCGCCAGCGGCACCAGTGCGAAGGCGGCGCGAAACAGGAAGTTCGCCCGGTACACCAAGGTGTTCTGGATACCGACGTTGAAGACGTGAAGATACTTGCCCACGGTGCGACGCGTTGTGTCAGCCAGAGACGCCTACTTTTTCTTTCTCACCTTACCGGAACGGGGCTTGCCCATCTGTGCCCGCCAGGCGTCGTAGTGGCGTTTCAGTTCGGCGACGCGTCCGGGACTCTGGGCGGCGAGGTTGGTGGTTTCTCCGATGTCGTTCTTCAGGTTGAACAGCTGCATGCCTTCGGGATAACGATAGTTGGGTGCGGAGACCGCCGTCCCATCTTCGGTCAGGCGATAGTTGCTGTGATCCCAGCCAGGAGAGCTGATGAGTTTCCAATCCCCTTCGCGGATGCTCCACGTCTTGCGTCCGTCACTGAAGCAAAGATTTGGGTGTCCGCGATCCTGTTTTCCGGTCAGGGCGGGAACCAGACTTCGACCGTCCAGATTCTTGGGGATCGTACCGCCAGCCAGCTCAAGCACGGTGGGAAATACATCCATCCCTGACGCAAGCCCGGCGAGCTGACGGCCTTCCGGCAATCGGCCCGGCCAGGAGATGATCATGGGAATCCGCACTCCACCTTCTCCGAACATGTATTTGTATCCGCGCAAGGGAGTGTTGTTTGCGTAGGTGTTGATCGTGCCGCCATTGTCAGACAAAAATACGACGATGGATTTCTCACGTTGTCCCGTTTCATCCAATGCCTTCAGAACCCGGGCGATGCCGTCGTCGAGTGCCATCAGATTGGCGAGATAGCGTTTGCGGCCGAGCGGATCCACCTCACCGAGATGGCCCCATTTTTTGTGCCAGTCGCCCCAGCTGATGGTGTTCGGATCCCAGAATGGGAATTCCCACTTCGCAGCTTCGCGGTCCCAGACCGGTTGTTCGTACCCGGCTTTTCGAGCGTAGTCAGGATCCGCAATGTAAGTCGGCATGTGAACCGCGTTGTATTCGAGTTCGATGAAGAACGGGGTATCGCTGTCACGTCCCGCCTCGATGGTCTTCACTGCTTCATCTGTAAAAATCTCGGTGGAGAAGCCGTCTTCGTAAGAAACCATTTCACCTTTGTCGCGCTCCAGCGGACCCACGTTCAGTATTCCCAAGGACTTGCCCTTGGCACGCTGGGTATAGGCATCCAGATCCTTCTGGCTCAGACGGATGTAATCCCAGGTGTGATGGATGAAGCCGATGAATTCATCGAAGCCGTGGTCGAGCGGATGTTGAGCCTCGCCCCCGTTCAGATGGGTCTTGCCGATCTTCCGGGTGAAATAGCCGAGCTTCTTCAACGCCTGCGGCAGGGTGAGCTGATCCTTCGGCAACCCGCCTTGGCCGTACCAGTAATTCCCCCAGCGTTGCTGATACCGGCCGGTGATCAGACCACAGCGCGAGGGACTGCAGATCGGGCTGGTGGAGTAGGCATTGCTGAAATACGTGCCTTCTTTCGCCAGCTGATCGATCGCCGGCGTACTCACATCTTTTGGCGATTGCGGCAGGAAGCTCAGATCCGCATAGCCCAGATCATCAGCGACGATGACGATGATGTTTGGTTTTGCTGAATGGGTATCGGGTGTCAGCAGCAAGAGTATCAACAGTGCTGCGAAGGCAATTTTTGTCATGGGCAAATGGGAAGTGCGTTCTTGTTCAACGTGCGCCGATGCAGATGATTTCGCGCATGGTGTGCGCGTAGAGGCGACCGCGCGCGAAGGAAAGCGATGCCAGTGTCCAGGTCTCTCCGCCGACACCGAGATCGTTGATGCTCACAATGGCTTTCGGGGAAAGCGATTTGGCTTCGGAATCAATCACGTAAACCGTACCGGTCACAACCGGGAAGAAGAGATAGCGCCCCACCTGCACCGGGCTTGCCGCGGAGATGTGTCCCCAACCCGTCCCGTCGTGGCCCTTGTCGCCGACGGCCAACCCGTTGGCGTTCAGCGGTCGGTTCTTGCCTCGAAACTTGCCCCAAAGCAATTCGTCGTCCGCTCGATCTTTGGTGCTGACGTTCAGCTGTGAGGGAAGCTCGAGGTATTCAACCGAGCCGCTTTCGATATGAACGCGTCCGAGATAGTGAACGTTGTGGGAGAGGAACCAGTGCCAACCATTCGCCACGATGTTGCCCTGATTGGTGTTTGGATGACCTTTGCCGGCTTTGACCGCGACCCCTCGTTCGAGTTCCCAATCACTACCTGCGGCGTTTCGCTTCCAGAGATCGGCCTCCTCGTATAGTTGCTGCTGACGAAGGATCTTTCCGTCCGCGATATCGAAGACGATGTGTTTGCCACCGTGGAATCCGAAGGCGTATCGCTCGTCCCAGTGACAGCTGAACGGCGGATCATACCGGTCCATGGTGGTGCTCCAAAGCGTCTTCCCTTCCTCCCCGGGAGCGAGGCTGGTCAGGCTGTGTCCGTAGGGCTTTTCGAGTGGGCCATGTCCGCCGCCGCGAGCGTGGGCGATGGCGGGTTTGCCGTTGGGCAGGAGGCCGATGACGGGCGTGGTATGAATCGAAGTCCCCACTCGTTCACGCCAGAGAGTTCTTCCACTGTGCTTGTCGAGACCGTGGATGTAGGTCCATACGTCCGTTGCGGGTATTCCTGCCGGAATACCCATTGCGCTATTCTTCACGCCCGGTGCCTTCCACTTCTGCAAACTGGCGCCAGCTTCCTTGTTCGCAACCTCGACATAGAGAAGCGCGTCGCCGAGCAGGAAAGGTTCGGCCTGTCGATTGTTGTGCTTGAAGCGCGGTTGCCATTCCCGCTGCCAGATTTTCTTTCCTTCGAAATCGAAACATCCGATCGAACCGCAGCGGTTGAAGAACCAGACGTGTTTGCCATCGGTGATGGGGGCGAACACCGTTCCGTCCGTGAAGCCACCAGCGAGAGAGATGAACGCGGTTCCCGGCAAGGTTGCCTGCCAAAGGATTTTCCCGGTGTTGGCGTCCAGACAGATCCCGATCACGTCCGTCACCGCATGCTTGTCCTCAATCTTTTTGATCGGGACGTGGGTCGTGGTGAATACACGGTCGCCCCAGACGGCTACGCCGCTCATTCCCGCCTCGGGCATGGGTGCGCGCCAACGGATGTTCTCGTTTCGAACGGTGCTCCACTTTACGGGAGGATTGCCATCGACGCGCCAATTGCCGTTCGGCCCGGCGGGCTGGTGCCACTCTTTGGCGGCACGTTTGGGGCTGAGTTCGGCGGCCTGTACGTAACCAACGATGGCGATGCAGAGGGAGAGCAGGGCGGATTTCATTCTTTGGTTTTTCCGATGCAATAGAGACGTGCGGCGCTGCGGATGAGGAGCCGACCGTTCGCAATGGCCGGAGTGGACAGGCACATATCGTCGTCGGCAAGTCGATTGGTGTGAAGAAGTTCGAATTCATCACCGGCCCTGAACACGACGGTCACGCCGTCTTCGTTCAGACAGAAAACCTTGCCGTCGTTTGCCCACGGGCTGGAGGTGAATGCGCGTACGCCAGGAATACGTTCGCGATCGAAGAAGCGTCTGCCGGTTCTCGGATTGAGCACGGAGAGCATGCCCCGGTCGAGCAGGACGTAGAGTCGATCCCGGTAGAGCAGCGTGCCGGGATTGTATGGAGCCGCACCCCATTCGCACCAGGTGATGAACTCGTTGGAATTTTCACCACGATCCAGCGAGATGTCTCCCTTGGCACCCGGGCGGATGCAGTAGATCGGTTTCAGTTTGCTGCCGACATAACCCGAAGTGACGAAGAGCTGATCGCCCTCGGCATAGGGCGTGGCGATGGTGATGGAAGACATGCCGCCCGTGAAGTGCCACCGCTCCTTGCCATTGAGATCATAGGAACTGGTGCGTCCGGTGCCGGGAACGATCAGCTCGGTCCGTTGGCTATTCTCCCAGATGTAAGGTGTGGACCAGTTGCTGCCTTCCTTCCGTCCGACCCGCCAGAGGGTTTCCCCGTTTGATTTGTCCAGGGCGAGCACGAACGAGTCTTCTTCGTTGTCGTTCACCAGATAGAGTCGTTGCCCATGCAGAGCGGGAGAGGAAGCTGTGCCCCAACCATACCGGGTTTTGCGCGCGCGGATCTTTTTGCTCCAGACCGGCTTGCCTGCGAGCGTGTAGGCAAACACGCCCTGATCGCCGAAATGGAAATACACGAGCTTCCCATCGGTCACCGCAGTTTCCGCGCCATAGCTGCTTTTCAGGTGAATGGCGGACTCCGGTTTGCCTTCGTGAATCTTGTCCCGCCATTCCGTTTTGCCGGATTGGAGATTGATGCAGTAGACCCACCATTCGTGAACGCTTTTGGATTTGGGACGATTGCCGCCGAAGTAGAGCCCCTTCTTGGGCTCCTCAAGCTTGCCGCGATTGATGACGGTCGTGAGGAATATCCGATTACCCCAGACGATGGGTGAAGACCAGCCGCGCCCGGGAAGATCCGTTTTCCAAAGCACGTTTTCAGTCGCCGACCAGCGATCGGGCACGGTCGGATCATCCGCAATGCCACGTGCGCCCGGTCCGCGGAATTGCGGCCAATTGGATTCCGCCGCCGCATACTGGGAGATTGAAAACAGCAGGAGCGCCGCGAGGGTCAGAAGCTGAACAGAAAGGCTTCGCTTAACGAAAGAAACAGATTGTTGTGTCATCAGAGATTGCCGGAATGTAAGCCCGAGGGACGACCGCTGGCGAACTCTTCGTGCGCCCGACAAAAACGAATAACGGACGGTGTGAATGGCCGCAGAGCGGGACTCGTAAGAGTTTCGAAGGCGTAATTTGTTCAAGGGTGCCCGGTGGTCTCGGCAATGTGAATCGAACAGACGAACAGCCTGGCTTACACTCTCTCCGGCTTGCGGAATGGAAATCTGACGATTACAGCTACCTTGCCTCCTAAGGATGCACGCGCCATTCGCTGCGGGGGAGCGTGGCTTCGAAGGCACCGACGTGGTAGTTGTGACAGAGGAGGCAGCTGTTTCCGGCCTGGTTCTTTTTATGGCACTGGGCACAGGTGGCTTTTTCAATGCCGGAAAAGTTTGTGAGGTAGTTGGTGTCGGGTTCTTTCTTGGCCTTGAGATCGTGGCACTGGCGACAGCCCTGCTCGTTCATCAGGCTGGCATGCGAGGCGTGGCTGAAGCGGGTGAAGTCCTGCGCGAACGCTCCGTGTTTGGTGGAACTGGCGAAGGACGGGCCGCCGACGTGGCTGTCGGCCAGGTGACATTTGAGGCAGCTTTCGTTGCCGGTTTCGCGGCCGCCGAGCATGTGGTTGAACAGGCGGTTGCCAAAGTCGCCGTGTTCGTCGGTCGCCTTGCTTGCGTTCTTCGCCAGGTCAACGAGCCAGGTGGAGGAGAAGGGATTGGCGTGTCCGACCGGCTTGAAATAGAGCGTGGCGTTGGTCAGACGCCATTGACCACCGGGAACGGGCCAGCTATGTGCGGCCGCCTTCTTCGGCATTCGGATGGGGCTGATCGCATCCGGATTCTTGTCGTTCCGGAATGCCATGATTTCGGCCTGGAGATTAGGGAAGGCATTCGTGGTCAACATCTCGATGGCCGCAGCCGGCGGCAGAACGTTTTTGATCAGGGTCATTTCCTGACCGTTCAGTGGGGCGGAAATAAGATTGGTGAGAGCGGTGGCCAGGCGGGATTGGGTGGCCTGTCGATCGCCGAAGTGCAGATCGTGGAGCAGCACCTTCACGTCCCAGGCGAGCGACCAGGCGGCGTTCACCTCGTTGGTGGACATCTTCTTGATGCCGGTGCGTTTGAGTTTCTTGTAGGGTGCCCATTTGCGCCAGCCGTCAGGCTCCGCATCCGGTTGGCGCTTTTTGATTTCGTTCTGGAGTGCCGTGATGTGCGGCGCTGAATTGGTGCCGAGCAATTGCTGCATGATGCCGGTCAAAGGTGCGTTGGCTTTGGCGGGCCAGTGGCCGACGCCGAGTCCCTTCTTGTCCTTTACGTAGAAGGTCATGTAGCCCCACTTGGGCACGCTCAGGATCGGTACGCCGGTGCCCCGATTCATCCCACCGGAGTGACAGTTGCCGCACATTTGCTCGAAGCTGTGAGTGATCATCGCGCCGCTGGTGTTGTCGACGGAGTGGCAATCCGTGCAGACGGCGGATTTGGCATTGGCGCGGGTGAAATGTTCGTCGCGGTGACTGAGGTGATCAAATTTCACGCTGACGTTCTGGTGGAAGGGAAAGCGTTCGAATTCCGGGTGTCCCTCGGCGAAACTGTGAAACTGGCGGGTGTGGCAGGTCTGACATTGGAGGTTCGTCAACTTCGTCAGGTCGTGTTCAGGACCCTTGTGTTCCACATGGCAGGCGGCGCATTTCAGTTGCGTGGCATGACCTTTCCCTGGGGTGCGGAAAAGCCCGGCCAACGCCACGCCCGCATTGTCGGTATGCCCGGTGCGGCCGCCGGCGCTTCTTGTGAGGGGGGTCAGCTGATCGGCCGGAAGGCTGTGCGGGCTGGCGGCGTTTGTTCCAAGGTTGTGACACTGAAGACATTGTTCGCTGCTGGCGTGGCCGGCATTTTTTTCCTGAAAAACATTGAGCCAGCCCTCGGTCGTATGGTCGGTCGCCTGGTGGCAGTCGGCACAGTGCGCTTCCATCGATGAGTGGGCGAAAGTGAGCCGGCCTGGTGAGGCGATGTGCCGTCCGCCGTCGCCGGTGAGGAACATGAGGAGCAACCCGAAAGTGAGCGCAAACGTAAGGCGGCCGATGATTCCTCGCCAGTGACGCAGAGTGCGCTCGGGCTGGCATTTGGTTTCGAGTTTGCGACAGCAGGTTCCGTCCGGTAGCGGTCCGTCTTTGCACTCGCCTCCCATTTCCTCGGGGCGGGTGCAGACGTAGCGATCACCGCCGTCGGGTTTTACCGGTCGGCATTCAGTGCTTTTGGCCTGGCATGCGCCGCGCGGTGAGGGACCGAGGAGACACGGTTGCCCTTCGCAGGCATGGCCACAGGTCCAGTCCTGGTTGGGACGTTCGTACTGGCTGTCGCGAAAACCGAATTTCTGGATGGCGGCCATGGTTCGGGATCAGTGATCCGTGGGCGGTTGCTTCGGAGTCATCATGCGGCGAAGCGCCAGGCGATCAGTCCGTGGGCGATGGCGACCAGAATCAGCGCGTAGGTGAGTGGAATGTGAATGAAAAGCCAGAGTTTCAACATGCCCTGTCGTACCCATTGGTAGTCCAGGTTCTGTTTCGTGCGGATCAGTTCGGTGATGGCATCCATGGAAACACGTTCGGCCTCGCTGAGGTAGCGGGAGGTGTGCTCGATTTCCGCCAGGAAAGTCCGAGGTGCCTTGCGGCTGCCGAGCGCGTGGCTGCGGAGGTCGCGGGGGCCTTCAAAGAACTGACGGATCCGGTGTTCGTAGATGTCCGCCAGCGCGGTCGATTCGGTGCTCACCGTGGGCTCGGTGATGATTTCCTCGCATTGCTGTCGGAGCTGCGCGCGCATCGCCGGAATACGTTCAAAGATCACGTTCTCCCCTTCCATCCGAAGTTGTGACGGGAAGACTCGGCTCATGTAGAGGCCCCAAACGCCGCTGAGTGCCACCAACCAGAAAAGGATAGCGAGCGCGAGTTCGAGTCGGCCGTTGGGCACTCTCAAGCCGGCATGGATCACGTAACCGGCGATTGAGAACCAGCCGGTGTAGATATGGATCTGCATCCATCTCGAAGCCGTCAAGGCGGGCACAAAGGTCAGCCGCTTGCGCATGTTGAAGCCGGTGAGGAGGAGGAGGACCGCCATCAGCAGAACCCCAGAATAAAGCGCGGCGGGGCGAAGCGAATGTCGAAGGCCAAAGTCCGCCAGGTATGCAAGCACGATCAGGACGACCAGCAAGCCGCCGGCGAAGAATCGTCTTTTGGCGTAGGTGATCATCGTTTCAACCAGTCCACAAGCGCCGGCACATCCATCATGTCCGCCCGAACCATGGCGTCGTGCGGACAGGCGTTGACACAGGCGGGCCCGGTCACCTGATCACCGCAGAGATCACACTTGGTCGCCTTCTGGATCGGAAGGTTGTCTTCCTCTGCGTAGTAGATGTTGCCGGTTTCATTCCGCGGAAAAACCATGCGGATATTGTCGTAGGGACAATTGTTTGCGCAGGTGGCACAGCCGACACAGGTCAGGTCGTTGATCACCACGCGGCCATCGGCGGCGACCCGGTGAATCGCGCCGGTCGGGCAACCGATCAGGCAGACGGGATCGATGCAATGCATGCAGGCATTGGCGATCATGATGCGGTCTTCGATCGGGCCGTGGCGGAGGAAGCGAGGGTTGTTGTCGTGGGTGGAGGCGCAGGCGCGGACGCAATCGTCGCAGCGGGTGCAGCGATCCATGTCGATCAACATTGCCTGCGTGCCGTTGATGTAACGGTTCTCGACGAGGAATTCGAGAAAGTCGGTCTTGAGCCCGTCTAGACTGTCGAGCCCGTTGGCGTCCTCGTCCTCCAGGTTTTCGAACTCCGCTTCAAGTCGCGCCCGGGTTTCCTCGTGCTGGAACACGTATTTGTCGATGAGCCACATGGGGACGAACAGGAGATCCACGTAGCCGACCGCCCGCAGAGTTCGTCGGAACGGCACGGGGCTCTTGGTCGCGAGGCTGGCGAAGGCTTCCTCCAGTCCGAAGATCTGGTCTTTGCCGAGATAGCTGATGGTGCGCTCCCCGCGGTTGTAGTTCCGGCTCAGCCGGGCGAAGCCGGCCCGCACGATGTAGACGCCGTTGGGGTAATGTCCGGCGGCGGCGATCACCGGCTCCTTGAGCAGGCGTTCCTGGGAGCTCAGTTCGCGAATTTCATCATATGAGAAGTTCCAGTCGAAGTCGCCGTAGCTTTGGAAGGAGATCGCGTTCTTGAACTGGTTCTGTTCCAGCACGGCCTGATCGACGTGTTCAAACAGACGCGTCATCTGGAGATGCGCCGCGAGCCCACGTTCACGATATTTGAAATCTATCTGTCGCTTGAAATTGGTCCAGTTGCTCCGCAACGCGTGAAGACCCTGCCAGCGGATCTCCATCATGGTTGTGGTCGTGCCCATCTCGTGATCGGCGACCACGGTGGCAGTGCGGGGATGCCGGCTCAGTGCGGCAATCTCACCGATCCACTCACCGGCGTGACGAAACACGGTCGACTTGTTTTCAGTCTCCTCGCCCCAGCGGGTGACACTGGGGCTGGAGACGCGGACGATGGTCTTGGATTCCTCCAGTTCGTTACGGAATCGGGGCCCCTTGGCCCCGGACTCTGTGTCAGCTGAAAAAAGATCATCGTCGGTCACGCGGACATGTGTGCGCTCCTCTGAGATCCGTGGCTGGTGGAGCCAGCGTTTGAATGCGCCCCAAAGACTCGGGCGATTCGCGGTCTGGCGGCCGAGTTTTTTCGGATCCACGACCTGCAGCACCCGCACGCTGCCGGCGAGCATGAGGAAGGCGGAGCTGCCATAATCTCCAACGCGCACGACGATCTCATCGTAGTCGAAGGTCCGGATGCGGGCGTGATCGAGCAGAATTTTGCGTAGCAATCCGACCTGTTCCGCGCGATCCCGCGCCAAGTCCTTCGTTTCGTCGGCATCCAGATCGCGACCCAGGCTCTTCTGCCGGCGGGCCTTCTTCTCAGAGATCTTGTCGTCGATCTCCTGAAGAATCATTTCGAAGGTCTGCTCCTCCAGCAGCCGATCCACGTCGGCTTCGGTCAGTTCCGTCGGCTCGCCGGTCGCCACCTGTTTCCAGAACGGCTCGTCGCCTTCCATCGGGCGGTTGACGCGGATGAATTGGGTGTCGGTGGAATCTTTTTGTTGTCTGAGCGGCATCAGTCGGGGAGTAGCCCTGCTGAGAGTCGCTCAGCGTCGTTGGAGCCGGATTGTGCGGGTGACTGCTGCATATGTGTCCTTAAGCGTGGGGGTGCGGTGCGGTACGGACCGGATCAGGGTTTGAGTGGTGCGCCGCGGTATCCGCCTGCCTGGGGTAGCAATGAATCGATGGCGGCCAGGTCGGAGCCATCACGTGTGGTGGACAGATCGCGGGCGAGCGTCGAGATCTTGTCGGCGGTGCCATTCAGGGGGGCGGCGTTGCCCGCGGCGAGGTTTGCACCGTCGGAGGCGGCGAGAATCTTGCCGATCTGATCAATGGCGGCGAGTTTCTGGATTGCCTGGAGGTGCGTGCGTGCCCTGGTGACCCGGCTCTTCATGGCGTCCAGATATTTGCCGGCGGTGGTGGCTTTCGCCACGGCGCGCAAGCTGAATTCAAGGTCCAGACATTGTCCGACGACGTAGAACATCCGGCGTCGTTCAATCGGGGCTTCGGCATTCTCCTTGCCTTGCGAGGCGCGAAAATTGTGACGGACTTCGCCCTGCGACCACGCGACGAGTTCGAACTCGCTGCCGGCCTTGTGCCCCTGGTTGACGATGGTCTCGTTGGGCACGGTGTGACAGCCGTAGCAGTTGGCGGCGACGTCGTAGTAATTATTGGGCCGGATCATGCCGAGTTTTTCGGCTTTCACGAGCGCCAGGGGATCCTCGTTGTCCTTGATCTTCTGATGCACGGGATTCCATTCCTTGGCCCCGCCGTGGCAGGACTCACAGGAGATCCCGCTGATGGCGGTCAGTTCGTCATCGACGTGCTTCATGGTGTAATGGCACTGCGTGCAGTTCACGTCCTCGGTGATCAGGAAGATGTCGAGTTTCTCCTGCAGGGCCATGGTGGTCTCGCGTTCTTCAAGTTCCTCGAAGGTCTTGAAATGGTGGCTGTTCTTCCAGGTGCTCACGGCGGGGCCGTGGCAGGAGATACAGTTGCCGCTGCCATCGCCCTCCACCCCGACGACCTTCTTGGGATCGGCCGCGTGATGGTAGCCGGCTGCGCTGGTGGAACCGGCGCCTGCGATGAGCGCCGCCAAGGTAAACAACATGCTGAGTCGTTTCATAATCAATCTGGATGGGTTTGCGGGGTTTGAATCGGGTTCTTGGATATTTGAATCGAGGTGTAAATCAGGCCTCAAGTTCGATGTTCGGCGAGCTTGGGACAGTGATACAGGTCAGGCAATGGTTGTGCGGAATGGCTTTGAACGCCGGGGAGCGGGTGTATTCGACAGTGCCCTCGCGGATGGCGACGAGGCATTTGCCGCACTCACCTTTGCGACATTGGTAATTGATCTTCACATCACTTTCGCGGGCGAGGTTCCAAATGCTGACGGCGTCTTGTCGCCAGGAAACCTTCGTTCCGGAAGCGGCGAAGGAGACAGTGGACTCGATGGCGTGCTCCTTGGCCTTGCCGCTCGAGGGACCAAATTCTTCGAGATGAATTTGGTCCGCCGGGACGCCCCAAGCTTTCAGGCCGGATACCATCGATTCCATCATGGGGCCGGGGCCGCAGAGATAGAATTCGAAGTTGTTGGATTTGTTATGCAGCTCGAGTTCCTTTTTGAGAGCGTCGATGGTCAAACGGCCTTTGAGATAATGTGGGTGTGACATCATCTCGAAGTCACTCTCCAACGGCTGGGAGTAGAAGACGCGGAGCTGGGCCAGGGATCCGTCGGAAGCCAGACTGTCCAGCGACTCACGCAGCACGTGTTGATCACTGTTTTGGGTCCCGTAGAAAAGCCACACCTCGCGTTCGCTGCCGACGTCCCGGAGGAAGTTGCCCATGGACAGCATCGGGGTGATCCCGATGCCGCCGGCGATGAGGATGATCGGTGCGTCCGACAGTGGATCGAGATGGAACGCTCCAGCCGGCGCTTCGAGATCCACCAGCCGGCTATTATCATACTCGTTGTGGAGAATATTTGAGACCAAACCAGCCGGCACGGGCTTGCCAGCGGGAGCGCCGGCGGATTTTACACTGATGCGGTAGTAGTCACGGCCCGGAGCGTCGGACAAGGTGTAGTAGCGACTCAGGGTTTCGGTCTGTTTGCGACCCTTCACGTCGATAGCGATGTGCTGCCCGGGCAGGAACGTCGGCAGGGCCATTCCGTCATGCGGCTTCAAATAGAAGGAATAGACGCCCTCACATTCGCGCTCCTTGCGATCGATGCGGAACTTGCGCTTGCCTTCCCAGGGCTTGGCTTCAGTCGCGGCGCGTTCGGTCCGATGGCGGGCTTCCGCGAGGCGGGCTCCAAGTATTTCGGCCTCCAAGGTGTTGCGAATGCGACCCTGACGAATGCGCAACAGCGTTTCCCAGAGGAGAAACAAAGCCTGGATCATAACCACCGCTACGGTGGCGAGGCCAAACATGGTCAGTGTTGTTGCCATAAATTATGTCTTTTGGTCAGGGAGCTCCGGTCGGGATCCTGACCGCTTGCTCGCAATAATCGAACTCAGAACTTCACCCGCAGTTCGGCGCGGCCGCCGAACGATTCTTTGCTCTCCTGGCGAAGTGCTCCGAAGACATCGAGCACCAGGATGGAATGTTTGCCGAAGGCCTGTTGAAAGCGAACGCCCAATCCCTGCGCGGCGGTGTCGCGTTCGTTGGTGGGCTGGTAGGCACCCGCTTCAAATACGATCTGGCGACGTCGAAGATCGCCGAAGAATTTCTGGTATCCGATCGCTCCGCCGACCGCGCGGTTGGGCCGGTTGCTGAGCGGGGCTCCGTAGTTGCCCAAGCCGACGGCTGCGAAAAGAATCCCGATTCGGCCGAGCGGTCCGCCCGTGTTTGGTCCCCGGACGGCGGATGAAAAATTATCGATGCCGAGGAACGCATTGGCGTAGAGGTTGTCGTGGGTGTAGGCGGGCGAATAGGAGGCCTCGGAGAAGAGCAGCGTTCCGGTGCCGACCTGGGCGGATTCGTCGTCAATGGCCACCGACTGATTGATCCGGAACGTGGTGGCGATCTTGCCGATCCGCTGCACGCCGCCGATGCCGGCATAGAACCCATCCGCACCTTCGGAGTTCACGTAAACCGCATCGGCCTCGATCGTGCTTTTCGGATAATCGAAAAAAGTCGAGACGCCGAAGACCAGCGCATCGTTGTCGGGCGAGTTGTTGTTTCGATCGATCTCGTTCCCGCCGAAGAATGCCGTGACCCGGTATTGGGAACCACCGCGCGGCAGCAGCGCATTGCGGGTGATGCCGATCATGTCCAGGGCGTCATCGTTCAGCAACAAGCCGTCCTGCAAGGCGAATGGCTGGCGACCGATCGAAAAGCCGTAGTCGTAATTGGCGGCGTCCGTGGGATCGAGGTTTGGGAAGATCTCCCCGACTTCGCCTTCGAAAAAGAAGGTGCGCGGAAGGAGGGAGGTTTCGGTGAAATCCTCATCAAAGCCGCGCTCGCCTGCGGGCTCGAAGGTGTAGCCGGTGAACCGACCGTTGCGATCCAGGGGACGGATGCCGACAAGCACACGTTCGGTGGGGGACAATTCCAGATTGGCGAACAGATCCAGGCGATTGGCCCATTCCGTACTTCGCGGCGCATTGCCAGGGTCGAAGCTTTGGAGCGCGGAGCGGAATTCACCGAACACCCAGAGGTTGGGTGACCACACCGCACCGGTGGGAAGGCGCATGCCTTTCTGAAGCTTGCCAGTACCGAGAAAATCATCGCCCCATTCCAACAAAAGTTTTGGGCGGTCGGGATAGCCCTCGACATCCAGCGGTGCGGGCTCGTCTGAGAACCGGCTGGCAGATGAGGCTGCATTGACGGCGAGAGTACCACCGAGCAGGAGTGTTGCGGCGAGGGTCGCAGCAGCCGTCGTGAGCGGCGAGTGGATGTCCCTGCCGTCCATGCTATTTCGCCTCCTTGCCGGAATCGGTGTCGTTGTTTGCTCCGGTCAGATCAAAGGTCGGTTCGGCACCGTCCAGTTTGAGTGAAACTGTCTTGTCCCAGAGCACCATGTGGCCTTCACGAATGCGATCGGCCACCTCCCGCGGCGACATGTTGTAGTCGAAGCCGGCCACTTTGATTTCAGCGATCAGATTGACCGGCACCATGGCCGAGACGAATTGCACCCGCACCTGATAGGGGCCTTCGCCCGCCAGCAGTTTTCGGCTCACGTTGTAATCCGCCCAGCGATGATCGAGCGGTCCGAGTCCCTGCTTGTGTTTGCGCGCGCCGGCCGGCCGGCCGGTAAGAATGTTGGAACGGGTCGGCGGTCTGATGAACGGCAGCGGGTCCGGTGAGTAATTGACTGGGAGAACCTGTTCCCGTTCCCCGCCCCGCAGATTGCGCGTGACGAATTTGCTTTGCAGGCTGAAGAGATCCCGATCGAGCGGCAGTTCACCGTTGTGAACATAAGCAGAATGGAGGTCCCGGACGTCGCCGTTGGGATCCAGGTCTCCGGATTGATAAATCACTTTGCCGGCGGTATCACTGACCGTCACCCGCACATAAACCAGCCGCTCGGCGTCAAAGCCGGTGGGCACGTTGTGACCGTCGGTGCCGTTCTTCACCTCCACCTTGAACTTAAGTCCGCGCGACGTTGACTGGGTGACCTTGAGTTCGCCCAGCTGATAACCAACCCTCAGGATCTCGAAGCGCGCCTTGGCCACCTCTTCCAGCAGCTTGAGGTTCTTGTCGATTTCTTTGCGCGCTTTGAGGCGTTTGTCCCGTGCGCGCCACTCTTCCGGAAAATCGACCGCCGGGGTGGTGATGCCCTTCTTTTTGTTGGCGCGATCCTTGAGGTAAACTTCCTTCTCCCATTTGCGCGTGCCCCAGCCGGCCTCGTGGTCGAACTTCAACCAAGGCTGCATCCAGGCACTCGCCTTTTCGGAATTTCGGGTGAGTTCGCGCGCCTTGATGTTGTGCGGAAAGATTCCGGGATGGACGATGGAGTAGTCTGGTCCGGGAAACATGTGATTGGTCCGCTTGCGATCGGCGGTCGGTTTCCCATTCACCACCGCAGCCGGCCCGGTGGCGTAGCCCTCTGCCTTGCCGTGAGTTTTGCCCATGTGGCAATCCTGGCAGGAGACACCGTTCTTGGCGGCAGGCGTGTTCTTGTATTCGGCGAATGCCTCTTCCAGACGAAATCCATCGGGCATGGTCACGTCATGGCAGGAACCACAGAATCCCGGTTCGGAGATCAGCGAATAATTCTCCACGTCACTGTGAATCTGGGTGGCGGTTTTCACAGTGGGATCGGCGGTGACGTTCGGGTCCTTGAGAATCTCGTTCAGGATCTTGCTATCGGTTGGACCGAAGACCGGATCGGTGAGACCGCCTTCCACGAGCGAGATTCTGCCGCTCACTTTGCCGTATTCGTTCTTCAGACGGTGACAGACCACACAGGTCACGCCTTCCTGCGAAGTGGGATGCCGGTCCATGGTGCTCATGAACGGAGATTCGCCGAGGTTCATCCCGACCGGGGTGTGACAGCGGATGCAAAAATCTCCGAGCGTGCCCTGGGTTTGTTTGCCGACGGTCGCGGACATAGCCACGAACACCGGGCTGATCTGCGCATAGGCATGTTGGGAAACCGACCATTCGCGGAAGTGATCCGGATGACACTTGCCGCAGGTATGGGCGGAGGGATACCGGCCCGCGACCGTAAATGCCGCCTTATGGGCGTGCGCGACCTCGGCGGAAACGGCTGCTTGGGCCGAACCGGCCGGCATCGAGAGCAGGCATAGAAAAACGAGCAATTTAAGGGCGGCGGAACCAGATGCTGGCAGCCGGTTCCGCTGTCCGGTGCTACATGGCAAAGCCTGCGAGTGAAGGTGTGGAATTCTCATACGCAACGCGGCTTATTGATCGGAATTGGGAGGCTCTTGTCAAACCTTTAGCCCGGTGACCGGTAGTGTAAAGACACTGTAAACAATCGATAAACTGGGGCCGTTGACAACGGCAGCGGCAGCGGATCCGCGATCGTGCTCGCAGAAGAGCGATCACGATGGATTCAACTGCAGACCAGAATTTGCCGATGATAAAGGTAGGTCCGAGTCACGGGCCCGCGACAATGAGCACCCGAAAAGCGAGCGTCATGCAGGAATACTATTCGATCGAAGAAGAGGAGCTTCTCGGGAACATGGCCCATGCCCATGCCCATGCCCATGCCCATGCCCATGCCCATGCCCATGCCCATGCCCATGCCCATGCCCATGCCCATGCCCATGCCCGCGCTTTTTGGTGCCCCGTGACTCTCGACGACTGGGAAGATCGGGTCGCCGAAAAGTGCCGCAGCGAAAAGAAACTGCTCGGCATGATCCAGCTCATCGATATGGAATGCCAGAGTGGCCGGCTGAGCGAAGCTCACGGAATTGATCTGCTCAAGAAAATCGAGGCGGAGGGCGAAGGGGCGGTCATGAAACGCATCCTTCGTCGCTGAAGTCGGAGCGCGCCGTTAGGCTGATCAGATTCTTAGATCGTCGAGCAATGGCGGAAGGATTTGCTCCGTGGCTCGCTGGGCCACGGTCTGCTCCCGGGCTTTCCGTTCGCTCAATCACCGGTCCCCGGTCACCCAAAGCGGCGGCCAGGCGATCCTTGGTCAAAGGCAATTGCTGTTCTGAAAAGAGCTGCAGGTCTTCGCCGACGCGCAACTCGGTGATGGTAACCCAACGCTTCAGTTCGGCGTGTTTTCGCGCGTGCAAACCGCAGATCAGACTGAGGTAGACCGACGTTCCCTCGTCATCGACGCGGCCGAACTCGATCCACGTGTTCGATTCTGGGCCTACTTGGCGAACAGCTGTCCTTCAATATCCGCGAACGCCTTGAATTCCAGTGCGTTGCCAGACGGGTCTTCGAAGAACATCGTGCATTGCTCGCCCGGCTCGCCCTTGAAGCGGACGTAGGGTTCGATGATGAAATCATTTACGAATGCGCGAGCCTTTTCAGCAAGTTTTCCCCAGTCCTCGATCGTCAGCACCACGCCGAAGTGCGGCACCGGAACGGCGTGCTTGTCGACTGGATTGCAATGAGTCGCCACCCGCCCGTCCGGTCCGAGATTCGGGTTCAGATGGGTGACCACCTGGTGACCGAACATATTCCAGTCGATCCATTTTTCGGCACTGCGGCCCTCAGAAAGCCCCAGCTTGCTTCCGTAGAACTCACGGGCTTCGGCGATGTCACGAACCTGAACGGCGAGATGAAACGGTGTCAACATGGGTTGGACTATTATCGATAATAAGTGATAATTTCAAGTGGTCACATGAGCATTCCCTCGGGTGCGAATGCGGTGCTGTACTATTATCCAGACCGCAAATGATCCGACCCCTGAGAACTTTTCAGGCGATTCTTCTCACCGTTTTTACGGCGGCAGTACCGTTGGCCGCGGCTCAGAAAACTGCAAAACAGGAAGACCCGTTCCAGCATCCGTTCGCGAATCCCGTGGACAAACCGGGGCTTCCGCGGGTCCTGATTGTCGGAGACTCCATTTCGATGGGTTATACGCCGCCGGTTCGACGACTTCTCGACGGGGTGGCGAATGTGCACCGCCCCCCAAAACCAACTGCCGTTGGTCGGCCTATGGTGACGAGCATATTGAGGAGTGGGTGGGTGACTCGAAGTGGGATGTGATTCACTGCAACTGCGGGTGAATCGGAGGTCGGATCGATACAAAAAACCTGATTGGTCGGCTGACCAATCAGGTTCTTGCAGGTCATATGGATCGAACGCTCAGCCACCCACTGCGGCGCGCGCCTCGGCGGCCAGCGGTGTGGACAGGTAACGCTCACCGGTGGACGGCAACACACACACGATGGTCTTGCCTTTGTTCTCCGGCCGGCGCGCCACTTCCATGGCGGCCGCCACTGCGGCACCCGACGAGATGCCACACAGGATGCCCTCTTCCTTGCACACGCGCCGTGCCATCGCAAACGCATCGTCGTTGGAAACTTTGAGGGCTTCCGTAATCAGGTCGTTCCCCTCAGCGTCTTTGAAATGGAGGTTGTCAGGAATGAATCCGGCACCCGTGCCCTGAATCATGTGAGGGCCCGGTTTGAGTTCCTCGCCCGCCAAGGTCTGCGAGATCACCGGCGAATCTGCGGGCTCCACGGCGATCGCTTGAAACTCAGGCTTCCGGGCTTTCAGGACCTCGGCGCAGCCAGTGAGCGTGCCGCCCGTGCCGACGCCGGCAATGAGAATGTCGATTTTGCCATCCGTGTCTTCCCAAAGCTCCTCGGCGGTGGTGCGTCGATGAATCTCTGGATTGGCCGAGTTGGTGAATTGCTGCGGGATCCATGAGTTCGGTGTTTCTGCCGCGAGTTCTTCAGCCTTGGCGATTGCGCCTTTCATGCCCTTGGGACCTTCGGTGAGAACCAGATCCGCGCCGAGCATCGCGAGCAATGTGCGCCGTTCCATCGACATGGTTTCCGGCATGGTCAGGATCAGCTTGTAACCCTTGGCAGCAGCGACAAATGCGAGCGCGATACCGGTGTTGCCACTGGTGGGCTCGATGATCACGGTTTCCGGCTTCAGCACTCCGCGGCGTTCCGCATCCTCGATCATCGACATGCCGATACGATCTTTGACGCTGCCCAGAGGATTGAAAAACTCACATTTGGCGAGCACGGTGGCTTGGACTCCATCGGTGACGCGGTTGAGTTTGACCAGCGGTGTGCCCCCAACTGTTTCGACGATATTGTTGTAAATTCGGCCCATGATAAGTTTCGGTTAAGTGCTAAGAATCCTGAATGAAATGCTTCGAATGCGAAGCGCGGATTGTCCGGGAATGCCTGAACGGGGCAAGACTTTTCCCGCGAACGGGCGGTTCCTTACTCCAGCTCCAGAACGGCGCGCAGGATTTCGCGGCGCAGCGGTTCGATCTCATTCAGTTTGCCCTGTCGAATCGCCTCCAGTTCCATGCGCGAGAGATATTTGCCTACCGGGAGGATCTCCGTTCCATGCACGTGCCGCAAAAAAAACGGAGTGAAATCCGTGCCCGTCAGCTCTTTCAACGCGAAGACGAGCCGATCGAGATCGTAGAGTTTGTCGGTGCGGTTTGAATTCTGATACAGCCAGCGCATCAGGTCATCCAGCGAGTGTTGATTACGAGTCAGCTCGCGAATTTCCAAATCGAGGATGAGACAGGTCAACAGACCGCCGTGGTAAACCAGGAAGTAATTATCCCGCTTCAGATCCTTACGTCCGGCGTCACGCATGGAGATCGATCCGGTGCCGCCGGCACTCAGATACTGCGCCAGTGAACGCGACCAGACATCGACGGCTTTGGCGCGATCCAACACCCCAAAGCGCAGGGAGTGCTTGAGGGCATAGTACTCGGGGGCACCTTCATTGAACCACTGCTCGCGGTGATCTTTGTGGCGAAACGTCTCCGCGTTCCAGAGATGGAACAACTCGTGGGCGAGGAGCGTTTGCCAATTGAGATAACCAAACACCTGCTGCGGTCCGAGATCGATCGACACGTATTGCGGATCGGCCTTCGCGGTGAGGTTGCCGTAATAGATGTCGAAATCGATGTAGTCATAGGGCTCGCCGGTCTGCTTCTTGGGCAGCCCACCAAATAGCTCGGTGTAGGCGGGAATCGTCCGGCGCAGAAGGTTGTCAAAGGTCGTTTCGTAGGGCACGGCACGGCGGTCGTTGAAAGTGAGCCGAATCTTGAGATCTCCGATCTTCGTATCGGTCTGCTTGGCAATGGGCCGTCCCCGTTGCAGAGCGGCGGGGAACCGGGTTTGCAAAAACTCTTGGATCGAAGCCCAGTATTCCGGGATAGGCGCGCGAATCTCGGCGCTGCTTCCCGCAGATGTTGCCATCGCGTGGTCGGCGTGCGGGAGCTCCTTCAAGGTGACCAGATTGTTCCCCGTCTTCTGCAGAGCCTGTCGATATCCGGCGATGCCGACGCCGGGATTCACCTGCGTATCCTTCCCCCCGAAGAGTGCGAGCACGGGAACATCGATCTCCGCCAGGTGGCGGAGCGGATTGTAGAAGAACGATTCCAGTTTGCTGCGATTGGTCGAGAGCGACTGGTACTGATCCAAGGTGAATGGCCGGAGCCAGTCGTGTTTCACACCCACCAGGGATTTCTGGTTCTGCACCGCCGCTCGGGTCGCTTCCGCGAAGGTGACTCCGGATCGGAGCGAAACCCACTTGCGCACATAGACTCCGCGGGCAAGGGAGGCGTTTGCCGAATCCGTTCCACCGCTGAGCAGCTGTTGTTCGAGCAGATAGGCCGATTCCTCGACGATGGTCTGGGCAGGACACGATACGGCGATCACGAACTTCACATCCTCGACCTGCGCCGCCACCGGGGGCATGACCCAGCCCGCCTGACTGATCCCCCACAGCCCGATCAGTGACTTGTCGATGTCCGTGCGATTTGTGAGAAAGTCCACCGCGGCGATCAGATCATCCGCCCGATCGAAGACCGTCGCTTGCGTCCAGTCACCGCCGGATTCGCCGATGCCAGGTTTGTCCCAGGCAAAACAGGCGAAGCCGAGGGAAAGAAACTGATCCCAATCTCCCACCGACTTGTGCAGTTGGCTGACGCGGTTCGTATCCGGATTCGAGAACGCCTCCTTGGCCACCGCGCCATCGCCCGGCACAAATACAATGACCGGGTGCGCACCCACGCGTTCAGGGGTGGCCAGCAGTCCGGAGAGGCGATTGGTCCCCGAGGTAAAACTGACCTTCTCCAAGGGCGCGGCGTGGGCGCCAGGCAGCGCCGCTCCAAGCAGGAGAATCAACATAGGAAGGAGGAATCGCATCTTCCGAGAGGTTAGCGGGCAGACGCCCGCCGGCGCAAGAACCGCCGCCTTCGGGTATCCCCCGTATCCACTGGGGGGCGAGTTCAATTGACGGCATCCGGGGAAGGGCCTTAATTGGGTCATGACGCCAAAGATTCCGCGCGCGATCCTGCTTCTCTTCGCGTTTCTTTTCGCCAGTCCCGCATTCGCCCAGCAGCAGTTCGACTGGCCCCAGTGGCGGGGCCCAAATCGCAATGGCGTGTCGACGGAAACGAACTGGGTCGCGGATTGGGGCAAGAAGCCCTTGAAGGTCGTGTGGCGCGCCAACGTGGGCGACGGGTACTCGTCAATGTCCACCAGCGCCAACCGCGTCTACACGATGGGCAACTTCCGCGATTCCGACACGGTGTTTTGCCTCAACGACAAAAACGGGAAAGTGCTTTGGCGTTACAACTATCCCTGTGCCGCGGCCGATCTGGAGAACTTTCGCGGTCCCCGCTGCACTCCGACCGTGGATGGCAATCGCGTCTATACCGTCAGTCGACTGGGACATCTGCTCTGCCTCAACGCCAACAACGGAACCCTGCTCTGGACCAAAAATCTGATCAATGACTACAACGGCCGACACAACTATTTCGGCCTGTCCGGCTCACCATTGGTCATCGGAAACACCCTCATCGTCGAGACCGGTTCCGCCAAGTGGTCCGTGGTCGGTCTCAACAAAGCCACCGGCCGCTTTCTCTGGGGCAATGGCAATAACATGGCCGGCTACTCCTCGCCGGTGCCCATGCAGTTCGGTCGTGAACCGGGAGTCGTCGTTCTCAGCGCGCAAACCGTCACGGGTCGGGTGGCATCCAACGGTCGCGTTGTGTTTCGTCGCAGCTGGACAACTCAAGATGGCAACAACGTCGCCACCCCGCTGGTATGGCAGGACAAGGTGTTCGTCTCCAGCGGATACAAAGTAGGCTGCGCCCTGCTCCAGGTTGGCGAAGGAGTTGCCCGGCCGGTGTGGTCGAACCGCAACATGCGCAACCACTTCAGCAGTTCAGTGCTGATCGGCGGACATATCTATGGATTTGATGAAAGTGAACTTCGTTGCATGGATCTCATCACCGGCACCATCAAGTGGCGCACCCGCGTGTATCTCAAAGGGTCGCTCATGGGCGCGGGCGACAGACTGATTGTGCAAAGTGAGACCGGCACGCTGGCCGTGGTGGAAGCGTCTCCGTGGAAGTTTACCGAAATATCCAAGAGCAAGATCTTCAACGCACGGCGTACCTGGACAGTCCCCGTTCTTTCCAATGGACGGATCTACACACGGAACCGGGCCTCCCTGATCTGCCTGCAGTTGGAACAGTCCTCGGAGTAGGGGCGTGATTGCAGAAGGGTGGTGCGAACCTGATGCCGGTTGGAGTTCACGCTTCAGCGTGCGGGCGCGAACTTGTTCGAGCCCTTCAGGCTCAGCACACAAAGCGTGAACTCCAACAGCTTTGCGCCAATGCCGGACCTGCTACCCAGATAGAATCACGCCCGTCCGGATACCCGGAACAAATTTCCGGTTGAATAACTTTCTCTCCGGGTGCACTAATGACTCACCGGCTGGTCGCTGGTGACTGCTCAAGTGAGAGTCGAAGACCAGTCGCATCAGATCGGGATCTCGCAGACCCACCGGGAACTTCTGCACGGGCTGACCACTCAAACAATCCAAAGACGTCAATTGCTGTACCCCTGTACGGTGATCGCTTCCAGGCGAAGCCGGACGCAGTTGGATTGCGAAATGAACCGTTACACAGAAAGAAAGTTCCATGTCATATCAATCCACTCTAGCCATGCTGCATTATCCGGAAATATTCCTGATTCTCGTCGTCGTTCTCATCATGTTCGGCGCGAAGAAACTCCCTGAACTTGCCCGTGGGCTGGGTCAGGGAATCAAGGAATTCAAGAACGCCACCAGCGATATCCGGAACGACATCGAGCATAGTCTTGATGCCCCGCCGTCTCCGCCTCGCGAGCCCGTGGATCACCGCTAACCGCACGCTGCAATCTGGTGAATTATGAAGGCGACTACGTCTGTTGCACCGCTGTGCCCCGACCCGCAACCAGGACCCACGGACGGCGGTCCGGTGAAGCCGTTCCTCGAACATCTCGAAGACATGCGCTGGGTGCTCATCCGGTGCCTCGTGGTGCTGGCCATCACGACGATGGGCTGCCTGGTGGCGGCCGATGAACTGTTGGAGTTGCTGTTGCTGCCGCTGAGTCAGGCGAGCGATTCCGAGCTGCCAGGATTGTTGCAATCTGGCCCTCTCACTCCCTTTGGCGTGGCCTTCCGGACCGCGCTTTTCGGGGGCATCGGAATTTCACTGCCGCTCATCCTCTATTTCATCGCGCTATTTGTATTTCCCGCGTTGAAGCAACACGAACGGACCTTTGCGATCCGCGCCCTCGGCTGCGGTGCGCTGCTCTTCGTGACCGGCGTGCTCACGGCCTATTTTCTGTTCGTGCCGCTGGCCCTGCGGGCTTCGCTGCAGTTCTCCGAGTGGTTGGGCATGGCCGCTTCGCCGTGGTTTATCGACCACTACGCGAGCTTCGTTTTGCGTCTCACCTTCGGCGTTGGCTTGGCGTTCGAACTGCCGGTGCTGTTGCTGTTCCTCGTGAAGATGGGCGTGATCAGCCGCCGGCAGTTGCAGGTGCTGCGGCCCTATTGGGTGATCGTCAATCTCGTCATCGCGTCAGTCGTCACACCACCCGACGTGGTGTCGGCAGTGATGCTCGCACTGCCGTTACAGATCCTTTACGAAATCAGCGTGTTCCTCGCGAAGTATGTGGAACGTGATCTCGAAGTGCCGGACTAAGATCGGATCCCCAATCCGCTATTCGCCGATGCAGTACAGGTTCTTGTCTGATCGGATGAACAGATTGTTGTGACTGATGGCCGGTGTGCTGCTGAATCTTGAACCGTCTTTGATGAGCTTGTTCTGACCGACCAGTTCGTATTTGTCGCTGAGCTTCACGACGAGGGTCGTACCGCTGGCAAGAACCTGATACATCATGCCGTTGGCTGCGACCGGGGAGGCGTAGTCGGATCCACCACGACCGCCGCCGCCCCGGGTGCGTCCTCCGGAACCACCACCACGGGTAAAGCCGCCGCCGCCGGGTGCGCCGCGGCCCGGACCTGCCGCCGCCGGTGTAATGCCGGCGCTGGCAACGCGTTCCGCGTAGATTTCTTCACCGGTCCTGGCATCGCGACAGTTCACAATGGAACTGCGCACGAAGAAGAGTTTGTTGTCCCAGAGAATCGGTGTGCCGATTCGGTTACCATCCTTGCCTTCCCAGGCGATGTGGCTTTTGGTCACATCACCCTTGCCACCAGCTCGGATCGCCACGGAACCACCGCCACGTTCACCCATAGCGTAGATCATTCCATCTTTGGCGATCGCACTGCCGGTCGACGAATCCGTCTGGAGCGCCTCCGAAAGCCAGCGAAGTTTTCCGTTCTCCGGATTCAGTCCCCAGAATTCGTAAGGCACGGAGATCACGATGTCATCGCGGTCGCTGTTACTCACCACGATCGGCGTTCCCCAGGTGCTGGTGAAGCCACCCGCTTGGGTGCGCCACAACTGGCTCCCGCTCTTGGTGTCGAATGCATACATCGCCTCGTCTTCAACGGTCGCAGAGACAATCAACTTGTCATGGTAGACGATCGGGCTGGAGGCTGAACCCCAGCCGCGTCGGTCCAGATTTTCACCGGTGTCGGCGGTCCAGAGCTTCTTCCCGTCCAGGTCAAAGGCATGCACACCGGATTTGCCGAAGAACGCGAAAACACGTTCCCCATCGCTCACGGGAGTGTGGGTTGCGTAACCGTGCTGCGTGAACATCCCGGAGTAACGTTCCTCGGGAAGCTTTGCTTTCACGGCGCGATTCCAAAGTTCCTTGCCGGTCTTCCGGTCGTAGCAGATCAGATGTCGTTTCAGATCATCCATCGATCCGTCCCGCGTATCTTCCGTGCCGTAGCCGGTCCAGCAGGTCAGAAAAACTTTATCGCCCACGACGATCGGACTTGAGGATCCGGGGCCGGCGACTTTGACCTGCCACTTGATGTTCCTGGTGTCCGACCAACGGGTGGGAACGGACTGCCCTTCAGCGATCCCAAGACCGCCTTCGCCTCGAAAACGGGTCCAGTCAGCGTGTGTTGCAAAAGTGATACCGAGGGCAAAAGCGAACGCGGGAATGAGTTTGGAAATCTTGGAGAGCCGCATGTTGAAAAAGAATTGGGAAGGTCAGAGGGAAGGGAATGAAAAAAATTGCGGCAGCCGAACCCGAGGTTCGGCTGCCGCACGCAAATTATGAATCAGTTGTCGAATTCAGGACGACTGGGCCGGGTGGTTCCACCACCGCCACCTTCGCCGCGGCCACGTCCGCCACCCGCACCGGGGCCACCACGTTCCCCACCGCGTCCACCGCCGCCGCCCATGCGGGATTCGGCCATCTTGGTGAGTTCCGCTTTGTCAGCGAATCCATCTTTGTTGGTATCGGCACGCTGAATGATCGTCTGCATCCGCTCGGACACTTCGTTCTTGCTGAGCTTGCCATCCTTGTTCTCATCGAATTCCAGGAGACGACTGACCATCTCCGCTGCGTTGGATCCTGAGCCGCCACGTCCACCGCGCTCGCCACTCTGACTTGGGGGGCCACCGCGGCTGCCGCGATCACCATCTTGACCAGGAGGGCCTCCGCGGTCACCGCGTTGTGCGCCGCGCTCGCCACCCTGACCTGGGGGACCTCCGCGATCACCGCCGGGACGGTTGGGACGAATCTCGTCTTCCGTGAGCTTTCCATCATTGTTCTTATCGAGTTTCTTGAGCGCGACAGCTGCATTCTCCAGTTCCTTTGCTGAAATTTCACCATCACCGTTCGCATCCAGCGCCTTCGTGATCGGGAGGAACGACATGAAGTTTTGGGGAGGACCACCAAAGCGACCACCGCCGCGTTGTCCGCCACGCTCGCCACCCTGACCTGGGGGACCACCGCGTTCACCACCGCGTTCACCACCGCGGTCCTGATCCCGATCGAAGCCGCCGCGTTGAGCGAGGGTGTCAGTTGCAGCAAGCGAGCTGCAGATTGCTATCAATGCCAGTGTATTTTTTTTCATGAATCTGTTTTTTGAGGGTTTGATTGAGGTTGACGTTTTGTTTGGGATTTTTGAAACGATTCAAACCGGGCTGCCAATGCGAATCGGTTTTTCGGTTAACTGGAAGCAAGGTATCGAATCAACATGATGTCAAGATGACGGGTACAAACATGTCTGGTTTCATTTTTTGGTAAGCCGGAAACAGATGTGATTCGCGGCGTCGATTTCCGCTGTCAGCTCGAGTTGCAAGGCTTCCGCGCAGGTTTTGGCCAAGGAGAGACCCAAACCGCTATGGCTGGAGTCTGTGCGGGATTTATCGTGTCGCCAAAGCCGCTCGAACACATGGGGCAGATCCGCTTCGGTCACGTCTCCTGCAGGATTGGATACGCTCAGGATCGAATCGCCCTCGGAACGGCAGGTTACCACGGATCCCTGAGGCGCGTATTCCGCTGCGTTCGAGAGGAGGTTTGAGAGAATCAGGCGGAGCAGTTTGTCATCGGTCTCGACGATCCGCCCGGCATCAATCTCTATCTTTAGCTCCAGCTCGCGCTTCTTCGCCAGCGCGGCGAAGGGCTGCCAGACGGTCCGCGCGAGTTCACGCAACGCCACCTCTTTCGGGTCTCGAAGGGCGGCACCTTTTTCCAGCCGGGCCAACATGAGGAGATTCTCGATCGTCGCCTGCATCTGGTCGGAGATGTCGCGCACATCCTCATAGTTCTCCGGCTCGGCCTGTTCCGGCCACTTGAGCACGACCTCCGCCATGGACTTCAGCTCCGCAACGGGCGTGCGCAATTCGTGTGCGAGGTCCGCGCTGAATCTGCGCTCGCGTTCAAAACTCTCTTCAATGCGCCCGAGCAAACCATTCAGGGCGTCGGCGATGGGACGCAGCTCGACCGGCATCTCCTCGGTTGAAAACCGTGCCTGTAGGGACGAAGCGTCAATGGTCTGGGCCTGATCACCCACACGACGCAATGGCGTCAGTCCGGATTGCAACGCGAGCCGGATGAGCAGGGTCGAAGCGAGCGCCGCGATCAGACCGGTGAAACTGATGCCACCCAACAGCAGGGCCAAAGTCTGGTCGATCTCCGTCCGGCTGCGCGCCACGATCACATCCAATTCATCGGGACGACGATCAAAGCCCCGGGGCGGATGTCCATCTGAACCACGTGGTCCATCTCCATCGCGGGCCTCAGCATCCCACGCGGGCCGACCGCGTTCCGGGCGTTTCCGTTCGCCCTCATCATCGCGTTCGGGGCCTGGTGGCCCAGGTCCGGGCCCACCTTCGCGACCAAATCGATCACGCCGATCCGGGTTCTCGCGGTCCCGGTCGGAGCGTTCGGAACTCGGACCAAAGCGTCCCCCCCCCCGGCTGCCGCCGCGCCTCCCCCCGGGCGGAGGTCGGACCTCAAGACCGACGGCACGGACGGATTCGCCGTTGGCAAGCGTGAGATTGCGAAACTGGCCCTGTTCCTTGAATTTCGCCCACGGCTTCAGATCAATCTGCTGCAGCGACTTCGATTTATGGACACGTTTGTTCTGACGTTCCCAAGACTGAAAGTAGATTCCACTTCCGGCCCGTTCAAAGCGGTCGACGACGTTCAAAGCACGAAGGCTACCCGGCAACTGCATGTTCTCATCGCCCGAATAGTGCTTCCAAAGCAGGAACCGAACGGGATTGATCAAGGCACGAAGTTCGCCGTCGAGCTTTGTCTCCAGTCCGTTCTTCACCGAATAGTAGATCGCCGTACCGGCGCCACACCAAAGCAGGCCGAGCCCGGGCAGCAACCAGATCAACAACCGGCGGCGGATACTTCTCATCCCTTTGACTCCATCACATAGCCCTGACCCCGCCGAGTGTGAATCAACGGCGCACTGTCCGAGCTTATCAAAATCCGTTTGCGCAGTGCACAAATCGCGGAGTCCACCACGTTGCTCATGGGCGAAACCATGTCGTCGTAGATGTGCTCCTCAATCTGCGTGCGCGAGACAACCTGCCCTTTGCGCAGCATCAGGTATTCCAACAACGCAAATTCGCGCGCCGCGAGATCAATGGCCTGCCCCGCGCGTTGAACGGTCTTCGCGGCCGAGTCCAACTCCAGGTCCGCCACCTGGACGGTCGAAGTGCGCTTCTGGTATTTCCTTCGGCTCAGCGTCTCGACGCGGGCCAACAACTCCTCCAGCGCGAAGGGTTTCACCAGGTAATCGTCCGCGCCACTGCGCAAACCGTGTACGCGATCCTCGATGGTGTCTTTGGCGGTGAGGAAGAGAATCGGAGTTTCGTTTCCTTCCTTGCGAAGCTTGTCGAGAATCGCGAGCCCATCCATCCCCGGCAGCATGATGTCGAGAATCAGGACATCGTACTCGTGAGTCTGCGCCTGCCACAGTCCCTCTTCGCCGTCGCCCTCCGCATCGACTGCATAGCCGCTGGACTTCAGCGCAGTCGTCACGGACTTTCGCAATCGCGGGGAATCTTCAACTAGGAGCACACGCATGGTTGGGATTGTGGCCAAATCGCAAACCGAACCAACTCAATTGCCGGATCGATTCACCCCGGCAGCCTACGCCGGGAACATGACGGGAAGATTATGGGCGAATCACTGCCACTCGGGCTTTGCCAGAATTGGCCCGGGTGTGCCTCGTGGCGAACTGCTCTGTTGCCACGGCCGGAGGCTTTGCTTAACGTCTCGCTACTCCTATGAAAGCAAATACACGAGTTCTTCTCTCGATCATGATGTTCCTCCAGTTCTTCATCTGGGGGGCGTGGTATGTGACAGGACCGAATTACCTGAGCACCATCGGATTTGGAGCCGTGGATTTTGGCAACATGTACTCGGTTGGCCCGATCGCCGGACTGATCTCACCGTTCTTTGTGGGAATGATCGCAGATCGATTCTTCGCGGCGCAGCGGGTGCTGGGTGTAATGCACATCCTGGGTGGCGTGATCATGTTCGCAGCTGCGCAGATGATGGCCGGAGGAAGCGACCCGGGGATGATCAACTGGGCATTTTTTGGATACATGCTCACCTACTATCCAACCCTGGCACTGACCAACACGGTTGCGATGCGGAACATGGGTAATCCGGAGAAGGAGTTTCCCGGCATCCGAGTCTTGGGTACTATCGGCTGGATCGCCGCCGGCGTGTCCCTGACCTGGCTGGCTTGGGATACCAAGATCGAAATGTTCCACCTGACCGCAGTTGCGGCAATCCTGATGGGGATCTTCAGTTTTATGCTCCCCAACACGCCGCCTGAATCTTCCGGACCGGTTTCAGCCCGGCAACTGTTCGGATTGGATGCGCTGGCTTTGTTGAAGAACCGCTCGTATCTGGTGTTCATGGTGTCCTCGATGCTCATCTGTATCCCCTTGGCGTTCTACTACATGATCGCCAGTCGCGTCGTGGAGATGACCGGTCTGCCAATCGGGCAGACAATGTCGTACGGGCAGATGTCCGAGATTTTCTTCATGCTGGTTATGCCGTTCTTCTTTGCGCGACTCGGCGTCAAGTGGATGCTCGCGATCGGGATGCTCGCCTGGGTGACACGCTATGCATTGTTCGCCCTTGGTGCTCCGGACCAGGTCCGCATCATGATCCTGATTGGCATCCTGCTGCACGGGATCTGCTATGACTTTTTCTTCGTCACCGGACAGATCTACACGGATCAAATCGCCCCGAAGAATCTGCGCGGACAAGCGCAGGGGATGTTGGTGCTGTTCACGCTCGGACTGGGAATGTTGATCGGCGCGCAGGTGGCGGGTCGTGTCGAACTGCAACATACCACTGCGGAAGCAAAGGCCTTCGCCACCACTCAAGGTGCGCTTGGAAAACAGATCGAAGATCTTACGAAAGCCGGAGGCAACGATGACCAGATCGCGACACTGACCGCTCAAAAAAGCGAGGCACGAAAATCGGAGCTGAAGGCAATTGAATGGAAGCAACTATGGGGTAAACCAGCGATCTTCGCCGGTATCGTCATGCTGATTTTCATCGTCGTGTTCCGGAATCCAAAACGAAGGTCCGACACCAACACGAAACCGGCGGAGCCCGCTGCCGAATAGCAGCGGCCGCGCCGGATCAGAAATCAAACTCAAGGTGCCAGCGGATGTCGTGTTCATCCGCGTGGGCCAATACCCTTTCGAACGCGGTGAGATCCGCGACGACCTCTTCGTCGGCTTCCGCTGGATGCTCGGCGAAGTGGTCGATCATGGAACGGATGGTGTTCAGTCCCTCCGAGGCGTCGAACCAATGCACTTCCGGAGCGTCCACATCGTCATCGAGCTCGTCTTCCGAGTCCACAAACGCCGCCATGTCTTCCTCGGATTGCGCGAAAAAATCCCCCAGCGGCCGGACATTGAGTTCATCCGCCACCTCAACCAGCGCATCAACTGACTGTGCCAATGCGGTGGCGGTGACCGTGGCGTCGAAATCGGGTATCTCGTGTTCGAGTGTTATAAAGATGGCGTCTCCCATGTTGTTCGTCAGTTGCTTCGCGCTTTTTGTAGCACCGACGAATTTGGTAGGTGAAGTCTATTTTGACGCCCTCGATGCAGCGGATTCATCCCGGCGCCGTCGCGGGAATCGATTGTAGGATTGATAACCCGGGAACACTCGGCGAACTTCCTGACGCCCTCCGGATCTTCACCAAGGTGCTCGGGCATTCTCAACCGACCGCATGAACATCACCGAACACAATCGTCACGCGTGGAACGAGGTATCGAACGACGATTGTGATTGGTCCATTCCCGTCAGCCCGGAAGTCATCGCTCGGGCGCGTGCGGGAGATTGGGGAATCATCCTCACGCCGAAGAAGGCAGTTCCCCGTGAGTGGTTTCCGACGGATCTGACCGGGACGGAGATTTTGTGTCTGGCCTCCGGCGGCGGACAGCAGGTTCCTGTTCTCGCGGCTGCGGGCGGGCGTGTCACCAGCCTCGATATTTCTGACGAGCAGCTCGCCAAGGATCGGATGGTGGCGGAGCGAGAGCAATTGGATATCAGGATCGAGCAGGGGGAAATGACGGATCTGTCACGCTTTGATGCCGGATCATTTGATCTAATCGTCCAACCGGCCTCGAACTGTTTTGTACCGGACGTGATGCCCGTGTGGCGTGAGTGCTTCCGCGTATTACGGCCCGGTGGAACGCTGCTATCGGGATTCATGAACCCGTCCTTCTACCTCTTCGATCATGCGGCGGCGGAGCTGAGCGGAACGTTGCAGGTGAAGTACCCGCTACCCTACTCGGACCTCACGTCGCTTACCGGGGAAGAACTGGCCCGCGTGAGGCAGGATCGGGAGACCATTGAATTTGGCCACAACCTCGATTCCCAGATCGGCGGTCAACTTGCGTCCGGCTTTGGGATCACCGGATTCTATGAGGATACCTGGGAGGATACCGCGACACTTCTGAACGTCTTTTCCCCCACGTCGATGGCGACGAGAGCGGTCAAACCCGACTGACGCGGGGAAAAAAACGGGTCCAAACCGGATGTTAAAGCGTTTTCTCAGGATCGCGAATCCAATCGCGGGACAGCAGCGTTCCCTGGCAAAGTCCGTAAATGACTGCAAATAAACAGGTTATGGCTTTTCTTTTTGTTGGGAAAAACGTAATTTGACATGGTGGGTAAAAGTGGTATTTGTAAAACCTACTTACCCCATGAGCGCCCAAGCTTCAACCAGCAAACCACTCCTGCGTTCTGCCCTGAATCGTCTTGTTCGTGGCAGTTTCTTCCCCCTCGACAAAATGGAGCAATGTGATGCCTGTCATCGATTGTTCAGTCTGCGTAAAGTGCAGCTCGTTGGGAAAAATATCTACTGTGAGAAATGTTGTGATTCGGAAGACTCGATTCCTTCGATGACCAGCATCGCTGCTGAAACGCGGCCCTGGCATTCGGTCTGATCCGGCGCCTTCAACATTCAATTTTCGAGAACTCTCCGGCGGACCTTTCCGCCGGGGATTTTTTTTGTCTTCAGGGCTTTGCCAGAGAGGCGGAAGCCAAGCCTGACTGCGGAGTCGACAAGCCTGTGGATCGTGTGCGTGAATCCGTTCAATCTGAACCAGCGAGACCATGAGTGCACCCCATCGTTCATCCCGTAGATCTTTCCTCCACGCGACCACCGGCGGTCTGCTGGTTTCTGCATCGTTGACGACACCGGACGCCCAAGCCGACCAAGCCAAAGGGGAGCGGATTGCCAATCCCGTTGCCGGCGACGTCCGTCGCACCAGTGGTCGTCTGTCTGCAGACGGCGGAATTCTGATGGAAGCGCAGCGCGAGATTCCGGTCGCTGGAAACAGCCAGGTTCTCGTCTGTGGCGGCGGACCGGCCGGCATCGCGGCCGCCTTGGCTGCCGCCCGCGCCGGTGCATCGGTGCAACTTATCGAGGTGGCCGGCTGTCTGGGTGGGGTTTGGACCACCGGCCTGCTCACCAAGATTCTGGATAGTGAGAACAAGTCGGGGATCATGGATGAATTGCTGCGCGAGTTTTCCGCTCGGGGGAGCGCCATTGCAAAGAAGTCGAAGGGAACCGTTTACGATCCCGAAATCGCCAAGCTGGTGCTGGAAGAAATGTGCGTTTCAGCCGGCGTGAAGATTCAGCTCCACACCCGCCTGGTCGGAGCGGTGACCAACCACAGCCGACGGATCGTGGCGGTGGTCACGGAGTCCAAATCCGGTCGCCAGGCCTGGCGTGCGGATCGCTTTGTCGACTGCAGCGGTGATGGTGATCTTGCGGCGCACGCCGGGTGTCGATTTGATGTTGGGATTGGCAAGAATTGCGAGTGTCAGCCCATGTCCATGCTCGCACTTTTGACTGGGGTGGATCCCGATGCGGTCCGGCCATTCATTCGCGAGACGGGATCGGTTGCCAAGCGACGGCTGCTCGAACTGATGGAGTCCAACGGAGTGAATCCCACGTATCGCGCGCCCACACTTCGTCATCTCCACAGCGGCATTTATTCCATCATGACGAATCATGAGTACGGAGTTTCCGCTTTCGACGCCGGCGCCATCACTGAGGCAACGCTACGTGCCCGTCGGGAGATCCATGATATTGTGAACGGGATGCGCAAGCTGGGGGGGGACTGGAAGGACCTGGCCGTGGTTGCCACCGCCGAACAGATCGGCGTTCGTGAAGGTCGGAGGATTCGCGGCCGGTACGAGATCACGGCGCAGGATGTCGCGAAGGGGCTGCGACATGACGAGGCTGTTTGTCGGGCCAAATTCAGCATTGATGTGCATGCGCTCAATGCCCACGGGAACAAGCAGATCAATCAGGACTTCAAGGCGGGGGGGCAGAAACCCTACGACATCCCTTATCCGGCCCTGGTGGCGGCGGATGTGGACGGTCTGCTCATGGCGGGTCGATGCATCAGCGGAGATTTCATCGCCCATTCGAGCTATCGCGTCACCGGGAACTCGGTTCCCATGGGTGAAGCAGCAGGGCTCGCGGCTGCCGTCTCGGTGCGTAAAGGCAAACTGCCGCATGAACTGACCTGGCAGCAGATCCGCGCCTGACCGGGCGTAAATCTATCTGGGTGACAGGTCCCGGATACATCGGACAAAGTGCCCGATCCACGAATCTGCTTGCGGTGGGCGGCGGCGATCAGGTTACATCGCTCTTGCCAGGGCCCGTGGAGTGCGGACTTACGAACCCCGCCAGGGCCGGAAGGCAGCAACGGCAGTTTGCTCTGCATCTGCTACGGTGTTCCTGGCACTTTCCCTTTCTGTTTTCTTAATCCTTCGCTGGTCAGATCCCAGCGCAGGCATTAACTGTTTGGCCGCCGGGAAATGTTCCCGGATATCCAGAACTCTGAACACCCTCATCTTTATGGCAGATATCAAATCACTCGATCTCAGCAAGGATTTCCCCCGCAGCCCCCGCGAAACGCTCGGCGGTTATGTCGTCGCCGGCCGCATGCTCGACAAATGTCGCGCTGTGATTGCCGGCACCAACGGCGAATACCACTTTGATTGTCCGTTGGACAACATGTTGCTGGGATTCGTCGAGATCACGGCGGAAGACTTCAAGGCTTTCGTTGCCACGGGTGGCGATGACAGCGCGGTTGCCGCCTGGATTCAGGAGCACGCCAAGGCGCACTCGCAGCGCGAGATCATTCAATGGAATAACGACATGCGAGACAAACGGGTCAGCACCATGCCGATCGAGCTTCAGGAGTTTCTTGAGGGTTACATTCCCCAGAACATCCCGGCGGGCAAAATCGTGCGGGTCTGGTTCGATGTCTATGACATCGAAGAGGGCCGCATCTGAAGCAAGGAACGGTTTCTAGGCACCCTATCCGGTGGGCGGGACAGATGATTATTCATGAACTTCTTCAGCCTGCCCGAATGCCGGCGCTTCGCGCCGAAGAACCACCGTTTCTCGCCGCGGTGGTAGCTGAACCGTTCGTACTCGCCGGCCCTTGAAGGGGCGTAGAGCTGACACCAGATCGCACCTCCATGTCCCGGTAGGCTGCGGTCATTGTGAAATTCGAGTAGTTGCCAGGTGAAGTCGGGTTCGCCGCCACCGCCTCGATGATCGAGATCTTCCAACAAGGCACGGGTGTGGGCGGGTACCGATTCCTGATTCTTCAGTGATTCGGCGAAAGCGTGAGCGAGAGCGAGATGAGCACACCGGCGTCCCGGTTCCCCGATCTCGAAGGCGCGGCGGTGTTCCTGCCAATCTGCGCAGTTACACGATTGCGTGCTCAGATCGAGGGTCAGTTCGCCCGCCCCGCTGTCTTGCACGGTGGGGGTGCGTGAGATTTTTGGAAAGTGATACGGCTGGATCGAAGGTGCGGCTTTTGGATCCGCAGGTTTGATTTGGAAATCCGTCGTATCGTCAAATTCATCCTTGTCCGCGAAAATGGTTCCGCACTCGTTCTCGATGTCACGAAGGATGCTGCCCAGCGCAGCCATTTCTTCCGGAGAGACTTCGCCGTCATCGAACACATTGTTCAAGGTTTCCCAGAGAACGCTTCCCGGCCAATCGTGACGCGCTTCGCGGTCTTCATTCAGGAACGCCGCGAGGTCCCAGATCTCGCCTTTCTCCATAATGCCATCGCTGGTGATGCGATGAATGAATCGCAGCGTCGGCTGATGCGGCTGCTTCTCCATGTCTTCCCCAAGTCTAAAATTTTCTATTTTACCAGCCACGAGTAGTGGCCGGGCCAGTCATCCAACTGTTCGGCCTGAAGCCGGGCGCAGCGGCTACGCATATACTGGCCAAGCGGATGGCCAACCTTGGCGAATTCCAGGCTGGATTCGGCGAAGCGCCCGAGCAGGTAGGTTTCCATGCCCTTCTCGTAGTTCTCCGCGTCGTCCTTGTCGAGCGTCGCCATCGCATAAATATTTTCTGGATTCTTTCGACCTTTGACCTGCACGCGATCCATGCGCATGACCATGCCCTTGTGGCTTGCAGGCAGCATCCGTACGCAGGATTCGGAGAGAATCATGTCTACCGGATATTGGCGGGTCAGTCCTTCGAGACGGGCGGCGAGGTTGACTTCATCGCCGATCACGGTGAACGCAAATCGGTTCTCCGTGCCCATGACTCCGGTAACGATTTCCCCGAAATTGATACCCGCGCCGAGTTCGAATGACACTTCGCCCGCCGCCTTGCGGTCCTCGGCAAGCTCCGTGAGCGCCTGACGGGCCTGGATGTAGCAGTCCATTGCCGCCTGTCCGGGTTCGGCGATCTGCACCGGCCAATTGAAGACGGCGAGAATCGCATCACCGATGTAGTTTGCGATGAAACCTTCGTGCGCCGAGACGGCGGCATCGATGATCCCGACGTGATCGTTCAAGGCCTGCAGCAGCGCGTCGGGAGGAAGTTTCTCGGCGGCGCTGGAGAAGCCCTTGATGTCGAAGAAGAGAATTGCGGTCTCATCGAGCGTTCCATGGAGGAGTTCTTCCGGACTTTTTTCCTTCAGCACCTTGTCCATCACCTGCGGTGAGACGACGCGGCTCAGCATGCTTTCCGCCTGTTCAAGCGAAGTCTGCTGATCCACCCGGACCTGCTGCGAGGATTTGACCTTGTTCATCTGGTCGACGAGCAGGTTCCGCAGAACTATGGGGCGGCTGTCGAGCACGGCATGGAAGTCTTCGGCCATCACTTTCAGGACCTCGATTTCCTCGGTGGCGACGATTGTGGCGGACCTCGGGGTGGAGGTGAGCACGCCCATCTCACCCAAGGCACCGCCGGCGCTCTGCCGGTCGATTTCCATACCGCCCTTCATGATCGCGACCTCGCCCCAGGTTACAAAGTAGACGCTGTCCGAAGGATCACCTTCGCGGATGAATTCCGTGCCGGCCGCATGTTTTTCCACTTGGGCCGCTGCCAGCATCTGATCCAACGCTTCCGGCGGCAGGTTCCCGAGAATCGGGTTCCGGTTGGGATTGAGCCGCATGATTGTCTTTTCGCTCATCGGTCAGTCTTTCAGAGAATTGAGATGTTCAAAAATTTTAACGCCAGATGATTGATGATCAGATGGCAGGCATTGTCAATGATGACCACCAGCCAGAACTTCACATGGTCCGGCGTTTCTTTCGCGTAGCCGGTTTCCGGATCGCACTCCGGTCGTCTGGGTCCGAACCAGAACACATTCTTGAACCGGCAGACGTAGTTCGCCAGGCGATAGCGGTCGATAAACGCGTGTGTGATGAAGATGGTCAGCCAACCGATCGTGCCGGCATTGATGATCAGCAGGAACGGCAGCGAGTACACGAGGGCATGCAGGATTGCCCAGAACCAGCTTTTGACTTTGCGGAGGGCCATCTGCTCGGTCTGGAGCAGATAGTCACCGACGAGATGGAGGAGTAGTTCATGCACGGTTACGTTATAGGTTAGCGGGTGCCGGAGGTCTGACGAAGTTGAAAGTAAACCGGCCCCGGGCTCGGTGTGGCAACGGCCCGAAAGACGCCGTTGGTGGTGGTGATCGGCAGCGTCGCCGGAGTCCAATTGCTTGCGGGTGCAACGGCGCTGCTTTCCTCAATATGATAGCCGCCCTGCAACGCCGGCCATTCCAGATGAATGTCTGCGCCTGCGCTTCGGACCGAAAGCGTGACAAATGCGGAAAGTGAATTGGCGGTGGCGATCGCGAAGATGTCGGCCAGCGCGTTCGTGTCATTCGCCACGAGATTGTTCGCGTGGCTGGCAAAGACCAGTGCGCTGCCATTGCCACTGACAAAGGGAGAGGATGAAGCACCGTTGCCACCGGTGGCTGAGTTCGTCCCCCGACTGAGGAGAACGGTTGCCCCTGCGGTCCGATCACGGAGAAATACATCGTTTGCGCCGTTTGTATCCCCTGGCGTGAGGTTGCTCGCGGCACTGGTGAAGACCACGTAGCGGAGGTCATCACTCATCCCGCCTGGAGCCACCGAGGAGGCCCCATCGCCGCTGCCGGACCCGGCAACACTGATCAACTCCTTGTTCAGCGTAGTGACGTGATACAGGAACACATCACTCACGGCATCCGTGTCGCCCGCAACAAGATCGCTGGCCACCGATGTAAACAATACCTGCGACCCATCCGGACTGAAGATTGGGTTTCCGGAACCGCCGTTGCCCACAACTCCCCCAGCGGCCGCCCCACTCACCAGCCGCGTGGTAGCGGTGCCGAAATTGCGCACAAAAACGTCCGTCACCCGATTGGTGTTCACTTCCGCCGTCAGATTTGTGGCCTGACTCGCGAACGCCACCGAGCCGGCGGAATTGACCGTTGGACTAAAGGAAACATTGTTCGCGCTGGCTGAACCGGTGGTACTGGCAAGTCCGACGGTGCTGTCGATCACACTGAAACGAAATACATCTCCGGCTCCGTTGCTGTCGTTCGCCACCAGGTTGTTCGCAACGCTGACGAATGCCACGTAGTTTCCACCCGGTGCGATGGCGGGTTGGCTGGAACTTCCGTTCCCACTCGTACCGGTTGCGGTTCGACTCGCCAGCACCGTCGTGCCTGAATTTCTCAACCGGACGAAGACATCTGCCCCGTTGTTGTGATCGTTGCTGACCACGTTGGTCGCGACACTGACGAATGCCACAGTGCGTCCGTCGTCTGACATCAGTGACGAGAAAGAATCCCCGGTGGGACTGGTTCCGTTTACTCCCACGCTGACCAATTCGGTGGTGTTCAGGCTAAGGTCGCGAATGAATACATCGCGTCGGCCGTTGCTATCATTGGCGGTCAGATCCTCCGCGGTGCTCTCAAATAAAATCTGTTGCCCGGTGGCGCTGATGGAGGGGTTTGAGGAATCTCCGGCGGCGGCGGTTCCGGTGGTGTTCACACTGACCAATACGATTTTCCCCGTGATCCGATCGTGGCGAAAGATATCCATCCGACCGTTCGAATCCCCAAAAATTAGATTGGATGCCTGGCTCGCAAAGGCAACAAATCGCCCGTCGTCGCTCACGGACGGGGTGAGCGAAGCACCCGAGCCGCGAATGACTCCGGTGCTGTCCGTTGAAACAAGCCCGAACTGTGGCGGAGCATTAACTGCTGTAACATTGATTGCGAATGTACACTGGGTCTGCAACCCGGCATTGTCCCGAAAGATCATCGTGACGAGTCGACTCTGGTTGGTGGAACTTGCCGGTGGGATCCAGCTGAACTGAACCATCGCAGGCGAGTTGCTGATCACGGTATTGGCAGCCGGACTGATGGTGGACCCGGCCGGCCCGATCAAATCAATCTCGAGCGGGCCACCTTCAGGATCTTGGGCAGTGACCAGAAAAGAGACCGCCGAACCGGCCTCAGCGGCGAAAAGGGTGTTGGTGGGACTCACACAGATCGGTGCTCTGTTCGCTACGCCGTCAACCAGCTCAACGATAAAATCCAAGGGCACCTGGCCCGTGCCCGTGCCCAGGTGATTTTCTTCGACAACCACCTGCACTGCATACTTGTCGCCCGCCGAACCGCCGCTAGTGTTCCATTTGAGCAGTCCGCCGGGAGTAACGATCAGTGCGTTCTCCCCAATCGCCGCGATCGTCGGGATCGATGATTCCAAGGCCGTCGCCATCCGTACCGACGTGGAATCGTTGTCGTTGTCGAAGATGGGCAACTGCACACTGTTGTTCGTGTTGATGCCCATCTGAATGATGGCGGGAATCTGGGTGAAGGGAGACCCGTTGTTTGAACTGCGAAGATCGATGTTCATCGTCAGGCGAAAATTCTGACTGCCCGCGTTGATCAGGTTCCTGATCCTGTCCCCGGAACTGTCGGTGACCACGTACACACCATTTGAGGGATAGGTGTGAGTCACGTTTTTTGTCCATACCTTGTACTCCTCGCCACTCAGATCCGTGAGACTAGCTTGGAGCGTGGCTCCCTGGGAGTCGAAGGTTCCCGTATTGTCACCAAAAGTGTAGTCGAGCTCTCCCAGTCCCAAGCGCGGGCTACTGTCGCTTTTTCGCCAGGCCTCGGTGATGATGATATCAATTTCCAGCGAATTGGTGGACCCGGCCGCGCGTCGCCACGCCAGGTTGCTAAAACGGAAGTGTGATGCCTCGGTCGGCAGTGCAAACAGACAAACCAATAAGACACAGATCAGTGTACGTGGACGAATGATCTGCTTCCTTGGCCGATGGTGAAATTGAAATGTCATGCCAGCTGATCGTGAGCGAATTGTTCCGCGCGTCGTTTACCTAGAATCATCTTGGTAGGCCACTACTACAGAGGCAAGAACGGAATGGAAACACACCGATTTTTGGTGACTTGATTCTGTCAGGAAAGTAATTGGCCTCCGACTCCGCCCGGTTCATTTTTTGTCAGACTTTTCGTCTCCCTTTGCTTTCTGCATCGGGTTCTTTTCTTTCTTGGGATTTTGCAGCTGGAAGGTCTTTTCCGCCGGCAATCGGGGGAAGCGGTTGTTGCTGTGATCGAGGTCGGCCAGTTCATCCCGCGGATCGAACTCGATGCTGCGGATCTTCTGCCGCGAGAGCAGCAGCTTCGAAATGATGCGATCACCCTTGGCCCAGATCTCAGCCGGCAGGCGCAGGCTGCGTCGGGAACCGTCGGCGTGTTCGATTTCGAGTATCAACGGCATCACCACGCCGCCAATGTTCTCGAATTCCACGACATAGAAATTGCCTTTTGTCTTCAGCAGATCCTTCTCTTCCGGCTCCAGATCTTTGAGCAGCTTTTCATAGGTCTTCTGATCCCCCGGTAGAACTGCGAGGTCGTCATAAGCGTTGTAGAAATCTTTCAACTCGGGTTTCTCATCAACGAGCTTGGGCAGGTCACGGTTGCCCTCGCGCATCACCGGCACTGGTAATGCGTCGCGTTTGGTCCTTTGCCGCGCCTTGTCGATCGCTGGGTCGCGGGTTTCCAGGGTGTAGCGCGTCAGATTTCTGACCGCGATATCCACATGATCCGTGGAGTAGAACCAACCGCGCCAGAACCAGTCCAGATCTTGCCCGGAGGCGTCTTCCAAGGTGCGGAAAAAATCGTAGGGAGTCGGGCGTTTGAACATCCAACGCTGGGCATACTGTTGAAACGCGAAATCAAAGTTTTCCCGTCCCAGAATCGATTCGCGGAGAATGCTCAACGCCAAAGTCGGTTTCGAATACGCCGTGTAGCCTCCGGAGATCAGGGAATCTGCCGTGGTCATGATCGGCATCTTGCGCACACGATGCAGGTATTCAAGGAAGGGCTTGCGGCGGGCCGGATCAAGGATTCGGGAGGGGTAATTTTCCTCCCATTCCTGCTCAGCCAAGAACTGCACGAACGAGTTCAGTCCCTCATCCATCCAACGCCAGCGGCGCTCATCCGAATTCACCACCATCGGAAACCAGTTGTGGCCAACTTCGTGAATGATCACGCCGATGAGTCCATACTTTGTTTTGCGCGAATACGTGCCGTCTTCTTCGGGACGCGGATTCTGAAACGTGATCATCGGATACTCCATTCCCGGAATCGGGCCGTTCACCGAAATCACCACGGGATAGGGATAGTCGAAGGTGAATTTGGAGTAGCTTTTCACCGTGTGGATCACCGCCTCGGTGGAATACCTGCTCCAGAGCGGTTCGCCTTCCTTCGGCCAGAACGACATCGCCAGCACGTTGCCCTTGCCCTGCCTGAATCCCTGCGCGTCCCAGAGAAACTTCCTCGAACTCGCAAACGCAAAGTCACGAACGCGGGCGGCTTTGAAGCGCCACGTTTTATTTCCTTTCGGTGTGGACGATTCGTTGGCGGTCGCCTCGTTCTGGGTGACGATCATCACCGGCTTCTTCGCCGAGGCGGCCTGCTGCAATCGTTGGCGCTGGATTGGCGTGAGAACCTCTTCCGGATTCTGAAGCTCACCCGTCGCGGCCACGATGTGATCGTCTGGCACGGTGATGTTCACTTCGTAGTCACCGAACTCCAGTGTGAACTCCGCGCCCAGGGTCTGCTTGTTCTGCCAGCCATGCACATCGGTGTAGGCGCACATGCGCGGAAACCACTGGGCGATTGCATAGAGGTAGTTTTTGTCCTCCTTGAAATACTCATACCCGCCGCGCACGCGCAGGGACTTGGCGTCGGGGATGCGAAAACTCCAATCCACCGAGAAACTGACTTGTTCTCCCGACCGCAGCGGCTTTGGCAACGCGATCCGCATCATCGTATGGATCAGTTGATAACGAAGCGGCCGATCACCTATGCCTTCTACCGCCGTGATCTGATGACCGCCTTGGAACTTTTCGCGAAACAGAACGCCCTTCAGTCCTTTGTAAGAAAGATCCGACATGTCCGGAGCTGTGGACGTGAGCCAGTCGTGCGAATCCGTTTCGTAACGATTCTGATCCAGCTGCATCCACAGATAGGTCAAGTCGTCGGGGGAATTGTTGAAGTAGGTAATCTTCTCTGAGCCGGTGAGCACCTGCTTCGCATCATCCAGCGCCACGTTGATCACGTAATCAGCGCGCTGCTGCCAATAGGCTTTGCCCGGCGCGCCGGACGGGCGCCGCAGATCGTTAGGTGTCGGCCAGATCTCATCGAGTTGCCGGAAGTAGTCAGTGGGTTTCTGATCCGCTCCCTGGACGGAGGGAATACTTCCACCAATCAGGCAGCCAGCCAGCACGATCAACATCGGGGATTTCATTCCCCAAATCGGGGCAGCGAGGGGGTCGTATTGCAATCAAATTCTCAGAATCAGTCATTGATTGACCGTTGAATTCTGAAACGCCGAGGGCAATTCTGAGTCCTCCACCCATGCAACTCTCCAGACGTATCCAAGGCATCGCACTGCTCGTGTTTGTGCTAGGCGCGATGGTGCTGTCGGTACTGTATCGGAGCAGTCCACCGTCGGGGCCGTATCGGCCGGTGAACGCGGCGCGGCCCAGCTTCGACCCGGCATTCCTCCGGCCTACCGGGACCTCACTCCGGCGATTGCTCCTCTGGGATATCTCGACCGCTGGAAATCGGGTCTGGATGCTCCTTCTATGGACCTCAGGAGAGCATCACACATTGCTGATCGACACCGACCGGTGTGAGGTGATCGGACAGCTCCACGACGCCTCGCCTGAATGCCTCAGTGGTCGCGGCCGTTTGGTTTGCAGCACGCTCGAGACCACCGGGTCCGGGGTGCTGGGCCATACAATAGGTCGCCTGCCGGATCCTCTGAACCTTGGGCACGTTCCTGCTGGAAGTCAGCGGGAGGAGTTCTGGCTGTTGGATATCAACGACCCCAAGCTACGAATCCCGTTGGCTCACGTCCACACGCCAGAGCCAATGAAATGGGAGCGCTGGTCCACTGTCTCACCGAACGTCCGAATCTTTCTAAGCGATGATCCGCTCAATCAAGGACGTCTCCACCTCAGCCAGAGGAGACCGCTGGCCATCGATCTCGAGAAGAAAACCGCCTGGAGATTGGCTGATGGACTGCACCTGACAAAGGCTTGGCTCGATGA
>JBLFYM010000037.1:0-44190 GCA_047608975.1 Limisphaerales bacterium | reverse complement strand
CGCACAGAAGATCAGCATCGGCGTCATCTCCTCCGGGGCTTGGATATCGGTCTGGTCAGTGAGTGGTTTCCAATGCGCTTCGAGCTTGGAAAGCATCATCTGGTCCATTGCCGTCCAGATCCGACATCGCGCGCACGACCACATGCGAAGTGGACGCGCAGAGTTTCGTGAATTCTTCGGCGAGTTTATCGGGCCGGCTGAGCATGTTGCATTTGGTTCTCCGTCAGGTCTCGCAGAACGCCCATTAAGCCCCTGAAAGTCACGAATTCACCTTTGCCACTGCCTGGCCGCGTCGTTGGCCAGCCGGGTGAGCCAATACTGAGGTCGGCTCAAGGCGGCGCTGGAGCTGGTGATTTCAGTTAACCCGGACAGACGGGCAAAGAGTTTTGAAAGCTTCGGCGTTGAGCTGATCTGGCCGGCCAGGCCGAGGATGGGGACGCTGCAACTCTGCGCCATGAGCGCCAGCTCTCCGACTCCCTTGCCCATGGCTGTGGAGTCATCCAGCGAGCCCTCGCCGGTGATCACCAGATCCGCACGACGTAGGCGAGCGCGGAGTTTTAAAGCATCAGCGATCATCGCAAATCCGGGTTTCATTTGGGCGCTGGCAAACTGGCAAAGTCCGAATCCCAGGCCGCCTGCTGCCCCTGAGCCGGGCTCGTTTGCCAGGTTGCGTTCGCTGGTCCCGCGGGAGACTTTGGCCAATCGCCGGAGTGCTCGTTCCGCCCCGGGCATGTCCGCTTCCAACAGGCCTTTTTGGGGACCGTAGATCCTTGAACAACCCAATTTTCCGAGCAGGCGATTCTGCACGTCCACCGCGACGGTGATGCTGGGGATGATGCGTTTTGGTTTCGGCGCGGTGACCCGTTGGAGCTTGGATAGTTCCGGCCAGCTGTGAATCAATTCACCGTCGCAGTCCTGAAATTGCCACCCCAACGCCTGCGCCATCCCGAATCCGCCGTCATTTGTGGCACTGCCTCCGATCCCGACCAGACAACGCCGGGCACCCTTCTTTGCGGCTGCGTGTAGGACCTTGGCCAAACCTTGAGTGTCCAATTCGAAGGGATGAAATCGGTCCCTCGGGAGCATGGCCAGACCGATGATGTTGGCGGATTCGATGACGGCCGTGCGGGATTCCTCCGACCACCACCAGGTGGCGGTGACTGGTTGATGGGCCGCGTTAACGGTCTTCGTGCGGATCGCTTTCGCTCCCAAGGCGTGACTCAAAATAGGGCCAAATCCGTCGCCACCATCGCTGATCGGAGCGAGATCCATCTCATCCTCCGGCCGAATCGCCCGCCAGCCGGTCGCAATTGCGGTGGCTGCCTCCTGAGCTGTAAGAGTACCTTTGAATTTGTCGGGTGCGACGAGAATCCGAAGTGGCATAGGCTGAGAAACTGTCCTTCAGGCGCAGGGCAATCGAGAAGAAAATCTTGTCAACTGTGGCATCTGTGTCAGGTTGCGACCGCTAACTTTCGAAAGAATTAACTTATGGAAAAGCCAAAGATCATTGCCTACCTGAAACCCCAATGCGGTTGGAGCATGGGGGTGCGCGCCATCATGAAGAAATACGATCTGCCCTTCGAAGATCGTGACATTATCAATGACGCCGCCCAGCGCGCTGAAATGATGGAAAAGAGCGGGCAGCCGCTCAGTCCCTGTGTGGAGGTCGACGGCACGATGTTGACTGACGTCAGCGGCGACGAAGTCGAGGCTTACATGCTGGCGAACAAACTTGTTGCCCAGAATGAAGTCGCGCCCGACGCGCCGACAGATCAGCCCTGTGCTCACGAGATGGAGGAGCAACCCCTCGCATTTCGCCGTTAATCGGCAGAACTCAATTCAAATTCAAGCGCGCGTTGCGAAACGCGCGCTTTTTTTGTGGCCATGCATCTCGCGCGGCCTGCCTTCCGTCTGAACGAATGAACCGTTCGAAAGAAAAAGCCGCCGGTAATTTACCGGCGGCTTTCTCGTCAGATTGTTGAAGTCTGCTAAATATCCAATCCGGTCCAAGCGGCGTTGTTCGACGAGGAATTGACCACGGCTTCGATGAACGCCATGCCGCGGACGCCGTCCTTGATGGTGGGGTAGTCCAGTGCTGGATCTCCGACGGGCAATTCGTTGCCGGCCATTGTGGCCCGAATGTGGTTGGCGAAGTTTTTGTAGATGTTCGCAAATCCCTCCAGATAGCCTTCGGGATGGGAAGCCGGGGTACGGGTTGCGGCAGCGGCATTTGCGCCGAGGTAGCCGTTGCCAGTGCGGTAGACCTGCATGGGCTGGTCCAGTGATTTCACCAACAGGGTGTTGGGTTCATTTTGGTGCCATTCTAGTCCGCCGGTTTCGCCGTAGACGCGGATGTTGAGATTATTTTCCTCGCCGACGGAGATTTGCGAACTGTGAAGTACACCTTTGGCTCCGTTGTCGAAGCGCAGCAGGACATTCACGTCGTCGTCCAATTGCCGACCTTCGACGAAACTGGTGATGTCGGCAGCCAGTTCCTTGATCTGACAGCCGCTGATGTATTCCGCGAGGTTCTCGGCGTGGGTGCCGATGTCACCGACGCAGCCACCGGCACCGGAGCGAGATGGATCGGTACGCCATCCGGCCTGCTTCTGACCGGAATCTTCCAGGCGAGTGGCCAGCCAGCCCTGCGGATACTCGACCACGATCTTGCGGATTTTGCCGAGTTTCCCGGCGGCGACCATATCGCGAGCCTCTTTCACCAGTGGGTAACCGGTGTAGTTGTGGGTCAGGCCGTAGAGCTTTCCGCTGGATTCAACGATGCCGGCAAGTTCCTTGGCCTGCGCAAGATCAAAGGTGGCAGGTTTGTCACTGAGTACATGAAAACCGCTCTCCAAGGCCATCTTGGCCGGAGGAAAATGCATGTGGTTGGGAGTAACTATGGAGAGAAAATCCATTCGCTGATCTTCCGGCAGCGCCGCCTCACCTTTGATCATCTCCTCGTAAGTGCCGTAGCAGCGGTCTGCGGGCAGGAAAAAATCGGCTCCGCTCGCCTTCGAGCGTTCGGGATCGGATGAGAACGCTCCGCACACCAGGTCAATCTGTTGGTCGATCGCCGCGGCGATGCGATGAACTCCTCCGATGAAAGCACCACGACCGCCGCCAACCATCCCATACCGAATCTTTCTGCTCATGGCGCGGGTTTATAGAGAGGTCGGGAAAGGGAGAAAAGCCTCAATTTTGTTGGGCGCGATTGCCGGTATCCGTCCGAAGAATCCTCTTTGGCCCGATCTTGCCGGACTTGTATTCAATTCAGCGGTTGACCCCCTACCGGGGTGGGCGCATAGAATCCATTGCATGAGTGGTAGAGTTTTACTCATTTTGGGCCTGGCGCTGTTTGGTTTTTCCTACAGCAGTCCGGCACCTTTGATTTATCGCGCCGGCTTTGGCTGGAGCTACGAACCCGCGACTCGGGATGGCAAACCTGCGGACGGAAAGTGGGAACGCCAGCGCGCAAAGGACCAGCTCGAAGTCTCGCTGCGCGCGTTTGAGGAAGAGAACTATGATCTCTGCTACAAGGCCGCCCGCCGCGTGGTGAAATCCTGGCCGCTTTCCGATTTTGCCCCCACCGCCCAGTATTACATTGGTCGCAGTTATGAGGCGCGCGGCCGTGATGAAAAGGCATTCAAAGAGTATCAGAAACTGCTCGAACAGTATCCGAAGATTGAGAACTACCAAGAGGTTCTGAAACAGCAGTACGACATCGCCACCCGATACCTGAACGGCAAACGGTTCCGTCTCTTTGGCTACATCCCGCTCTATCGGTCGATGGAAAAAACCGTGCAGATGTACGAAAAGATCATCAAGAATGGCCCCTACAGCGATGTGGCCCCCGGGGCACAGATGAACATTGGCACGGCGAATGAGAAGCAGGATAAGTTTCTCGGCGCGGTTCACGCGTATGAAGCTGCTGCGGATCGCTACCACGATCGCAAGGACATCGCCGCCGAAGCCATGTTCAAGGCCGGTCAGACCTACTACGCGCAGGCCAAGGCCGCCGAGTATGATCAGGGCGTCGCCCGCAAGGCGATTGAGGCGTTCACCGATTTTGTATCGCTGCATCCCGAGGACAAACGCGTCGAGGAAGCCCGCAAGATAATCGAAAACCTTCGTACCGAGCAGGCACGAGGCGCGATCGAGATCGCAAAGTTCTACGCCAAACAAAAGAACTGGAACGGCGCGCTCGTCTATTACAACGAAGCCTTGGTCAAGGCACCCAACTCGATCTACGCCAATGACGCCAAAAAACAGATTGAGGCGATCAAAGGGAAGTTGAACACTACTGAGAAATGACACGCCTGCGATCTCTCGGCTTTCTTGCCTGTCTTCCGTTGCTCCTGCTTTCCGGTTGCGCCGGCTACAATCTCGGACCCACTGCCGGATTCCCGGCCGGCAGCCGCTCCATCGAAGTGAAATTCTTCCAGAACGAAACGTTCGAACCCCGTCTCGTGACCGCCATGAACCACGCGCTGCGCAAGCAGTTACAGCAGGATGGGACTTATCGCCTGGAGACCAGAGGCGATGGTGACGTTGTGGTCACCGGCAAGATTACTGATTTTACGCGCTCACCGCTCGGTTTTCGACCGGATGATGTGATTACCGCCCGAAATTTCTCAGTGGAGATGGTGGCAGACATCAAGGCCGTGCATCGCGATACCGGCAAGGTGTTGCTGGAGCGTTCAGTTTCTGGGCGCACAACCGTTTTGATTGGCGATGATCTTGCGTCGGCCGAGCGCCAGGCAGTTCCGTTGCTCGCTGCAGATCTCGCCCGCAACGCCACTTCGCTGCTGGTGGACGGTAATTGGTAGGTCACTTGATCTGCCCAGAATTCACACACTTTCCTGAAAAATGGCATTCTCTGATGTAGCTGAAATCCGATCCGGCGTTCAGCTGCTGCAACGAAGCCTCCAACGCGGTCGACTTGGGCACGCTTACCTGTTCGCGGGAAATCAACTGGAGGAATTGGAGAAGGTCGCGCAGAACCTCATCAAGACGCTCAATTGCCTGTCGCCCGTCATGGGGGATGCCGGTGTCCCCGTGGATTGTTGCGACACCTGTATCAATTGCCGGAAGATTGATCACGGAAACCATGCCGATGTCCGCTGGATTCGTCCGGAATCGAAATCTCGGTTTATACTCACGGATCAGATTCGCGGATTGATCTCCGCCCTGAATCTCAAAGCCACGGAAGCGGAGTATAAGACCGCCGTTATCGTTGCAGGAGACCGGATGAAGGTGGAAGCGGCCAACGCTTTCCTCAAAACACTTGAAGAACCACCACCGAAGACTGTTGTGATTGTGCTTTCGACCGAGCCAAGTCGTCTGCTGGATACCATTATCTCACGTTGTCTGCGTCTGACCTTTGGTAGCGGAGCGAATCCGGTGTTTTCTGATGAGCAGCTTCAGTGGGTGGGAACGTTCAGTTCGGTTGCTTCGGAGAATCGGAATGGCCTGCTGGGTCGTTATCAACTTCTGGGACAGATCCTGGCCGCACTCGCGGCGATGAAAACCTCCCTCACTGATCGACTGGAAGCGGCGTCTCCTTTGGAGCAGTATGACGATGTCGACGCCAAGCTCCGTGAGAAATGGGAAAATGAACTGAAGGCGTCGATTGAGGCAGAGTATCGTCGGTCCCGTGGTGAACTGCTGGCCAGTCTTGAATGGTGGCTCCGCGATGTCTGGTTGCATACTTTGCAGATGGGGGATGACTTGTTGAGCTTTACCCAGTTCTCCGCCGATGCGCAGACGGTTGCGGCGCGTATCAACGCTAATGATGCTCAGGAGAACATCGGTGTATTGGAGGAGACCCAGCGAATGCTGCATACGAATGTGCAGGAATCACTCGCGCTCGAAGTTGGATTCCTCAAACTCAAACTAGGTTGAACCATGAACATCCTTTTTCTCAACGGCCCCAACTTGAATCTGCTCGGGCAACGCGAGCCCGATATCTACGGCGATCTGACACTGGCCCAAATCGAGTCGGAAGTTTTGGCAGCCGCCCAGAAGGCGGGGGTCGAATCTGATTTCCGGCAAACGAACAGCGAAGGTGAGCTGGTGACCTGGATTCAAGAAGCGCGTGGCACTGCTGATGTGATTGTGCTCAATGCGGCCGCTTACACCCACACCAGCGTTGCGCTGCGCGATGCAATTGCCGGTTCTGGTGTTCCAACGGTTGAAATTCATATATCTAACGTTAACGCACGTGAGGAATTTCGTGAAAAATCATACATTTCTGCGGTGTGTGTGGGGCAGATCGCTGGTTTTGGTATCCATAGCTACCTACTTGGGTTGGATGCAGCGATAAGGTTAAAGTCGGGATCTGATTCTTGAGTTTTCGCAAATTCTGATAAATATTGTCGAAATACCGGGCTTGACCTGCGGTTTTAGCGACGTATTCTCCGCTCCGAATTTGTAACACAAATTATCGCAGTCATAGTGCTGCCGTTTTTCACCTCACCACTCATTTTGTTGAAAAAACAGGCCCAAAATAAAGCCACGGAGGCAAAAATGGATCTAAAAGAAATCAAAGCTATCATCGATTTGATGAAGAAGAACTCGATTACCGAGTTCGAGCTCGATAAGGAGCAATTCAAAATCAAATTGAAACGTGCAACCGCATCCTCTGCGATTCAACAGGTGATCGAAGCCCAGGTAGCCCCTGCTCCGGCAGTTCTTGGCACAGCGGCAGTGGTTTCGCCCACCAACGAATCCGAGATAAAATCTCCCATGATCGGCTCTTTCTACCGCTCACCTTCTCCCGAAGCGGCTGTGTATGTAGAAATTGGGACCGAAGTTGGGCCAGATACGGTCGTTTGTATCATCGAAGCGATGAAAGTGATGAATGAGATCAAGGCGGAAGTCCGTGGGGTCATCACTTCCGCACTGGTGGACAACGGGAATCCGGTCGAATTCGGCCAAGCCCTGTTCAAAGTCAAACCGGTCTGATAGCTGGAGCTCTCCCATGTTTGAAAAGATACTGGTCGCGAATCGCGGAGAAATTGCCGTCCGAATTATTCGGGCGTGCAAGGATTTGGGCATTCGAACCGTTGCTGTCTATTCTGTTCCCGATGCAAATTCCATGCACGTTCAGATGGCGGATGAGTCAATCTGTATCGGTAAAGGTCCGAGTGTGGATAGTTATTTGCGCATAGATAGGCTTATTTCTGCCTCAGAAATTACCGATGTGGATGCAATTCATCCCGGATATGGATTCTTATCGGAGAATGCGCATTTCGCCGATGTCTGCGAGAGTTGCAATATTCGCTTTATCGGACCCAGTTCCAGGGCTATGAACGCTTTGCAGGACAAGCAGGTCAGTCGTGCCTTGGCCAAGAAAGCAGGTGTTCCCTGTCCGCCCGGATCGGACGGTGTCGTTGACACCGAGCAGGAAGCTTTGTCGGTGGCGAAGATGATCGGTTATCCCGTGATGATCAAAGCGGTGGCCGGTGGTGGAGGTCGCGGTATGCGCGTCGCTCACAACGACGTGTCCATGATCAAAGGGTTTCACACGTGCAAGGCGGAAGCGGACAAGGCATTCGGAAATGCCGGTGTCTACATCGAGAAATATATTGAGAATCCCCATCACATTGAGATCCAAATCTTGGGGGATAATGATGGCAACATCATCCATCTCGGCGAACGCGACTGCTCAATTCAACGTCGTCACCAGAAACTGATCGAGGAAACCCCGTCACCGTTGCTGGAGAACAGCAGCAAGCACAAGGGGCTTAGGAAAGCGATGGGGAAGGCGGCGATCAAGATCGCTCAGACCGCGCATTACACCAGTGCCGGTACCGTGGAATTCATCGTGGATGACCGCGCGAATTTCTACTTCCTGGAAGTGAACAAGCGTTGTCAGGTGGAGCATCCGATTACTGAAGAGGTCACTGGCATCGACATTATCAAGCAGCAGATCCTGATCGCGATGGGGGAACCGCTGAAGATTTCGCAAAGCCAAGTCACCTTTACCGGACATTCGATTGAGTGCCGCATTAATGCAGAAGATCCGTTCGATAATTTTCGACCGAGTCCAGGTCGGATCGAGATGTACTATGCTCCGGGTGGTGGTGGGGTGCGTGTGGATAGTCACGCCTACGCCGGTTACACGATTCCTCCGCACTACGACTCGATGATTGCCAAGCTGATCACCTACGGGAAAGATCGTCACGAAGCGATGGAACGGATGAATCGTGCCCTTAGCGAGTACATGATTACGGGTGTGAAAACCACGATCCCGTTCGAGCAGGCCATCCTGCAGGATCCCAATTTCCGTCGCGGCGTTTATTCGACCAACTTCGTCGAAGACCTGCTCACCGGCGGTCGGCGAGAACTCATCGAAGAGAAAGCTTAGGGCGCAGCACTGCGTTCCAAAGTGGTTCCCTTCCTGTTGCGCATTCCAGCGGAACTCTCCCGGCGTCCAAACATTCGCCGATATGATGAAAAAGAAAATTTCCGACTGTCGGCTCTACACCTTTATCGATACCGCCTACATCGTTGGCCGTTCCGTGGTGGATTTGACGCGGCAGCTTTGTGAAGGCGGTTCGGACATCATCCAGTTGCGCGCGAAAAACTCATCGGTCGATGAGATCCGTTCGCTCGCCGAGAAGATCCTCCCACTCGCCGAGGCCTGTGGTGTGTGGCTGACTCTGAACGATCATCCGAAGCTCGCCCTCGAACTGGGCATTCCGGTGTGTCACATGGGGCAGGAAGATTTTTTTGACGCGGGATACGCGATGGTGGATCAGGTCACCGGTTGTCCGCGCGAAATGGCCCTCGGCTTGAGCACCCATGCCCCGGATCAGGCTGAACGCGCTCTCCGTGCCCGCCCCGATTACATCGCCATTGGCCCGGTCTTTGCGACACCCACCAAACCTGATTGTCCACCGGTCACGCTGGATTACGTCCGCTGGGCGAAAAAGAATGTTGGTATCCCCTGGTTCGCGATTGGCGGGATCAACCTGCAGAACATCGACCAAGTATTGGAAGCCGGTGCCCGCCGGATCTGCGTGGTCTCGGCGATCCTCAATGCGCCGGATGTTGTGAAAGTCTGTGGCGAGTTTCGCCAACGGATCGATGGATAGCTGAAGCTCTTCGGCCAAAAAACTTTCTTCCCACAGATTCAGATTGGATTTTGGACTTTTTCGGCCCTGCTCCCCATCGAAACCGTCGAGGAACCTGGATCAATCGCCGAACGAGCGGATGCTCTCGAGCAATTTCCCCGCGATGATCGCGTGACCGGCGGCGTTGGGATGTCCGTCGCCTTCAAGCATGAGTTGCCGGGCGTCCAAGCCTTTCATTGCCGGCAACAGGTCGAGGTGTTTGATCATGGCCACGCGGCACCATTCTCCGACCATTCGATGAATCGGGGCGTAAGTATGGTCTTCAAAACCCGCTTCGAACCCGGGCAGGATCGACACGAAGAGCGGAACGTTCTGCGTGCCGCAAAGTTCGGACATCTCGATCAGCGCCGCCTTGGAACGTGGCCACTTCCAGCTGCCGGCTGCGAAGCTTTTTACAACGTCAAATGTTCCTTCGAATTTTCGCGAGTCAAAGAGCGGAGTGCCCATGGCGCTGTTGGCTGCTGAGCGGAGCTGTTCCAGGAACCAGGAGGTGCAGAACTGGTAGCGGCGCGCGGGGTGCATCGGAGCTGCCTGCTGTGGTTCGGCGTCGTTATAGACGTACCCGAGGAACACGAGATCCGGTTTCAGGCTGTCGATTCTCTCACGCAGGAGAGCCAGTTCCATCTCGGTGTTGTATCCGGGGACGGCAAGATTGATTCCTTCAAAGACACGGTTGGTAGCTGATTCGTTGAGAAGGGTGAGGAGTTGAATGGGAAAAATCCTATCCTGATCGACGCCCCAGCCGAAGGTGTATGAATCACCGAGGAACAGGATTCGGAATCGGCCCGTTTGTTTGGGCGGAAACTCCGGTCCACGAAAACCTTCGGAGTTGATCGCGTAGTTCCAGGGATGGCCGCGAGGTGCGGCGGTCGCAGATGAAAGACCGGGTTGCAGCGAATACTCGTAGTCCTGCTCGGGTTGGAGCACGAAGAACGATCCCGTGAAGCGAGCGGCGGTGTTTTCAAATTCACCAAGCAGATTGCGGCGGGTGAGATATTCCGCGACCGAAAACACCAACAGGCTGGTGACTAACATGATTGCCACGCCGGTCTTCCAGCCAAACCGTTTTGGCTCGGGAGTCGGAAGGTCGTCAGTTTCGGCGGGCATCGCGGCGGATAATGTCGCGGACAGGGCGCGAATTCAATTCAAGTTGGAGAGTCTGTCCGGCTTGTTTGGCGGCTTTACCGCCGTTTAAAACGGAGGGAATGTTCCACCTTACGAGTCTGATCGTAGGGCAGATCAGGCAGGTCGGTCAGCGTGGGAGACTCGGTTTCGTCGAGGATCTGGGCGGCCCGGGAGCGAAGTTCCATCCAACGGGGCCAATCCAGTTCGGGGGCGTTGGCGGTCTGTCGGAGCAGGCTGCGCCATTCGATGATGGCCCGATCGATATCGCCTTCGCCCAGATTCTTTTGAGTTTCCAGCGTCGCCACGATGATGGGCGCATCCAGATTGTCGGAAAGGTCCCCGGTCGCGATGCCGACGTTCCAGCCACGGCGACGCCACTCGCCCAGTTTGTCGTTGGCGAGAGCGCGGGTTGGAACGGTATAGATGGCTTGTCCGGTGGGGCGACCGTCGTTTGCCCACAGTTCGAAGATCAGTGTCTTGCCCGCACCGGTCGGGGCGTGCACCACGACATCTTTTCCCTCGCGGAGATGCGTGACGGCCTTTTGCTGCCAGAGATCAGGAATGGCGACCTGATTGAACGCCGACAAGGCATCAGTATGATCGTCCGGCGTCGACATGCGCTGAGCATAATGACGTGGCCACAAACTCCAAATCTAAAGGTGAGACGTGGAGTAAAGTTCTTGGATTGTGGTGACTGGGCTACAGGAGAATCAGGTTGCAGTCGGGCACGAAGTAGACGGGGGCGCGGCGGGCCTTTCGCTTCTTATTCTTCTTTTTGCCCGGGCCTTGCGGCGGGGTTTCGCGCGGCTTCTTGGCGGTCTCGACGACTCCGTTTGAAAACTCGATCACGTGACCTTCATGAATCAGCCAATGCAAATTGGCGTTCACCGCCTGCTGATCGGCTGACATTTCTGGTTCGGCGCGTTTCTCGGGTGCCGGGGTTTCCGTCGCGGGCTTAGGCTCGGCGGCGGGGACAGTCGATTCATCGTTGGCCTCAGTGGTCGCGGCTTCTGCCACAGGTTCGGCGGGTGGCGCATCCGCTGCGGGTTGCTCTTCCGCGGGTGCTTCAACGGCGGGTGCCGGCGTGGGCGCTTCTTCTTTCGTGGCTTCAGCCGGTGGTGGTGTGACAGGAATCACCTTCGCCGGAGCCAATGAATCAAAGATCTTCCGGCGCGTGCAGGCCGGGGTGTCGTCGATGAATTTGACGATCGACTTGATCGAATCGGAAATCGGAATTGCCTCAACATCGAGGAAATGCGGACGCGATACGGCGACATGAGTCACCGTTTTGTCTTTCTTGAAGAACTGCAGACCGTGCTTGGCGAATTCTTCGCAGAGGACGGTCACGATCTTCAGCGGGAAACGGCGCTGATCATCAAACACACTCCGGTAGAGCCGACGCAAGTTGTGCTCGCCGGTGCCGGTGGCTTCCTTGGCTGAAAGTCGATGGGATTGGACTTCCTTGATCATGTTCTCGCGGTGGGTCGCCTCAAAATGTGACTCCACCTGCGCACGGGTGTCGAACTTGACCGGTTCGGGGAGATTCAATGCCGTGTATTCAGTCTTGAAACTCTGTTCGTCGATCCACTTCTTCACGACCTCCTCTTCGCGCACGATGTTGACCCGCATTTTGAACTGGTCGAACGGCATTTTCGCAAAGCGCTCCTGATGCAACTTCACCAACTTCTGCTGGTAGTCGTGATAGTTCGGCGGGCCGAGAATCACACCGCTCATCCCACACTGGGCGACAAATGTGTAGGTTCCCTTCGGGGGATCGGTCGCAATTTTCTCGATCTGATAAAAGGTGTCGAAGAAACAGGTCAAGGCATGGCGGCCCGCGTCTGCGGCGGAAAGCCACAAGGATCCGTCGAGATCGCAGGTGAAAAGGCGTTGCGCAATGCCTTCCTTGGTCTGCTTGATACGGAATTCCGCCTGAAAACGGTCAGGTGATTTGATGATCAGTCTGCCGATGTCAAAGACGGGATAAGCCCGACCGGTCAGTTTGATCTGGCGGGCGATGGCCTCGAGGCCGGCCGGTTCCGGGACGATCGTCACCTGTACATCGGGGAGTGGTGGCCCTTGGGGTGCGCGATCACGCCGGTCATTGCGTCCGCGATTGTCCTGGCGTCCACGACCTCGGGAGCCACGGTCACCTCCGCGATCGCGCGGATCGCCGCGTCGCGCGTCGGTCCGCCCACGATCACTAGGTCCACCCGGTCCGCCGCCTGGACGTCCCTGACCACCTGAGCGGCCTTGTCCGCCGCCACGTCCTTGTCCGCCACCGGGTCCGCCGGGGCGTGGGCCACGCTGATCACGGCGTCCCGCACCTTTTCCACCGAATGAGCGAGATTCCTCATCTCCTCGGATATTGTCGTATTTATTTTTGGGGCTGTCTTCCGACGGCCGGGCCCAAGCTGGAAGAAATTCCAGCTCCAGATCCAAATCACTTTTTGGTGGGTTGCTCATTTTAGTTGAGTAATCCGGTCGCAATGCCGGCGCGTGTGTCTTTTTTGAAAAAGGTCGGGCAGGATGGGATCGCGTATCAGGGATTGCAAGCGTGCCTTTCTGCGCCGCCGACCTCCGGACACCCCTACTGAACAACTTTTTATTTTGATGCTTGCGCTAGGTGTTCGTGATGTGTCGAATTTTAGCGCAGCCAGCTGCTCAATGGAAAATTATCCGAAACATTACTGTGGCGTTTTTGGGATCTACGGACACCCAAATGCGGCAGAGCTCTCTTACTATGGTCTCTACGCCCTCCAGCATCGTGGTCAGGAGAGCGCCGGAATCGTCACCTGCGACGGAGATCGCTTTCACGTCCATCGGGGCATGGGACTGGTGCCGCAGATTTTCAAAGGCGACGTGCTTAAAGATCTGGTCGGTCACATGGCGGTGGGGCACACCCGGTATTCGACCACCGGTAGCAGCCACATGGCCAATGCCCAGCCCTTGACGGTGGACTGTTACCGCGGGCAGATCGCGATCGCGCACAACGGCAATCTCACGAATGCCAACGAGCTGCGCGAGCAACTGGAGTCCGAAGGCTCGATCTTTCAGACCACGGTCGATAGCGAGATCATCCTGCATCTGTTGGCCAAACCCGGCCCGGATGGCGACACGAACAATCTCGCCCATGTGATGCACCAGATCCAAGGCGCCTACTCGCTGGTGATCATGACGGAAAATGAGCTGATCGGTGCCCGTGATCCGCATGGCTTCCGTCCGCTCTGCATTGGCAAACTGGATGAAGGCTGGGTGTTGGCGAGCGAAACCACCGCACTTGATCTGATTGAGGCCAAGTTTGTCCGCGAGGTGGAACCCGGCGAAATCGTGATCATCGACAAGGATGGGTTGCGGAGTGTCAACGCTTTCGAGGGGCACACTGATCGCGCGTTCTGCATTTTCGAGTATGTCTACTTTGCCCGACCGGACAGCATCATCATGGATCGCAGTGTCTACGGCACGCGCGTTCAGATGGGGAGGGAGTTGGCACGAGAGACGCCAGTCGAGGCGGATATCGTCGTTCCGGTCCCTGACAGTGGGAACTGTGCCGCGCTCGGCTTCTCCTTGGAATCTGGCATTCCGTACGAGATGGCCTACGTCAGAAACCATTATGTGGGCCGAAGCTTTCTCCAACCCTCGCAGCTGATTAGGGATTTCAATGTGCGCGTGAAACTGAACCTCGTGAAGGAACTGGTGGAAGGCAAGCGCGTGGTCATTGTGGATGATTCGATTGTCCGGGGCACCACGTGCAAGACGCGCGTGAATAATCTGAAAGAGGCAGGCGCAAAAGAGGTGCATGTCCGCGTCAGTTGTCCGCCGCATCGGCACCCCTGTTATTACGGTATCGATTTTCCGGATCGCAACCAGCTGATGGCGGTGACTCATACGCTCGATGAGATTAAGGAATATCTGCACGCGGATTCGCTGGCCTACCTTTCCAAAGACGGAATGATCAAAGCCACCGGCAAAAAGGCCGACTCATTCTGCACGGCCTGTTACGACGGTAACTATCCCGTTCCGTTTGATCCGAATGTGAACAAACACATCATGGAGGAACGCCGCAAGCGCGTTGAATCCCTCGGCCAGACCCTCATCAAACGCGCTGAGGAACCCAAACTTCTCTGATCGATCAATGAAGAAGAAATCTGCATACGCCGGTGCCGGCGTGGACATCGAGCTTGGCAATCGCGTCAAGGAATCCCTTCCCGACCTGCTTGCTTCAACCAACCGCCCGGAGGTGCTCGGCCAGGTCGGTGGCTTCGGGGGATTGTTCGCGCTCAATACTGCCAAGTACAAGCAGCCCGTCCTGGTTTCGAGCGTCGATGGCGTGGGGACCAAGTTGAAGGTCGCGTTTCAATGCAACCGGCATGAGACGATCGGCCAGGACCTGGTAAATCACTGCGTGAACGACATTGCCGTGCTCGGCGCAGAACCGTTGTTCTTTTTGGATTACCTCGGTACCGGAACGCTGAAGCCGCATGTCTTCAGCGAAATCATGAAAGGGTTCGCCGTTGGTTGTCTCAACAATGGTTGCGCGTTGATTGGTGGCGAGACCGCGCAGATGCCGGGGTTCTATCAGAAGGGTGAATACGATGTGAGCGGCACGGTTGTTGGCGTGGTCGATCGCAAACGCATGCTCAATGGCCAGAAATCGATTCGCCAAGGGGACGTGATTATCGGCTTGGGCGCGAGCGGGTTACACACGAACGGCTACTCACTTGCGCGCAAAGTCCTGTTCGACAAAATGGGACTCAGCGTTCGCCGGAAAGTAAAGGAACTCGGCTGTAGTGTGGGCGATGAATTGCTGAAAGTTCACGTCAGCTACTGGTCGTTGCTCCAGGCGTTGCTGAAGAAATTCAATCCTTCCGGAAAGAAGGCGGCGATCAAAGGCTTGGCGCATATCACCGGTGGCGGGTTCATTGACAACATCCCGCGCGTGTTGCCGGCAAATTGTGATGCTGCGATTCAACGCGGATCGTGGTCCATGCTTCCGATCTTTGATCTGCTTCAGCGTGAAGGCCGGATCGATGAGGAGGAGATGTATCAGGCGTTCAATATGGGAATCGGAATGGTTGTTGTCGTGGCTGCGGAAAGTGCGCCGACGATATTACGTTCGATCAAGGCGCGCAAACAGCCCGCTTGGGTGATCGGCGAGGTCCGCAAAGGCTCAGGCCGGACGGTCCTGCTGTAGAAATATTTTGACAGGCCTCTAGCCGTAGGTTTGCTAGACAGACCTGAGTGAATTGCGGCTCTGCTCCCGAATTAAGGAACGTGAGCAGAGAGGTTGTTTTTGATGGACGATTGAACGCTAGCCCCGTTTACGGAGCTTGAGGAGTGGAAGCTGCCTGAGAAGGCAGTTCCTCATGACGATACAATCGAGGAACTCTGCAACATTGCCGGTACCGGCAAGTTGACAGAAAAAGAGGTGGTTGATCTTTGCTGCTTCCTAAACGAACACCGCGACGCGCGACACGCCTGGCCCGGCGAAAAGCTTTTGCCTATCTCCACGGAATTGATGTGTAATGGTTTAGGTCGACGTCGACCTAAACCGGTACACATCAGATCAACATGCACCCGCATCTGGTGAGCTACGGAGACTCCGAATGGTGCGCTGTTTACGCCCCCTGTGCGCTTAGCACTTATCGTCGGCATGGGTTCAATTTAGAGGAATTGCGGTGGGCGTTTGGCTCCCCTCCAGCTGACAGCCAGCCAATTGAGGATTTTCTGGTCAGCCGCGTTAAGGAGAAAAAGAAGTCCCCCTTCTGAGGTTTGCCTGAGCGCGGGGCTTACCGCGTTCTCGCCGGATTGAGCGGTCCGCGAACTGGAGCAATACGAATGATCGACCAGGCAATTCCCGGTTGGATTTGCTGTGGTTCTGCATTGCAGGCATAGTCAGCCGATGCAGAAATTCGTGGATGCGATCGCCGGTGAGCTTGAAAAGAACCGCCTCCTGTTGAACCAGGTGGTCGATCATGTCAGCTCGCGCCACGAAACGAGCCGGGACGAATTGGGGGCATTCCTTGAAGAACGCGTTGAGGGGCTTGAAGAGTTCGAAATAGACCTGCTTTTTTCGGCGCAATTCACCCCCACACTGGTTGATCAGTCCGCATTTTCGGAGCTTCTGGACGAGGAACAACTCGAGCGGGAGAAATGGGCCGCGTTGGTTGCGGCACTGACCGGTCGCCCGACCGTTGCCAGCCTTGAGACAGAGGATGGCCAGCGTCATTCCGTTCAATTGACCGACGTCACCATCGAGCGTTTTGTGACCCGGCTAAACCTTGATTCCCAGATCCCGGATCCCCTGGGCAAGATGCTGGACAATTTGCCGCCAGAGACGGATCGGACGTTGTTGAAGGCGATTGCCCGGCGGCCGGTGTTCCGCGATGAGGGCCGTTGTGAATTGCTCTTCCGGTTCCTGCTGCAAACGACGACTGAGGACTCCTACAGCGCGCCGGATGCCGTGGATTTCATGGATCTGGTGGAAGCCTACAAACCGATCGACGCGGCTGATATGCTCTCACGCATTCCGAACTGGTTGGAGATTCTGGAAAACGAGGTGACTGCGGCGAGTCAACCCAAACCATTCTTTGCGGATCGTGTGCAGGAACTGCACGGAGGCGGGCGTGATCAACGGCGCGCAGATGAGTCGTTGATCGATCGAAAGCAACGGAATATCGATTTCCTCAAGCGACTCCAGATCGTGCTCGCCAGTTGAAGAGGAGCGCGGAATTTGGTCCGTTTCAACTCGGCAAATCAGAACGCACACTGGGAAGCATCATGGGCGTAATGCCAGTTGGAATCTGAAGCGGAACAGGTCCACGGCCTCCACTCGCTCACGCTTGCCGCCACAGGCAAGAGGATTACCGAACGCTCTTCAGGTCATTGACACTTTACCCGATTTCCGGGTGCCGCGTCCGCGTTTTCCGTGTACCGAATCGCCCAGCTCCCGGCGGGCACGATCGGCGATTTTTGACAGTTCCTCCACCAACTCAGGGTTCTGGTCGGCGAGGTTGCTTTGTTCCATCGTATCACTGTCGAGATTGAACAACATGTAGTCGCTCTTCTCAGGTTTCTCGATCTCCCAGTCGGCGCGAAATACGTGCAGCTTCCAAGGGCCTTGGCGCACCGCCTGCAGCCGATTCTCACGGTAGTAATAATACTCCTCGCGGACGGGCTTCGCGGGTTGCTTCTCGCCGGCGATCCACGGCATCACATCTTTGCCATCGATCGTCGGCGTGCGTTTCACTTCCACTCCCGCCAGACCGGCAATCGTTGGGAGCCAATCCATCGCGGTGACCATCTCCGGGCAAACCTGTCCGCCGGGGATACGGGCTGGCCAATTGACAATGCAAGGCACCCGCATACCGCCTTCGAGTGTCTGTCCCTTCCCGCCGCGAAATGGACGCGATGTGCCTGAGCGATAGCCAAGCACTTCTTCGGATTGCAGCGCCGGGCCGTTGTCAGAGGTAAAGATGATGATGGTGTTGTCGAGCTTCTCCAACTGCGCCAGCACATCCACGAGCGCGCCGACGCTCCAGTCGAGTTCCTCGATCACGTCGCCATAGATTCCATACTTGCTCCGGCCATCGAACTCTTCGGTCACCGCCAATGGGCGATGCGGCATGGCGTGGGATACCACCAGGCAGAACGGATTGTCGCCGGCGGACTCAATGAACTCGGCCGCCTGCTCCGTGCAGCGACGGGTGAAAAATGCCGGATCGGTGTCTTCCTCGATTACGTTCTCGTTGTCCAGGAGCGGCAGCGAAGTCGTAAGATAGATTCCGTCCTCAACCTCAGGATCCAGAAAGCTGTGCGAGAACGGGATGCCAAACCAGTAGTCGAACCCCATGGCGTTGGGCATGAAATTGCCGTGGCTCCCCATTGTCCATTTGCCGACGTATCCGCTCACATAATTGGCCTCGCCCAGCATGCTGGCCAGGTTTCGCTCTTCGGGATTCAAGCCGGTGTAGCCACCCGGTGGAAGATTTCGCCCGCCCATTCCCACACGATTTGGGTAACAGCCGGTTAGCAGTGCGGCACGTGCGCCGGTGCAGTTTGGTCCGCCGGAATAGTAGGAGGAAAAACGAACCCCGTCCTCCGCCAGCTGATCCAGTCGGGGCGTCTCAAATCCGACTGCGCCATAGCAGCCAAGATCCCCGTAGCCCAGGTCGTCGGCGATGATGATCAGCACATTCGGAGGCGGGACTTGTTCTTTCTTACTCTTAAAAAGGCCTTTAAACATGATGGTGGTTGTTGGAAACCGCAAAGGGATCAGGGAATTCGGCGGCCTTCCCGCTGCGGCGGTGATTGGTCGGTAGAAAAACAGTCGCGACCGCGAAGTTCAAACACAAAACGGCATTGCGCCCTCCTCGATTGGAGGAAATGACGCGATTCTCAGTTGCCTTGAATCCCGTTTCTCCTGAGTATCGTCGCCATACCAGCTGATGTCGCCGCGTGTCCAATCCGTTTTTTTGGTCTGCCTTTTTCAGGCATTGCTTCAGCGCGAATCGGTGGCGGATTCGGCCGGCGCGGAGTTTTTTGAACTGCATATCCGACCGCTGTTCGCAGATTACTGTGCCGGGTGCCATTCTGGCGAACCGGGTGCGAAATCGCGATTGGCATTCGGATCGCGGGAACAACTTCTTGCGGGCGGTGACTTCGGGCCGGCGATCATCCCGGGAAGCGCCGAATCAAGTCTGCTTGTTCAGGCGGTCAAACGGACGCACAAGGAACTGCATATGCCCCCGAAGGCGGAACCCGGCTTGACTGGGGCGCAGATCGATTTCCTCGTGCGCTGGATCAATGACGGTGCGAAATGGGGGCAGGCCCCGCCGACCGGCAAGCCGATCGCGGGCGTGAAAACGAATCGTCCACTGGATCGCGCCCACTGGTCATTGCAGCCACGTCGCGTGGTGTCACCGCCGAAGGTCGTGGAATCGGAGTGGAACGGATCTGGAATTGATCGGTTTATCCAAGCGGCTCGGGCCGTGCAAAAACTGGACTCCGTCGCTCGTGCCGATCGACGGACGCTCTTGCGGCGGGCGTCGTTTGATCTGGTGGGGCTTCCTCCGCGCCCGGATGAAGTCCGTTCTTTCGTCAACGATCCGCGCTCCGATGCGGAGGCATTCGCCACCGTTGTTGATCGCCTGCTGGCTTCGCCTCATCACGGCGAACGCTGGGGGCGTCATTGGCTGGACGTCGCCCGCTACGCCGACACCCAGGGAGACGTCGGAGACTTTCCAATCCATACCGCGTATCTGTACCGCAACTGGGTGATCGCTGCGCTGAATCGCGACCTGCCCTACGATGAGTTCATTCGGCAACAGATTGCCGGCGATATCCTGGCGCGCGACGAGCGTGATCCTGTCGCTGCCAAGGAATCAATCATCGCGACGGGATTCATCGCGCTGGCCCGCCGCTTTGGAAACTCCAAGGCCGATGACATGAACCTCACGATCGAGGATACGCTGGATACGATCGGACGGGGCGTGCTCGGTCTCACGCTGCGTTGCGCCCGGTGTCACGATCACAAGTTCGATCCGATTCTGACGGCCGATTACTACGCTCTCTATGGGGTGTTCGAAAGCACGCGTTATCCGTGGATGGGTGCCTCCAACCAAAAGTCACCATCGGATCTTTCACCCGTGACCACCGAGCCTGAGGCAGCGCGTCGGGTTGCCGAATTCTTTACGCTCATCAGTCACTATGAGTATCAGATGAACAATCACTTTCGACCGTGGCTCAAACCCACCTTGGAGGCGTTCAGGCAGAACGCGTCGCAGATTGTGAGTGCCAAGAAGGGTGGCGGAAACACAGACGAGCTGGAGCGACAACGGGACAAACTACTAGGCTATCGCGACGGAAAATTTCGCGAGTTGATGCGCCATGGACTTGGCTGGATCAAGAAGGAGAAGGCCCGGTTGGGATCAGATCCGGGAATGGAGATGGTGTTCGCGGTTGGAGAGGCGGAGCCCCGGGACAGCGCCGTTCATCTCCGTGGCAATCGGGCGCATCGGGGGGACATTGTTGAACGCCGGACGCCCGTAGTGTTTGGCGGCACGACTCTCAAATCGAGTGGCGGGTCCGGGCGGTTGGAACTGGCGGAATGGCTGACACAACCGGATCATCCTTTGACGGCACGGGTGATTGTGAACCGCGTTTGGCATCATCATTTTGGACGCGGCTTGGTGGGCACTCCTGATAACTTCGGCAAGCTCGGAGAATCTCCCAGTCACCCCGAGTTGCTGGACTGGCTCGCCGATCGCTTCGTAAATGAAGACCGTTGGTCGCTCAAGAAACTGCATCGCCGAATCCTGTTGAGTCGAACCTGGCAGCTCTCCAGCGAACGGAATGACCACAACCTCTCGATCGATCCTGGGAATCGATACTTGTGGCGGCATCCGCGCCGACGTCTTGACGCAGAATCCATCAGGGATGGTATTCTGCAGGTCAGTCTGCGTCTGGATAGCACGCCCGGTGGTGGTCATCCCTTCGCGCCATGGCACGCGAAGCGCTACAGCCTGAACAGTCCGTTCAACTCGGAATTTCAAACGCAGCGACGCAGCGTTTACCTGATGACGCAGCGTTTGTTCAGACACTCCTTCCTCGGTTTGTTCGACGGTCCGGACACGATGCAATCGACCGCTACGCGCAGCTCGGTAAACGTTCCCGGCCAAGCCCTGTATCTCATGCATTCAAAGTTCGTCCGCGACCAATCGCTTTGTTTTGCCGATCGAGCGCTCGAACAAAGCGGTTCCGATTCGGATCGACTGCAATGGATGTGGCAACGTGCCTATGCCCGCGATCCGAAGTCCAGCGAAGTTCAGACTTCACTCCGTCACCTTGGAGATTACGCAGAAGTGGCCAAAGATCGGCAGCATCTGCAACGGAACGCTTGGGCGGGAATCGCCCGGGTCCTGTTGACGAGCAACGAGTTCTTTTTTGTGGATTGATGTGATGCAAGTGAATCGTCGTAATTGGTTGAAGCAGACCGGCACTGCCGGGGCCCTTTCAGCGCTGGCGGGGCCGACTCTGGCCAGCGCCGGTATCTCCCAAATCTCCGCCAACCATGCCGCCCGCGCAAAGCAGGTCATCGTGCTCTACATGTCCGGCGGTTACTCGCACGTCGATACCTTCGATCCCAAACCGCGTCTCACGCGCGATCACGACAAGACGGTCGGGTGGGAGCAGAAAGCTGCGGTCTCCGGGCAGCCGAAGGCGGAACGTTTTCTCAAGGCGACCTCCTGGGAATTTCGACCGAACCGGGAGTGTGGCACGGAGGTGAGCGACCTGTTTCCACATATTCGCACGCAAATGCACGAGGTGGCGTTGATTCGTTCGATGCAATGCGATCATCGCGATCACGGGGAGGCCACTTTGCAACTGCACACCGGCAGCACCGGCTTCTCAATGCCCGGTCTGGGCGCGTGGTTGAGCTACGGATTGGGGCCGCTGAATCCGAATCTTCCCGGCCATGTCGTGATCTCCGAGCATCGTCCCTATAATGGCCCCCAGATCTGGGATGCGAACTTTTTGCCACCCTCGCACACTGGCGTGCGAATCAAGCCGGGGAAGGATCCGATTCCTTATCTGAAACCATCACTGCCCATTGCGGAACAGAATCTTGAACTCCGATTGCTTCAGTCGCTGAATCGCAGCCATCTGGATCTCCGCCAAAACGATCCCACCCTGCGTGGGCGGATGGCGTCATTTGATACGGCGCAGAGTCTGCGTGATCTTGCTCCCCAGGTGTTGGATCTCAGCCGGGAAAGCCGTTCTACGCTGAACCTGTATGGAACGAAGCCGGGCGACCGGACTTCCTATGCCGCGCAATGCCTGACCGCTCGTCGTTTGATCGAGAACGGTGTCCGGTTTGTGGAAATCATCGATGCGGTGGGCGCGTGCCGGGATAACTGGGATGCCGCTCACCGTGACATCGCCTCGCACGCCAAGTATGCAAAACGGGTGGATCAGCCAGTCGCCGCGCTGATTCACGATTTGAAACAGCGCGGGTTGCTGGATTCAACCCTGCTGGTGTTCTGCACCGAGTTCGGTCGGAGTCCGTGGGCGCAGGATGGCAAGGGAACGAAGAGTCGCACCCACCATCCCTCCGCGTTCTCGTGCTGGCTCGCTGGCGGAGGAGTGAAGCCCGGTACGATCCATGGCCGAACCGATGAAATCGGTAACCTAGTGGCTGAAGACCCGGTTCATATCCATGATTTCCACGCCACGATTCTCCATCTGATGGGGATTGATCACGAGCGCCTCACCTTCCGCCATGCCGGCCGAGATTTTCGCCTGACTGACGTTCACGGACGCGTAGTCCACGAGATCATCAGCTAGACGAACGAAGAACGAGGCCTGATCATCGCCCATCACTGTCTTCCGCCAGCAGTTTCTTGATCGTCTCCTCCCGATTGCTGCGGGCGTTCGTGCTGTGGAGTCGGCCTTTCCGATCGATAAGCCATTGGGTGGGAAGGTCGTTTACTCTGAGCGCCTGCTTGATTCGATTCTCCCGGTTTTCTTCATCGAAGAACTGCGGCCACGGAATCTTTTTGTATTCGATCATCCCCTCAAGCGCCTGCTTGTCGACGTCCGCGCTGATGCCGAGAATCTCAAGTCCCTGGTCGTGATACTTTGCATACAGAGCCTGCAGGCGGGGGATCTCGGTCAGGCAGGGGGCGCACCAGGTGGCCCAGAAATCGATCAGGATGACCTTGCCTCGCATTTTGCCGGTATCGATCTTTCGCTCGTTCAGATCCTCGAACTCAATGCGAAAGGGTTGACCGACGCGCTCAACTTTTCTCATGAGGGCGAGCGCGCTTTGACGCAGATCCAGGGAAGGGGATTTTCGGGCAATTTCGGCGGCCAGTTGATGTGCCTTCGTCCCGGTGGCGCGCAGGGCGACTGCGTAGAGCATCTGTAGATTCTCAGGGTGTTGCGGGAAGTCCTTCTGAAGTCCACGGACGCCTTTCTCGTAGGCCTCCATCATGCCCGCCGTCCCCTCCTTGATCTGGGCCACCACGGCGTCGCGGTCTACCGCCGCCCGTCGCATGGAGTATCGTTGTTCCTCGGTCAGGTTGTGTTTTTGATAAATTTCCGCCTCGACCTTTTTCAGTTGCTCAGCCCGATCATGCCGACCGCCCCGAACTGCGAGGTTGAGCAGACGTTGGCATTGCCGGCGCGCGGCCGCCGTTTTCTCGTGACTGGGGAAATCCTCGGTGAACTGTTGTGCCAGATCGGCTGCGTGCGCCGAGGTTTCGGCTTGCAGCGCCCGGAATGCCTGCATCTCCAAGGCAGTCATCAGTCGGCCCTTGGTGTTGGCCGGACGGGTGGGGGGGCGCATCGCCTCAGACACTTTTTGCCAGGCCGCTTCCGGCGTTGGGGCAGGTTGTGCCGACCCGGCACCGGCAATGAGAAACAGAACGAAGGTACAGATGAGTTGTCGCATGGCAGGATTGGGCGTTTACGAAAATTGGACGCTACGGGAGATCAATCATGGCTCAGGTCGATCACGTAGTTTTGTCAGCAGAGAATCCACTTTCAACTTCAACAACGCATTCCGCCGTGGGTTGCGCGCATTTCCAAATTCCGCCTCTCGCTCAACGATCTGGGTCGACGCGGAATGCAAAGCAGTCTGGATCGACTCCAGTTCGGATTTCGAAAAACCGGAATCCAGTTTTGCCTCCTGTTCGATCCGCACTGCCTTCCGGGCAAGTTCGAGCAGAATGGCACAAGGTTCGAGACAGGGAATACGGTCAGTGGCAGCGTCGCACGCGGCATCTGGACTGATTTCCCACCTTCGTTCTTTCAGGCAGAATCTGGGATCGCAGCACGCCTTGACGACGTTCTCGACTTCGTCGTCGTCCAGCTTGGTGGCGATGCGATACATGCCGGTCTGTCGATCGGTGTATTCACGATAGCTCGTTGGTGTTGCGGTTCCACCGAGAATGGCGTGGAGGTCGGGGATGGCACCCGGATAGAGTTGTTGGAACGCCGCCTCGAACGCCTCGTCGCTGTTGGCTGTGAAGCGCCAACCCGGGCGCAGAGTTGGCGCAGATTTTAGCGGCCGATAATGCCCTTCCTGGGTGGTTTGAACCCACTCACACAGTCCTGCCAATGAAAGCTGCTCCAGTTGGGAAGCGTCTGTTTCCTGATCATCGATGTGCCGGATCTCGAGCGAAGATCCGGTTCGACGGATGCGCGTCTGGCCTAGAACGGTTTCCTGGTCAAGACGGGCGAGAAATGATTCGCAGGCAGCAGTCAGCATGATTGGCAATTTTACCGCGAACAGCGGAAAGACAAATCGATTCTAACGATTCGGGGTCGCGTGCTTTGAACAGTCACTGGATGACGTCTTTGGGACGTTCGATCAACTCGATTTCGTATCCCTCCGGCGCATCCACAAAAGCGAATCCGCCACCACCGTCCTTGTAGGTCGGTCCGTCGGAGAATTCGACGCCAACGCTGGCAATGTGTTTGCCAAATGCTTCGAGACTGTCGACCTCGAAGCCGAGATGGGTCAAATCTTTCTGGACCTCGACCGTGCCGCTGCTGGGGTAGTAACAGATCTCGATCAGCTCCTCACTCTGCGGTGCCTTGAGAAACACCAGCTCGGATCCGCGCGGAGATTTGCTGCGGCGAACCTCTTCCAGCCCCAGCACTTCCTTGTAGAACTTCACGGTCGGCTCGATTTCGCTGACGCGATAACGGGTATGATGCAGTTTGTTGACGATGCTCATGGCCGGAGAGGGTAATGGCTGGGGTTTCGTTCCGGCAAGTTTGATGGGTTGGTATGCGGAGTGGCGCTCACGCTCGTGCCTTTGAGCATTCTACAACGCTACCTGCGCTCAAAGCGCCCCGACGTCTTTCAGGCGCTGCTCCACGTCATCGGCGATCAGGGGATTGATCACCTGATCGATCTCGCCCGACATCATTTGCGGCAGGCTGTAGAGCGTGAGTTCGATCCGATGATCCGTCACCCGGCCCTGTGGGAAGTTGTAGGTGCGGATCCGTTCGTTCCGTTCACCCGTGCCCACCTGTGATTTGCGCTGCGCGGCATACTTCGCGTTCTCTTCATCGATCTTGCGCTCCAGCAGACGCGAACGAAGGACCTTCATCGCCTTCTCCTTGTTCTTCAACTGCGAGCGCTCGTCGGAACAACGGACAATCAGATCGGTCGGTTTGTGAATGATCTGAACTGCCGAGTCCGTTGTGTTCACGCCCTGCCCGCCGGGGCCGGATGCACGGCAAATTGAGATGTCGAGATCCTCGGGGCGGATCTTGATATCGACCTCCTCCGCCTCCGGCAACACCGCGACAGTGGCGGTGCTGGTGTGAATTCGTCCCGCCGCCTCAGTCGCCGGCACTCGCTGCACGCGATGAACCCCGCTCTCGTACTTCAGCTGCTTGTAGACGTCCGTCCCGGTGATCTGAAAAATGATCTCCTTGAATCCGCCCACTTCACTGGCACTCGAAGACATCGGATCCACCCGCCAACCGCGTGCTTCTGAATAGCGGGTGTACATCTTGAACAGATCACCCGCGAAGAGAGACGACTCGTCACCACCGGCGCCGGCACGAATTTCGATGATCGTGTTCCGTGAATCGGCGGGGTGGGGCGGCAGCAATCCGGCCTGCAACTCCGTTTCCAGTCGCGCCACCTCGCCGTCGAGCCGCGTGACCTCTTCCTGAGCCATCTCGGCGAGTTCGGATCCATCAGGTTCCGCCGCGAGCATTTCACGGTTTTCCGCCAGATCCTTGCGGGCCTTCTGGAAATTCTCGCCATCGGTGGTCAGGCGTTTGAGCCGTGCGTATTCCCGGGTCAGCTCCTGGGACTTCTGCTGATCGCTGAAAATCTCCGGATCGGACAGGGCGCGCTCCACCTCGGCGTAGCGTTTCGCAAAATTCTCAATGTGCTTGTCGTAGTTCATGCTTCCCTGAGATCGATCGCGTGAATCCGGGAAGCGATCAGTTCTCCCGGGGCTTTGAGTCAAAACCGGCGATTCCAGAAAAAACCCGGGGCAAAAGAAATCCGCCCGCAAACCACGAATGGTGAGCGGGCGGATTTGGGTAAAGGCAACTAGCGGCGCTTTTTCTTGCTGGCGAGGGTCTCGGCCATCTTGGCACGGGCTTCGGCAGTCTTCTGCGCACGTTGCTGGAACTTGTCCACGCGACCGGCCGTATCAATAAACTTCTGTTGACCGGTGTAAAAAGGATGACAGGCGTTGCAGATACCGATCAGCATCTCCGCGCGAGTGGAGCTGGTTGTGATCGAATTGCCGCAGGCGCAGCGAATCTCGGAGGCCGTGTAATTCGGATGTGTGTCCGCTTTCATAAAGGGGCGGAGAAATTAACAGCAGCCGGCTGCTTGACAAGCCCTGAATTGGGAAAATTTCGGTTCCGGCGGATCATTGTATCGGTAGCTTCAGATTCAGACGTTTCCCCTTGCGGAGCACGGTTGCCGGCAGCTTTGCGCCCGCTTTGTGACCCGAGATCAGTTTGCCCAGCAACTCACTTTCGCTCACTCGCGCGGTCTGGCCGTTCAGCGCCACGATTACGTCCTCCTTGATGAAACCCTGCCGCTTGGCTCCCGCGTGCTTGCCATACTGACCAACGTGTTTCGCGCGCAGGGCCATGCCGGTCAGCGGCAGACCCCGTTCCTGCCGCTCCGCGTCAGTCAGATCGATCAGAAACATGCCCCCGAAAGCCATCGCCCGCATCGGCCACGTGCCCACCCGCCGCGCGATGTCTGTCTTCGTGCGCCAACCTGCCGGCAGGCGGAGCCCGGTGTTGATCTCCCGGCCGCTCCGGAGCACCTTTACCTTCAGCAATCCCTTGTCGGGCGCATGATGCAGCGCCCAGCTGACGTCGGCGGTTGAAATGGGCACCTGTCCGTCGATGGCGGTGATTCGGTCGCCGACCTGGAGGCCGGAGTTCGCGGCCACCGAAGCGCTCTCGATCTTTTTCACCTTGAGCAAGTCATGTTCATCCATCTCAAATCCCAGTGCTGCGAGCGTCGGGTAAGGGTAGATCCACTTGGTCGGAATTGCCTCCTTGCGGCTCCGGTGATCCAGCCGGATCGAATCGCCGATCTGATGACAATGCACACAGCTCTTTACCACATTGCCACGCCAGTTCAGGTCCAGGTCATACTTGCCACTCAGGATCGGCATTTCCACCGGACGCTTGTAAGGAAACGGTCGCCCCTGCTTGCCTGCGAGTGATTTCCTGTTCGCCGGGTAATTCTGATGCAGCTCAAGGGCAGCCCGGAGCGCATCTCGGTAAGTCGCCGTGGCCCGGTTCTGGGAATCGTGTTGATGCTCCCATGAACCGTAGCGGCCGTAAGTCGTTCCATCTCCGTTGAAGAACAAGGTTGAGAAGGACAGATCGTAATCGAACTGAAAACGCGAGAGGTCCAGAGCGTTGGCATTGATCACCCGGACCCGGACAAACTGATCCATCAACGGTTTCAGATCCGCATTCTCGGTGAGCACCTCGGTGTCGATTCCCATGCACGCCATGCAGGGGACACAGCGCAGAATCACCATCAAAGGCTTGCCGCTTCGCTGGGCCTCCGCAAACCCGGCATCAATGTCGTTATAGATCCACCGGGCGTTCCCGGTCATCTGCTTGCGATCATTCCGGATTGCTCCTTCGCGATCCTTGACCGTTTGCGCCGACAAAATCAGCGGAAGCAACAGAACCCCTACAACGGCGGAAAGAGAAAATCGTTTCATGCGTATATTATTTGCCTGCGTGCTCCGGAATGCAATCAACACGCGCCGCGCCAAGGATCACCCCTTGAGCAGGCACGGGTAAATACGTGCGATGTTCCGGGCGTCATCAATGCCGCGATGCGGTGTTCCGTCAAACTCAAGTCCCAGCCGCCGCAGAGCCGTACCGACACCGAACTTCTTGCGAGTCCCCATCGCCTCGGAAAACTCGATTTTCACGTTACGATGCCCACACTGAAAAGCGGACTCCACCGAATGAAATTCACAGTCCTGCTCTAGCTGTCTTAGATCGTAGAAACCCCAGGAACAAAAGTCATGATCAGGGAAAGAGCGAAGCCAATCAGAGAGCTGTGAGTTCACCGTCGGAAAGCGATCAGCCGAATCCACCTGATCCTGGGCAATGCTGGTCAACTCCCGGCAGAACGAAGTAAGCACCCCATGGCGGACCGGCCGGACGAAAGATTGAAACTCACCCAGCATCACTCCGCTGCCGGCATCTACCGCCACCGCGCCGATCTCGATCACTTCCATCTCCGCACGGGGGAACGAGTCCACATCGCAACACGTCGCCTCCAAGTCCACGATGATCGAATATTTGGTCATATGTTCCAATGTATTGATTTCATTCCCAACCCACTTCAACGAACAATAGATTTAGGAACGACAAAGACTTTCCAGATTCCAGTGGCATTTTTGGGGCGCGACGCAGTCTTGGACAGCGGGAGTCCTCTGCCGCTTTTCGCTGTGCATTCGTACGACAGAATCTGGCGATTGGGAAAACAGCGGCGTTCATGAACAAATTCACTGCATAAGCCCGTCAGCGGTGGAGCAAGTGCCGAAGCGCTGACAATCACCGTTGCTGTCACCCCCTCCAAGCAACGCGGAGCCTTCGGGAACCTCCCTCCAAAAACACAAATCGCATAACCTCTACGGTGTACCTCACCTGGCTTGTTCAACCGTTCAACCTTCGGCAGATGCGGCGACTCGTTCCTCGCCTCCGCTATCCTCGTTGTTGTTCGAAGCATGAGGCAATTCGATATATCGGGTGTCGATTGTTGCCGCCCAGCAGAGCAAGTAGCACAACTGTAGCTGGAGGATCTGTAGGGGAAAATCCTTCGTCGCGTGAAGAGCGGTAAGTGCGCAGGCTACGAGGCCCGCGTAGGGGATGGGATTCATCAGTCCGCGCCACCGCAACCTGTAAAAACTGCTGACTGCGAACCAAAAGGGGGTGAACAAAATGGCTAGAAAAGCCACGGTGCCGAGCGGACCCCATTCGAAGAAATACTGATAGTAGTCATGATGGGCTGCGTTCAGGAACCGCGAATCCTGATCGGGCTTCGCATTGCGTAGTTGATATTTTGGAAATACGTAGGGGAAGCTTGCCGGTCCAAAGCCCAGAATCGGAGTGTCTTTCACCATCTGGTTGAGGATGTGGGTTGGAGCTCGCCTGCCCAGATCATCGGTCAATTTCATTATTCGCTCGGCCCGTCTATCTCGTTCAGCGGCGAAAACAGTGACGAAGATACTGGTGACGAGCGTGATCGTAATCGCGATTAGCAGAGCGTTTGTTTTGGTAACGGATTTTGTGCGCGCGGACCAGTAACTTGCCAAAGTTGCCAGCGCGAGCAGTGCCAACAGTGCCATGACCCACCCGGCTCGTGACGTATTTATCACCAGCCCAAACAGAATGATGAAAAACGTTCCCCCGGTTATCGATTGCTCGCGTCTGGCAGTGCCGGTCGCCAGAGCATGGACCCACAGCCCGCCAGCGAGACACAGCCCAAATACCATGAGGGAGGCGGCATGTGCGTGGTATCTGAATCCGGCAAAAACATCTTTTATTACGTCTGCGCGTCCGTAACGCTCTAGTGGCCAGTAGAGTTCTTTCAACGATTCGGAGAATTTCATCGCGATGCCCATGAAGGCGCAGCCGGTGATTGAGAGCACCAGGATCAAGAGTAGCCGGTGCTTTTGGTGGGTTGGGAGATTGGAAAATATCAGGATGAGGCCGAACAATCCGGTGATTTGGGCCATGGCATGGGTGGAGGCGAATCGTTCATAGGAGCCGGGTAAATTGGGCAGGGGTGCCGCGCCTAGAATTCGGATTGTGACAAGTTCTTCGTGCCAGCGGTAGTAGGAGTTGGCGTTGAACGCCATCCACCAGCCGTGGATCAAAATCAGGCCAAAGCAGGCCAGCGGAAGCAGCGGAATCTTGGGCCATTCTTCCTTGATTACGCTGTTCCACAGGAAAAGAAAGAATGCCAGGTAGGCGACTTGGGTGAAGAAGGTCTGTCCCGCCGGCGTATTCAGCCCGTAGTGGAATGGGCCGTAGATGATCAACGCTGCGAACAGGTAGTAGGGGCCTCTTTCCAAGAGGCCAGTTCCGACCTCGTGTGCAGTCCCGATGATCTTGCGCATGGCTCAGGTTGGGCGATTCGATGGCGGCGTGGCAATCAAAACTCAAGGAATCAAGTGGCAATCGAATCGACCGAGAACTCGGGCGGTCCATTGCTAGGAAAAGGACTGAATCGGTTGACAAAAAAAGCCCCGCATTGCTGCGGGGCTCTTGAATTTTACTCGCGCGCCAGATCTGTGCTCAGTAGTCGATCGGGATGGTGAACGGTAGCCGGCGGCGCTTTTCGGGTGCCGGTTTTGGGGTGATGGGCACGCCCTCGAAATACTTCTTCACGTCCTTCTCATCAAACTGGCCATTGGTGAGTTCCGAGCGTGCTGCTTCGTCTCTCACGATATCAGCGACCTGACTTGGTTGCTGTATGACATACGGGGTGAGAAAGATCAGCAGCTCGGTTTTGACATTCTCCATTTCTTTGCGCCGGAAGGCAAACCCGAGCAATGGAATGTCTCCAAGGATCGGGATCTTGCGGCGCGTCTCGACCTTGCGGGTCTGCATGAGACCGCCAATCATGACCGTGGTGCCATGTTTGGTGACCACGACTGTCTCAGCCGCCCGTTTGTCGATGGCTTGGAGCTGGACGCCCTGATTGATCGTCACCAGCGTGGAGCTGATCGATGATATTTCCGGCGCAACGATCATTTCCACGAGGTCACCCTGCGTGATATAGGGCGTGACTCGCAGAATGATGCCGACGTCCTCATAGGTGACCGTGTTGATGGTGTTGCCTTGTTGGTTGATCTGACTGTTGGTCACGAATGGTACTTCCTGACCGATCGTTATCACCGCTTCCTGATTGTTCCTCGTGAGAATAGAGGGACGCGACAGGATCTCGGTTTTTCCATTTTCAGCAATGGCACGGATTGTCGAGCTGAAGTCACCGGCAATCAGACTCCAGGTGCCTCCGGTGGAAAGCGTACCCGCAGTTCCGAGGGCTGTGGCGATGGTGCTTTCGGCGGAGGAGTTCGAGGGTTCAGCGCGCAATTGGTTGATGGTCGTGCCGATGTCCGACCCTTTGCTATGGGTGACTTCAACAAAGACGACCTTGATCAGCACCTGAGGTTTCGGTGTGTCGAGGTTAGTCACGACCTGGCTGATGTATGCCGCAGTTTCGTCATCGGTGATGACGATCAGTCTCCGCGTTTCCGGATCCGGCATCACAATGGCTCCGCCGATCTGTCCGTTGCCCGGATAGGTACGGGTGGATGATGTGCCGGTACCGCCGGTTCGTCCGCCGCCGCCACCTCCTCCAAATCCGCCCCGCTGGGCGAGCAGATTAGAGGGGAGCAGGAGCGCTGCGATGGCGATGACAATGAGTAGATTTGTTCCCTTTATGCGATTCATGGCAATCCTTTGTGGTTCAATCATGACGAGATCTAACGACGTCCTCCGCCGCCGCCGGCACCGCCTGTGGCGGCACCGATCGTTCCACTGGTTGCGCCGGCGGTACCAAAGCTACCCTGCCTTTGTTGCAGCGCAGTCTGCTGGGTCTGGGTGGTGCGGGTCGAGGCGTTCTCATCTTCAAACATGGTCCTGATGATTTCCGCAGCGCTGTTTACGTCGGCATGTTGCAGATCAAAGATGAATACCTTCTGGCGTTTTGCCGGACTGGCATCGAGCGCATTTACCATCTGCTCGATGCTGGTCATCATCTGGCGAGGAGCGCTGACGATGAGTGATGCGGTGCGCGGATCCGCTACGGCCGTGACTTTCTGATCACTGCGCAGTTGGCGGGCTCCATTGTTGTTGGCCGCGGTGGTACCTCCCCCGAAACGGCCAAAGGTGAAGCCCGAACCAAATCGTGAGCCCGTCTGATTTCCCTGGGTCTGGGACTGATCACCAAAGAGCTGGTTGATCTGCTCAGACATTTCAGCGGGATCGGCGTTCACCAGTTTGAATACCTTCACTTCGGTGATGTCGTCGACGTTGGTATCGAGCTCTTTGATCAGGTCTTCGATGCCGGGAATCTGATCTTCAGGTGCGATGATGATGAGCGAGTTACTTCGTTCATCGGCGACCGCGATCATATTGTTTTGAGCCTGCAAGGCGGCACTCGATCCGCTTCCGCGCGATCCGCCTCCGCGCGATCCGCTGCCGCCACTGGTCCGCCCGCCACTGGGGAATTGTCCCATCGCGGTATCCGCGACGAGAAGCGTTGCGAGGGCGAGAAGGCTGGCTGTTTTTGTGATTCGTAGTTTCATGTTAATGCTCTGTTGAATGCCTGGGTTCATCGTCCGCCGCTCATTCGGCTGCGAATTCGGCTCATGATGTCGGTTGCCGAGGTTCCGCCGGTGGTGCCGCCGCGGCCGGTATTTCCTCCACGTCCCGAGGTGCTGCTGTTCTGTCCGTTGAACACCTGGTTTAAAACGTTGGCTGCTTCCGTCGCGGTGGCATTACGAAGAGGGTAGACCCGCATGGAGGTGATTCCTGAGATCGAGGTGTCCAAGGCTTGGATTATCTGTGCCATGCGTCGGATATTCGCCTGGGTGTCGGTGATGAGGAGCGCATTGCTGGCTTCATTCGCGGTGATCGACGCGTTTTCATCCAGCAAGGGCTGGAGGTTCTGCACGAGTTGCGAGGCGTTGGCGTAGCGGACGGGAAGGATTTGAGTGACCATCTCATCGTTGGCCGGGATCATGTCGGGTTCGGCGCCCCGCTTGACCGGGATGAGTCGTGTTTTGGCATCAGCCACATTGACGACGGTCAAAATGTCCTTGTTGCGGATGGCGGTGAATCCCTTGCTGTAGAGCAGTGAATTGATCACGTCGAACGCCTCTTCACGGGTGAGCGGCTTGGCGCTGAAGGCTTTGATATTCCCGGTGATGTCCGCGTCCTTGATGATCGTGAATTTCGCTTCGGTTGCGAGATACTCGAGCACGGTGTCTAGAGGAGTGTCTTGGAAGTTCAGCTTGATGTTCGCCACTTCATTGGTCGCGGGAACCGCGGCTTGGGTCGTGGTCGGCTTGAGTGCATCAGGTGCAGGCCGCTGCGGGGCGAGAGTTCGGTCCTGGCAAACGCCCGGCAGAGCGGTGACTGCCAGGGCAAACAGGGTGATGATGGTGGTTTTCATAATAATTCTGTCTTTTGGATATCTAAGCTTACTTGGCGCGACGTTTCTTCATGAGTTCGAGCAGTCGCTTGCGGCGCTCGTCGTCTTCAGAGCTGGGCGCACCTGCGGTGGACGGTTTTGAATCGGTGGAGGACGATGATGTTGAGGTGGAAGATGAGGAGCCCATGACTGATCCGGAACTCTTCAGCGTGCTTTTTCCAATACCTTTTTTCCAGGGTTCGGATCCCGTCCGGAGCAGCTTCTCACGCAGTGCGAGATCGAAGGTGTTCGTGCCGTTCTGCAGTTCAACCCCGGAAGTGGTGATCTTCATCACGGTAAACTCGGCGATCTTCTGATTCAGCTTCGCGACGCGCCGAAATTCCTGACTCGAGCCGTCAAAGAATCCGTAACTGCCGGAATTCGCCGTCAGCACACCGGTCAGTGTCAGTTCGTCTGTGCGGGTTGGCACCGGGCGGGGCGCTTCGCGCTTCTTGGGTGGTGGGGTTTTGTAGCCTCGGTTCGGGTTGAAGATATTCCGCGTGACCACCACTTTGAAATCATCCCGTTCAGGACCGCTGCGTCGGGTTGGTTCTGAGGTCGTTGGTCCGGTCTTCGGAGCGGCACTCTCAGCGGCGAATGTGCCCGCGGTCGAAAGCAGCGTTCCGACCAGGGCCAGCGAGAGGGTAGTGAATGGTTTGAAAGCAGATGTCATCGCTGTTGCTGGGGTTGGGGAATTTCGAGTCCGCTGAGGGTAAGGTCCACTCCGAGCCGGCTGCCGTTTTTGTCGCGCGATACGATTTCAATGTTCTCGACCCGCAGGCCCAGCTCATCGCCGTCGTAGTCATAGAGAAAACGCATCACAGATTCCATATCACCATTGCCCTCGATGCGGCAGAGGAATTTCGCATGGTCTTCTTCATCTCTCCACGAGGGGTTGATTTGGGATATCTCAAGGCGGGCATCCCGGCTCCATTTAAAGAGTCTGGTCAGGACTTCAGATTCAGATTCGCTACGATCCGCGGGCAGTGCAAATTTTTGCATATCGTCCCAGCGGTCCTGCAATGTCCGTTCGCGTTTCAGCAGTGCGCGGCCCTTGGTCACGTCTTCGGTGAGGAAGCCGATCTGTTTCGCGTTGGCGTCCCACTTTTTCAGCAAGGGGCCGAGGACGGCGGCATCGAGTATCAGCAACACGAACGCGGAACCGGCGATGACTTTCAGGAGCGTTTCACGGTTCATCGTGTACCTCCCTTCTGCCAACGGAACACAATGCTGAACTGGACGGGTGAGCCACGCATATTTTCGATTTTGACGTCGGCGATGTTTTCATTCTCGCTGAGGGTGTTGGCGGTATCGACCACTGCGCGGGTGTCGCGGGCACTGCCGCTGATGCTGATGGTCTGTCCGTTCCGAACCTCCATCGTCTTGGCAGTGATGCTGTCGTTCTCCGGGAACGCCATGCTGATGCCTTTCAAGGTGTTTAACGTGGGTTGGGAAGCATCATACCAGGAACGGAATTTCCGGATCTTCGATTGAATCTCGTCCAGTTCAGTGACCTTGGGTTCCATGGCTTTCCATTCCGCCCGGAGATTACTCAAGGTGTGACTTTGCCAGAGAAATGCGCCGACGGAGATGGCGACCACCGCGATCCCGGTTCCGGCCAGAATGCCGGCCTTTCGAGACGCGAGCTTCTTGGCCACCTTTTGCCAGGGGCTGACCTTCGGGGGAAGGTATTCGAGTGCTGAGGCGTTGCGATCGAGATACCGAGCCGCGAGTGCCAAGGCCGGCGCGACGGCACCGGAGAATGGGATTGAAACCGGCTCGCCGTTGGGTAGAAACGGTTCAGTGGTTTCAACGGTGAGGCCGAGTGCGGTTGCTCTCGCCGAAATGTCGTTTGCCAAGGTCGCTGCCAGTCCCGATGCGCCGACGATCGCCAGCTTCTTCAGATCCTCCCGGACGCTGGTCGGGACCTGGCCGAGTGTAATTCGCAGTTCGCGTCCGATTGCCTGAGTATTCAGCTGGCGGGTGGGTTCGTCACCTGTCCAGGCGTCTTTGAATGAGCGGACGCTCACGAGATTGTCGCCCGCGCTGACGAGAACGGACACGCTGTCCTGATTGACAAAGAGTGTGATGGCCGGTTTGCCGTGATGATCCCGGGTTTCCTGCAGGGCGACCAGACCGAGTGAAAAGCTGAGTGGTTTCAGACCCGCATGAACGAGCGCGGATTCCATCAGTTCAACGTGTTTTCGGGGAATGGCAGTGATCAACGCGTGACGGTCATCCCCGGTACCGATCTTCGAAACGGCGACGCATAGATCGTCGATCGAAAATGGAAAGCTCTTCTCCGCCTGGAGCCGGATGAACCCGTCGATATGTTCTTCGGGCAGATCCGGAAGTTTGACGAGTGAGGTCAAGGTCCACTCGAGTGGCAATCCTACTGCGCAGCGTTTTTCGGAAACGCCGGAATCGTGCAGGCGATCTTTGATCTCGCGGCCGACGAGTTCCGGATCGTCCACCAATGGGTCGAGGGTCAGGTCTTCACCGGAGGAGCCTTGCACGTGGAAGCCACCGCGCCCTTTCTTGACGAGGGTGCTTTCGAGGCGATGGCCGTCAAAGGTGATTCCCAGAATCGAGTTGGGTTGTTTTTTTCCCTTCATTGCGTTTGTTGCACTGATGCAAAAAGTTCTTCGCGGAGTTTCCGGCCGAGCGCCCAGCCGGAACGGCTCAGTTCGCGGCGATAGACGACCTTGGGCCGATGTTCGCTGATGTCGAATACGAGCAGGCTGCGGCGGTATCCGCGCCCGTTTCTGCCAACGGCGGAGATGTCAGCGGTGTATTGGTATCCCTTATCGGTGACGAAGGGGCCGATCGCGTTCAATTTGTCATCCTGTTCGGTGAGCACTTCAGTCAGCCACGCGACGCTGTTCAGCGCGGACTCGTTCTGTTCCCGATATGCGACCATGGCTTCGGCGTCGTTCCACTCGATACCGGGCAAGGTGTTGAGAACATCGGCCGAGGCGGTATTGACGTTGATGAGTCCCTCAACCGCATTGGTGCTCATGGAAAGCGCATCATCGATCTGGGCGAATTCTGCAGAAGTCAGCTGACTCAGGATGTAAAACTGTAAAACGGAGTTGGCATTGCCAACGCGGCCGGCAACTTCGTTGGCCCGGTCTTCACCCAATATCTCGGTCAGGTGGTCCTGCAATTCCTGGCTGGCCGGGTTGCCGCCACCTTGCTGTCCCTGGTTTGCGGCGACGACAGTGATACGCGGATCGCCATTGGTTTGAACGGTGGATTCCCGGCTGTAGACGGTCACGAATTCGAGAATGCCCAGATCGAGCGTGCCATCAGAATTGTCGGTCGGAGGCGTGTCATCCCCATCATCCTCGTTCGGGTCGAGCACACCGTTGCGGTTGGCGTCCTCGCCATAAAGGATGGCATCCGTGGCACCATTCACGAGGCGAAGTTCATCGGTGGTTTCGAAGGGCGAGTTTTTGGCGGTGTAAGGCGGATTGAAGCGGAGGTAAGTGTCGCTTTCCGCGCCGCCGTTCTCCTGGGGTTCGTCATCGGTGTCCCGCCAATCGATGATGGCGTAGGCCAGTTCCTCGGTCATGAATGGCAGCTCAATCAGATTGGTAAATTGGGCGGTGTTCAGATTGAGCTTCCCCGCCTCGTCAATCAGGTTGAAGTAAGGGTATTCGGTGATTTCACCGGAAGGATCGCGACCGACGATCCAGAAGGTGGCTTCGCCAACGGGAACGTCATCCAATACGAAATCTTCGGCCGACGGCAGGCGTCCGTCTTCCTCAAGGTTTTCCAGAAGGTATTTCACGTAGCGGGTCGCACCGTCGACCGCGAGCTCGGCCTGGATACCGGCTTCACTGTTCGCCGCTGCCTTGAGTTCAAGTGACATCGAGTTGCCGAAATAGAGTGCGAGGCTGACGAGCCCGAAGGAAAACCACAGGACAATCACCAGCGCCGCGCCGCTTTCCGAGCGGGTGGCACGTCGTTGGATTGTCAACGGATTGATCATCAGTTTTGCGCAGTCGGCGCGACGACCGTGTTGGTGAGGGCTTCCACAGAAATCGGGACAACCATGGTGATGAGGCGCCCGTCGCGTTGATCGGATTCAGGAACCAGTTCGAAAGTGGCCCGGATGGCTTTGGGGGCGCGCGGGTCCTGGGTGGTTGAATCCCAGGCATCCTGCCAGGTCGTGCCGTCGTAGAATTCGAAAAACAGATTCTGTACGCCGGATAGCAATACCTGCTCCTCGTAATCGTCGACACCGTCAGAAAGGAGATTGCGGGTGGTGGATCGGACCACATCCATGCCGCCCGCTTCCGATTCGCTCACGGGAGTTCGCAAGGAGTAGTTCACAAACTGGATTTCATGCCAGGGCAGGTTCGTTCGGATGACGGCGCTGGCGGAGTAGAAGGAAAGAGAAGGGGAACTGCCAACGGACGAGGCGGCATCGGTCATCATCATTCCCGCGAGGGTCACGACGTTGGTGTCTTCCTCGCTGTCGATCTCGATGGCGGAGGTATCATTGGTCGTCGGCAGGGCGGCGGAGCGCAGATCACGTTTCAATATCTGGATGGCTCGCCGAATCTGATGTTTTCCGCGCAGATCGTTCTCGTTGGTTTCCCGAAGCTGGTAGGCCCCGTAGAAGGCCGTGCTGATCGATGCCATGATGATTGAGAACATCAATGACGCGACAATCAGTTCCAGGAGCGTGAAGGCTGACTCGGTCCGGCGATCGGAACGTCCGGGCTCAAGATTTTGATTCGAAAGCAGATTCATTGCGTGTCTGTTTCCGTTTCCTGGTCACTGGTGTCATCCTCTTCCGAAACCAGAGTTGTGAGCCGGACTTCGTCCTGCAGATCGCGGACCAGATAGCTGACGCGAATGGTGAGTTCGGTCATGCCCGGTTGATCCCAGGCGCTGCTTTCGATCTCCCAACTGAACTTTTCGTTGGGTTCTTCGAAGGTTCCCGAGTTGGATCCGGAGCGCCATTCGTCGGTGATCACCAACTCGTTCAGCAGCGCATCGCCGAGTTGGGTGGCGGTGGCTTTCCGGCTGGCGACCGTTCCGGCCTTGCTGGCGATGGTGATTCCCTTCATGGCCACCGGAATGACCAAGGCGAGGAAGAACATCGCCGCCAGAATTTCGGCAAACGTAAACGCCCGTTCCCCGCGCCGTGCGCAAGGCGCATGACCCGTTCCGATCCGATTCGGGATATGGTCAGAAGCGAGGCGCATTGCGGGTGATTTCGTAATCCAATCCGTTGGTGGCAAGGGTGATGGCGATCCGTTCGAATTCCGGACGTTCGATGATCACGTTGGTGAGGCTGCCTTCCTCGATCATACCGTCTGGGAGAAAGCGGATGGCAAATTCGCCAAAGGCCTGCGCGGCGTAGGGATCGATTTCGAACTCAAGCTGGTTTCCCAGATTGTAGACTTTCCCGGAATTGGTCTGCGCGGAATAGGCGTAAGCTTCGCGAATGCCATAGGTCTTTTCGCTCTCGTCGACCCAGACGGTCTGCGCCAGTCCGGTCGAGATGGCCTGACTCTGTGCGTATTGGGTGAGCGCGATGAAACGGCGGCCCTCCTGACCGAGGTCCTGCCCTTTCAGGAAACTGGAAAATCGCGGCACCACGATGCCGGCGATGGTTCCCAGAAGTCCGAGCACCAGGATGAGCTCGATCAACGTGAATGCCCGCCGATCCGAATACGAGCGAATGCACCTGCCGCGCGGGCCGGTGCATGCGTTATTCGTATTCGAAAGGGGCAGTGTCATAAGAGTTTCAGTCGGTTAATTGAAGTTGGCCAGATCGTCTTCGGTGTTCGCGCGACCATCTGGTCCTACCGAGTAGAGGTCGAAGCCCGCGATGTTGACCTTGCCAGGATTCTCGTAGACGAAGGGGTGGTTCCAGGCATCGTTCGGAATGTCGTCCATGTAGGGGCCCTTCCAATTGTCGCCGTTCTTGGGCGGGGTCAGCAAATCCATGAGGCCTTCCTTGCCGCTGGGATAGTATCCGTTGTCGATTTCGAACGCATTGAGCGCTGTCTCAAAGGCGGAAATCTGGGTTTTGACCGCCGTGCGTCGGGCGTCTTCAGAGCGACCGGCCATCTTGGGGACGACAATGGCGGCGAGTACGCCGAGGATGACGAGCACGAGCAGGAGTTCGACGAGGGTGAATCCGCGTGGTTGAACGCGCTTTTGTCGATTGATGTTCTTCAGTTTCATGGGTTCGTCTTTCTTTGGTGAGTCTTAGATTGAGAGTTACTTTATCTGGTCTTGAATCGAGAAGATCGGAATGACCATCCCGATGAAAATGGTGCCGATGAAACCGGCGATGAAAAAAAGCATGAGCGGCTCCGTGAGGGCGACCGCAGTTTTCAGGTGGCGATCCAGATCGCTTTCGGTGACGTCGGCGATGCGGATCAGCTCGGTGTCCAGCCGACTGCTTTCCTCCGCCACCGAAATCATTTCCAAGGTGGAACCGTTGAACAGGTCCTTACACTTTCCGAGACTGGGACCGAGTGATTCGCCTTTCTTGACGCTCTCGATGGAGTTGGCCACCGCGTCGGTCAGAACCTGATTGCCGATCGAACGTGAGGCGACGCTGAGGGAGTTGATCAGCGCCACGCCCGCGCCGAGCAGGGTCCCGAGCATTCGACAGAATCTCGCCATGGCGTACTTCGCAACGAGCGGACCCATGATCGGCATTCGCAACAGGCTCTGCTCCTTCATGCGACGGCCGCTGGCGCTCTTCAGCCAGTTCCGGGTGATGACCGCGATCATGGCGATGGCACCCAAGACCAACAGGCCGTAGTTCCGCACGGTATCACTCGTAAAGATGATGGCCTGCGTGAGCAGGGGAAGTTCCGCCCCGAAGCCGTCGAAGATCGTCTGGAAGCGCGGGATGAAGAACACCATCATGAAGGTCAATACCCCGAGGGCGAGGAACAGCAGGATGGCCGGGTAGAGAAGTGCGGTCATGACCTTGGCTTTCAGTTCCTTTTCACGCATCTGAAAATCCGCGATCTGGCTGAGCACAAGATCGAGGAAGCCACCGGTTTCACCAGCAGACACCATCGCGGTGTAAACCTTGGGGAACGTATCGGGAGACTTGGCCATTGCATCGGCGAGTGAGACACCGTCGATGACCTGGTCGTGGATCTCTTTCCACTGTTCCTTCGCGGCGGGTGCCCGGGTTTCCTTGACCAGAATGACGAGCGCGCGGCTGAGCGGAAGTCCGGCCGACAAAAGACTCGAAAGCAGACGAGTGAACGTTTCCAGATCCTTGCCGGTGACCTTCTTAGAAGAGAAGAGATCGTTGGAACCGGCGGCCGCGGCTTTACCTTTTCCTTCGGCCAGATCGACCGGGCTCAGGCCTTTGCCTTCCAGATCTTTCATCGCGGCCTGCCGCCCCGCTGCTTCGAGTGTGCCTTCGGTCAGGACACCTTCGGCGGAAATTGCCTTGTATTGAAAGAGCGCCATTCTAATTCGCCAGGTTGTCTTCCATGGACTGATCTTTGGTGACGCGCAGCACCTCGTCCGGGGCGGTGATGCCTTTGTTCACCAGCCGCCAGCCGTCATCAGCCAGGGTGCGCATGCCGCGTTTGCGGGCGGCATCGCGAAGCTGGCCGGCAGAGCAGTCTTTCAAAATCATTTCACGGATCTCGGGGGCGAGATCCATCAGTTCAAAAATCGCGTGCCGCCCGTTGAAGCCCACGTTTCGGCATTCCGGGCAGCCGACGTGCCGGAAGACGGTGGCATCCCGCAACTGCGGGTTACGCTCTTTCAATGCCATGGTCGGCGCAGTGGTGTCTTCCGTCTTGCAGTTTTCGCAGAGGACCCGCACGAGGCGTTGGGCCAGGATGGCTTCGAGCGAGGAAGCGACCAGATAGGGTTCCACGCCCATGTCTACCAGGCGCGTCATGGCGCTCGGTGCGTCGTTGGTGTGGAGGGTGGAGAATACCAGGTGACCGGTGAGGGATGCCTGAACGGCGATCTGCCCGGTTTCCTGATCGCGGATTTCTCCGATCAGGAGGACGTCCGGATCATGACGCAGAATCGCGCGCAATCCGCGGGCAAAGGTCAGGCCGGCTTTTTCTGACACGCCGATCTGATTCACACCTCGCAACTGATACTCAATCGGGTCTTCGATCGTGATGATCTTTCTCTCCGCGTCGTTGATGGCGTTGAGGGCGGTGTAAAGTGTGGAGGTCTTGCCGCTGCCGGTTGGACCGGTCACGAGGGCGATGCCGTGGGGAAGGGCGAGTACCTTTTGGAATTTTGCCAGTTCGCCCTCGTGCATCCCGAGCTCGTCCATGCCGCGCAGTGCGGAGTCCTGACGGAGGAGTCGCATGACGACGGCTTCGCCGTGCAGCATCGGGATGATGGAAACTCGGACATCGATGTCCATGCTATCCAATCGGAGCTTGATGCGTCCGTCCTGTGGCAGGCGTTTCTCGGCGATGTTCAGGTGACTGAGAATTTTGATGCGCGACACGATGGCCGGCTGAAATCTTTTGATCGTGGCCGGAACGGGGATTTCCTGCAGCACCCCGTCAACGCGGTAGCGGATGCGAAGTTCATTCTCGAACGGTTCAATATGGATGTCCGAGGTGCGGAGTTCGATCGCGTCCTTCAGCACCTGGTTGACAAAGCGGATGATGGAAGCGTCTTCCGCGGCGGCGTCGAGATCGCCATCCTCGTCGTCTTCGACGACTTCAAAAGTGGTTTCCTTGTCCAGCTCGTCAATCGTGTCCGCACCGACGCCAAGCTGTTTCTTGATTTCCTTGGTCAGTGTTTCCGAAGGAGCGAGGACCGGTTCCAGGTGAAGTCCGGTCAGGGACTTCAGCGTGTCGATGCCGTCAGTGGCGAACAGGCGGCTGGTGGCGATACGCACGGAGCCGTTCTGTCTTTCGAGGGGAAGCAGGCCTTCCTTGAGCAGGACGCGGGCGGGGAAGAGTGCCAACAGTTCGCGGTCGGGATCGATCCCATCCAAGGAATCAAAACCGAGTTCGTATTCGCCCGCCAGCCAGCGCAACACCTCCTCCTCGGATTCGGGTGTCGCGCGCTTGCCGGTGTCAATTTCCGAAGTGAGCAGCTGCCCGTCCTGTAAGGACAGCTGCTTCCCTTCGATCATCTGTTGGATCAACTCGGTCATGTGCCGGATGGTTTCAGTAACCGGGGGCGACTTAGTCGAGCATACGGGACACGACCATGATGGCTTCCTGACGGGAGGTGAGTACCTCGCGCAAACCATCCTGGGCCTTCTTGAGCGTGTCAGCTGCGGCCTTGCGCTCGGCGCGAAGTTTGGCCAGCAGGGATTTGATTTCGTCTCCGGAGGCGTTGGCCTCAATGGCTGCGTTCAATTTGCCAGAGGCAGAATTGGGGTCGCCACCGCGGGTACGATTTCCACGGGTGCGATTTCCGCCGCCGCGATTGTCACCACCACGTTCGCCGCCGCGGGCTTCACCACGTTCGCCGCCACGCGCGCCGTCTGCTTCAGGCCGGCTGCGATCACCGCCGCGAGTGCTGCCCTGACCGCCGCGAGTGCTACCCTGACCGCCGCGACCAGCGAAGCCGGCGAAGCGAATTTCAAGAATCTTGCCAATGCGCTCACTGATCAGCGACCACTCGTCGTTGTCTTTGACGTCGAGGCGATCACGAAAGCCATCGACCATGCGTTTCTTCATGTCTTCAGGATTGAATCCCTGAGCTTGAACTGTGTTGGTGGAGTTGACCGCCAGCAGAATGGCCGTCAGAGCGAATAGATATTTTACCGTTTTCATAGATTTGAATGAGTTTGTGATTGAACTGAACAAGTCAATTAAGCAAGAGAGGTGCCAAGCTGTAAAACAGGCTATTTTCGGGGTGAATACGCGAATTATGAGTATTTTTTGCGTCCGGTGCGCAATCGTTGCGCTGTGAATCTAGGCGAAGAACTCCGATTGATAGGTGGGGAAGGGAGTTTGGCGAACTGTGAATGCCGGTGGAGCTGGCTCGGTGGCCATTGGTGGCGAAGGCACTAACGACTCAGTTCTGGTGCCGCCGCGAAGTTTACAAGCAGGTAGCCGCTGTCGATTGCGAGGGTTTCTGGACGCTTCTGGGAGCCTGATTGGGAGGAATGGAATCCATCTGGTACCAGTTCAAATGGACAAGCTATCCAGAGAATTGCTTGAAATGAGCCCTGAAATTCCTACTATCTGCGGTCTTAAACCATGCCGAGGCGTGAGGCGCTTCCACTGAACCCAACCAGAAACCAGCGGTTGTGCCCTGGCCTCGACATGGTAAATATTCGATTAGCAGTAAGCGTGCCAAGCGTTTTGGAACGGGCTCTACAAGATATTTTGGTGCTCAATCTCGCGCGGGTTTGTGATTCGAAAGTGAGGTGAGGATTCGAAAAAAATCTGATCGGCCGATATACTGCGCAATAATTGCTCGTCAAACCGGGATACTGCGCAATCAATGCGCGTGTGAGTAGGCGCTATGGCATCTTGGTTTTCCCATCTTTCAGTGACGCCAATCGTTGGATGACTCCTGCCAGATCCAAATCCGGCAGTCCGACCTCCTGATACAGTTCCTTGCCCGATTGATCCAACACGACCGTGGTGGGGTAGCCGCGTACCTTGAACGTCTTTGCCAGCTTTTGGTTCGCCGCTTTCTGTTTTGCGCTCTGCTCTTTGTTGAAGGGGAAATCAACCAGGACGAGGA
>JBLFYM010000036.1:0-44291 GCA_047608975.1 Limisphaerales bacterium | reverse complement strand
CCCTCACTCAAATTTGCCGGCATCGACATATTGAACCTTTCCGTGGAGAAATTTCACAAGACCGATCTGAGAACGAGTGGCCCGCCCCAGGTGATCGACGTCTCCGTTCGGAATGCGGTGTACCAGAGGATCCACTCAAAGCGCGAGCTGCTAAATCTGCTTGAACCGCAGATTGTGAAGGAGGCGGCCACGTATCTCATCAGCGCGTTTGCGATTGAGGATTAGGATACAAAAAAACGCGATCCGGAGACCGCGTTTTTTGAAAGGTGGAAACTCGATTTATTGAGCCATGTCGGCGTCAGCATCATCACCGCCTACCGATGCACCCGCAGCCAGCACCTTGGAAACTTTGTAGCTCCAATCATTGGTGTGCGGCGAAGTCCAGACTGTTCCGTTTGCGAGCTTGGATGTTTTCGTGAAGACGCTCTGCAAGGATCGTTCCACAACGATGCCGAGCTCGAGGTCGTAGATCATCTTGCCGGTTACTGATGCTCCCGGCACGAGGGCGACCTTCATTGTCGGATTGCCGGAGAGAGTACCGGCAATTCCGATCTCAGCAACTTCACGTCCGTCGCGCGTGGCAAACGCTGTCAACGTATTCGTGTATGAAAGTGGCAGCGGACCGAGAGCGGTCGGGAACTCGCCCTGACCATTCCAGGACTCATTCAGTTTCACTTTCTTGCCCGGTAGCCAGTCGTGGAACGGGACGTAGGCGCGGAGAACGTTCGTTGCGAAAACCGCAGCGGCAAACAGACGGTGGGCGCGTTGCACTGCGGCCTGAATTGCGGCGACTGCCTGTGGTTGGCCGGTAAACCCAAGAACTGCACCGTTTGGACCCAGGTTATATTTTATCTTGATGCCGTTGATTTTCTCCATACCGGGAACGGCGGGCACGGTCGGGGAACCACCGTCGCCACTTCCGTCAGCACCAGGATCCCCATCCATTCCTTCCTCTCCTTCGCCGCCGTCCATTGAGGTCTTGGTGTTGTACTGGCTGAGCGTACGTCCCCCGCGATGGTTCAGGAATCGCATCGAGAGAAACTGGATTTCACCAGTGCTGGCATCAGGCACATCAAACGAAAATTCGCCACCGCGTTCATATTTGGACGGTGGAATCTGATTGCCTGGCATCAGAGTCGCGATCTTCGTGTTGTCTGAGAGTGCGTAGACGATCTTTTTTCCTGCGGGCCATTTCTTGGCCAGGGTGGCGCTTTCGCGTTTCGGCTTTGTGGGAGCGGCCGCTGCGCCTGCGGGAGCGGCAGTGCCGCCATCGTCTGCCGGGGCGGCTTCGTCGTCGCCTTTACAGCCGCCCAATAACAGGGCGGCAACGCAAACAGTAACAATGGCATGCCCCCTCAGGGAAATGGAAGTAGGTGAGTTGGATGGACGTTTCATAACAAGGATTGGGCGAACTAAATCAAAGAAACGGCCGCTTGCAAAACCTTTCTGCGGGGAAATTACAGTATTTCTGCAGCGGCATGTGATTGTGAAAACACCGGATCGAGCCGAGTCATTCTAAACCGATGCACAACTGTGGGGAGATCTGCCGGAATTTTTGGAGAAATCCAAGGATTTAGGTTCGTCAATACCAGCGGCAGGTAACAGCTCGGGGCAGGAGATGACGCGGGATTCGGCGGCATGCATTTCTCCTGCTGGACCAGTTTTCTTTGCCGAATCTTACTGGACTTGCTCGGTGAAAACCATTTTCGTTGACGTTTGAAGGGGGGTTCTTCACTTTCTCAAGGGTATCAATTAGATGACCAAAGTTCTCTTCGTTTGCACTGGCAATATTTGCCGAAGTCCGATGGCAGAGGGGCTGTTTCGCCAAGAAACGCTGGGAAATCCCGCGTTTGAAGCCGCTTCGGCTGGGGTTGGCGCGATGAATGGCTCCCCGCCCAGTATTCACGCGGTGGTTGCATGCAAGGAAAAGGGGATCGATATCACCCACCAGAGAAGCAATCAGCTGACGGTGGAGATGGTCAGGGAGGCTGACTATATTTTTGGGATGACGCGCGGGCATGTTGACGCGATCACGATGCTGTATCCGCAGGCGGCGGAGAAAACGTTCCTGATGCGCGAATTCGAGGAGGATCTTGAGTTTTTCGAGAAAGATATCGCGGATCCGATTGGTGGGTCGGTGGATATTTACAGGCTCTGCTGCGAGCAGATCGAAGAGGGTATCAATTCAGCGCTGGATTTCATGCAGGGCGGCGAATCCGGAGCCTGTGTGACTTCGATCGCGATCGGCTCAGATCACGGTGGGTTTGCGCTGAAACAGGGCATTCGTGAATTGTTGTTGGAGCACGGGATCGAAGTTGCTGATTTCGGCACTGATTCGAAGGAATCCACCGATTACCCAGATTACGCGCGACCGGTGGCGGAAGCTGTGACCAGTGGTCGTATTGATGCTGGGATCTTGATTTGCAGTACGGGAGTTGGCATGAGCATCACGGCGAACAAGATCCCCGGTATCAGGGCGGCATTGGTGTTCAACGAAGACATGGCTGTCCTTGCGCGTGAACATAACGACGCTAATGTCCTGTGCTTGGGCCAGAACCAGACGGACCTTGAGACGGCCAAAGCCATTGTTACTAAATTTTTGGAGACCCCGTTTGAATCAGGGGGACGCCACGAGAGACGAGTTGGAAAAATGGAAAACGAATCAGGATCTTTATCACAAATCGCCAAGATCGATCCCGCCATCGCGGAAGCGATCGAACAGGAACGCCAGCGTCAGCAGGAGAACATCGAGCTGATCGCCAGTGAGAACTTTACCACCCTCGCGGTTATGGAAGCGCAGGGTTCGGTGCTGACGAACAAGTACGCCGAGGGTTATCCCGGCAAGCGCTGGTATGGCGGCTGCGAGCACGTCGATACCGTCGAGGAACTCGCCATCGACCGCGCCAAGCAATTGTTCGGCGTTGATTTTGCGAATGTGCAGCCGCATTCCGGCAGCTCTGCGAACATGGCCGTGTATTTCGCCATGCTTCAAAATGGGGCCAAGATGCTTACGATGGACCTGAATCACGGCGGGCATCTGACACACGGAAACAAGGCGAATTTCTCCGGTAAGTTTTTTGACATCGTTCACTACGGCGTTCGCAAGGGAGACGAACGAATCGACTACGATCAGCTCGCAGAGATGGCGAGGGAACACAGGCCGGCGATGATTACGGTCGGCGCGAGCGCTTATCCGCGGGAAATTGATTTCAAACGCATGGGCGAGATCGCCCGCGAAGTGGGTGCCTTGTTGCTGGCGGACATCGCACATATCGCCGGGCTCGTCGCGGCGGGTCAACATCCAAGCCCGGTTGGACATGCGGATTTCATTACCACCACCACGCACAAGACCCTTCGTGGTCCGCGGGGTGGATTGATTCTCACGAACAACGAGGACTATGCGAAGAAGGTGAATTCATTCGTGTTTCCCGGAATTCAAGGAGGTCCGTTAATGCATGTGATTGCAGCGAAAGCGGTCTGTTTTCACCAGGCCCTACAGCCCGAATTCAAGACCTATCAGGAACAGATCGTGAAAAATGCCAAAGCAATGGCTGACGGCGTGATGCGCAACGGATTCCGACTGTGCAGCGGCGGAACGGACAATCATCTCATGTTGGTGGATGTCGGTGCCAAGGGTTTGACGGGCAAGGAATGCCAACTGGCCCTGGATGAAGCGGCGATCACGACGAACAAGAACACAATTCCGTTTGAAACGCGTTCTCCGTTCCAAGCCAGCGGGATCCGGCTAGGTAGTCCGGCGGTGACCGCGAGAGGTATGAAAGAGGCCGAAATGGCCGCCATCGCAGACATGATTTCCGAAGTGTTGCTCGATATCAATAACGTTGACACCAAACAGCAGGTTCGCCAACGTGTCCGCGAACTGACCGCTCAGTTTCCCCTGCCTTATTGAGGTTGAACAAAACGGAGACTCCCACAGTCAGAGCATTTTCCGGTAATAAGAACGTTCGTTGAACGTTTGTGGACGGCGTAAATATTGGGTTTGTACCGCCCCCCAAGTCCTTCAGCCGGAAAACCCCGATTACAATTTATCTAAGAAAGCAGCATGCCTAATCCACCCAAGAAGAAATCGTTTCGCAAGAAAACCGCCCGCCGTGGTGGACGTCGGAAACCTTCATCCGTGCAGGCGCATTTTGAGGACTGGAGTCCGGGGACTGCGTCGGGGGGGATTGTTGCTGCCGCCAAGGCAGCTGCGGACGAGGTGGCGAGTTCGGAACAGGAAGAATGGACACCGGAAGCGACGACAGAAACTTCCGAACTGGACCTTGCTACCCCAGAAAAACCCTCCCCAGCGGTCGATAAAGCAGATCCCGTCCCTGCTGAAGATTCCAAGCTCAGCGATGCCACCGCTCCAGTTCCAGCGAAAAAGAAGGCAAAAAAGAAGGCGCGGAAACGTGCCCTAGCAAAGGCCAAGGATGAAAATCCGACGGCTGAGGTGCCTGATGCGCCAAAACCGGACGCGCCAAAACCTGATGCGCCAAAACCGGACGCGCCAAAACCGGCCGCGCCAAAACCGGCCGCGCCAATAATCCCTGATGTGGACGCTGAAGAGGAACCAGTGAAACCGGAGGAGTCGGTGAAACCGATGCCCAAGGGCGAGACGGTTCGAATCAGTGATCTTCAGGTCAAGTCCATCGCCGATCTCAACGTCAAGGCCAAGGCCATGGGTATTGAGAATTTTGGGACCATGCGCAAGCAGGAGATCATCTTTGCGATTCTGAAGAAGAACGCCGAACGCAAAGGCTCGCTCTACGCCGAAGGTGTTCTCGAGGTGCTGCCGGAAGGTTTCGGGTTTCTCCGATCGCAGGCGTTCGACTATCTGCCCTGTCCGGAGGATGTTTATGTTTCGCCCTCTCAGATTCGTCGTTTTGACCTCCAGACAGGCGATGTGATCGCCGGGCAGATCCGCCCGCCGAAGGAGAAGGAAAAATTCTTCGCCCTGCTCAAGGTTGAGGCCGTCGGAGGTGAAGATCCGGACAAGGCAAAAGAAAAGACTCACTTCGACAACTTGACGCCGTTATTCCCGGAGCAACGCTTTCTGCTGGAGACCGACCGTGAGGAATATTCAACGCGCGTCTTGGATCTCATTTCTCCGATCGGCCGTGGTACCCGTGGATTGATCGTTGCCCCTCCGCGCACTGGCAAAACGGTGCTGCTGCAGAACCTGGCGAAGGCATTGCTGAAAACAGCGAAAGATTGCTACCTGATCATTCTTTTGATCGATGAACGACCGGAGGAAGTCACGGACATGGAACGTTCCTGTGCGCCGGCCGAGGTGATTGCTTCCACCTTTGATGAGCCGCCCGAACGCCACGTTCAGGTTGCTGAAATGGTGATTGAGAAGGCGCGCCGGATGGTCGAACACGGGAAGGATGTGGTCATCCTGCTGGATTCCATCACGCGTCTGGCACGGGCCTACAACACCGTCCAACCGCACTCCGGCAAGATTCTCTCCGGAGGTGTGGATGCGAACGCGCTGCACAAACCCAAGCGTTTCTTCGGTGCCGCCCGGAACATCGAGTTTGGTGGCTCGCTGACGATTATGGCCACTGCTTTGGTGGATACCGGCAGTAGGATGGATGAAGTGATCTTCGAGGAATTCAAAGGCACAGGTAACATGGAAGTGCATCTGGATCGCGGGCTCGTCGATCGCCGGATATTCCCGTCCATCAATATCGAGAAGTCTGGAACGCGGAAGGAAGAACTGCTGTATCATCCGGATGAACTTGGCCGGATCTCGGTGCTTCGTCGTGCCTTGACCGGCGTTCCACCGGTTGAATCCATGGAACTGTTGCTTGGCAAGTTGCAGAACTGCGAGAGCAACATCGAATTCCTCCTCGGCATGGCCACCAAATAGCGGACCGAATACCGGTCCGCATAACAACGTCGCTTGGTTTCACAATGAATCGGTCATATCGCTATTGCCTCCTTAGCACCGCAATGCTCTTCGCTGCCTGCAGCGAACCCATCCAGGTGTATGATGCCCCCAAAGAACCCATGGCCAAGGCCGCTCCGGCAGCCCCAGCCGGACAAGGAGGAGGTGGGCAGCCCCAGATGCCGCTTCCGGATATCAAATGGGGCGGGCTTCCGGCCGGCTGGACCGAGACGGAAGGCGAGGGGAGTTCCGCCATGCGCGTAGCAACTTTTCAGGTGAAATCCGCGGACGGTCTGGCTGAGTTACGAGCGATCCCCATCCCCGGACGGGGCATGGATGAGAAGCGGTTGGTGAACATGTGGCGCGAGCAGATCGGTCAGGCGGCCATCACCGATGAGGAGTTCAAGCAGATCAGTCAACCGGTTGTCGTTGGGAAAGTCGAAGGCACGTTGTTTGATATTTCAACGGGAAACGACGAGGGACAGGACCGCATCATGGTTGCGATGGTGTGGGACAAGGGGTTCACGTGGTTCTTCAAGTTCCAGGGCGACACGGCGGTGATTGGGAAAGAGAAGTCCAGTTTCGTGAACTTCCTGGGTGATCTGAAGTTCGAGACTCGCATGCCGCAAGCCACGCAATCGCGTCCCCCTGAAAGCGCGGGTAGACCAAAATGGAAAACGCCCCCACATTGGGAGGATCTTGGTGCGGGCATGATGCAACTGGCAAAATTCAAGGCTTCCGGTGAGGGGGGCGATACAGAGATTTCGGTGAGCCAGTTGGGTGGACCCGCGGGCGGTATCCCGGCGAACGTCAACCGTTGGCGGGGACAGCTTGGCATGGGCAGTGTTTCCGATGCAGATGCCGTCGCATCAGCCAAATCTTTCACCGTTCCGACCGGCGATGCCCAACTCGTGGAACTTTTAGGGGATTCCAAGAGCATGACCGTGATCATGGTTGCCCAAGGCGGCAGCACCTGGTTCTTCAAATCGTTTGGAAGCAAGGCCGCAGTCGAACGTGAGAAAAACGGGTTCGTCGAATTTGTGAAGTCAGTGCAATACAACTGAAATGGGTAAAAGTATTCTCAAACTCATCACCTCGATAAAACTGACCGTCACGTGTCTGCTCTGTAGCATCGTGGTGGTGTTCGTCGGAACGATGGCGCAGGACCCGCTTGGCCTGTATATCTCGCAGGAGCGCTTCTTCCACAGTTTCTTCATCGACCAGGCGGCCATGTGGGCGGCGCTCAAGAAGACGCTGCAGATGTTTGGAGTGTATCTTACGCCTTCGACGGGGGCAGATGTGCTGCAGGCGCGCTGGATTCCGGTATTTCCCGGTGGCTACCTGTTGGGCTCTATTCTGCTCGTCAATCTCATTGCCACCCACTTCACCCGTTTCAAGTTTACCAAGGCCAAGACCGGGATCTTCATGACCCACGCCGGACTGATCCTGCTCATCGTGGGGCAACTCTTTACTGATATCTTTGCCAAGGAAAGCAACCTGCGATTGGAAGAAGGGCAGACCAAAAACTACTCGATGGACGCCCGGAAAAATGAACTGGTGATCGTAGATCTTTCCGGCGAGAAGGCGGATCGCGTGATCTCGATTCCCGAGTCGCGCCTGAAAGCGGGGACGGTGATCAGTCATCCAGATATGCCGTTCCAGCTGAAAGTGCTGAGCTATTGGCAGAACTCAGATATCAGTGGCTCGGAGGGACCGGGCTTCATGAAGGTGGATGCCGATCAAGGGATCGGCCCCCTAGTCTACCTGAAGGAGATCGGCACGGCGACCACGATGGACGCGCGCGACATTCCCGCAGTCGTCGTTGAAATTCTTCATGGCGATCACGGTCACGGCAAATGGTTTGCCACCCCCAACCTGTCCAAGCGACAGACCTTCAAGGAAGATGGCAAGGAATGGGAGATCGCGTTCCGCTTCAAGCGTTACTACACGCCCTATTCAATTACCCTCATGAAGGCGAGTCATGATCAATACAAGGGGACTGAAATCCCGAGAAATTTCTCCAGCGTGGTCCGGATTGAAGATTCAGCGACGGGTGAGAATCGAGAAACCAAGATCTTCATGAACAATCCGCTGCGTTACGGTGGTAAGACCTATTACCAATACCAGATGGCAGCGGGAGAGATGATGTTGAGCCGCGGGTTGAAACCGACTTCTACCTTGCAGGTCGTGCAGAACCCCACCTGGCTCGCTCCCTACTTCGGCTGCCTGATCGTTGGGCTCGGCCTCCTGATTCAATTCCTGATTCACCTCGTGAAATTCGCCAAACGGAAAGCAGCATGAAAAAACATTGGCCCTGGTTATTGACCGCATTATTCGCCCTGGAGGCTGTCATGTCTCTGCGTCCCCGCACGGACAAGGAAGGCACGATGAAGCTGAACGACTTCGGTCGGCTGCCGGTACTGCTCGGCGGACGAACGCAGCCGATCAATTCCGTCGCGCGGAACAGTCTCCTGATCATCCGTGGGACTACCAGCGTCGCCCTGGAAGGGAACGCGGCCGGCGGAGCATGGGGGAAATGGGAAGACATCGAAGCCAAGGGCGGCCTCACCGAGCGCAAGTGGTATCAGTTCAGCAAACGCCCCCAGAAGCTGAAGCCAACTGAATGGCTGTTGGAAGTGTTCTCCAAACCGGCCGCCGCAGACCAAAGATACATCTTTCGCATTCACCACCCGGAACTGCTCGGCCAGCTGGAACTCACCGAATCGGGCATCGATCGGGGTGGCTTGCGCTACTACTCCTACGTGCAGATGCGTCCTCACATGCAGAGCATCGAGCGCGAAGCCCGCATCATCTCTCAGGAAAAATCGGAGCGCCGGACTCCGTATCAAAAGTCGGTCATGACGCTCGTTCGTTCAGTGCAACTTTACGAACGCCTACGGGAAAGTGCGCGGCCAACGATGGTGCTGAATGACGAGGCCAAAGAGTTTTTTATTCCCGAGCCGGACAAGGCAAAGGAGATGGGTTTGGGGATCGGTCCCCTGTATTCCTACTCGGAACTGAAACCCCATGCTGATGCGTTGCTGGCTGAACACGATTCACTCAGGCAGGAGTATTCCCAACTTTCCGGACAGCTCGAGATGTCATCCAAACTTCCGCAATCAATGCACGATCGCTTTGCGGTGGTCTCCAATCGATTCCTCGTTTTCCGTCCGGTCGGCACAAAACTCCGGAATTACCAGGCATTGGGCGAGGTGTGGCGTGAAGAATGGAGAACCAGTTTCACCAAGGAGATCGATGATTTTTCAAGATCCCTTCCGCCCGGGATGCAGGCGATCAATCGACAGCGCACAGGGCAGTCCTACGATACGAACGCGATGGATCGCGTGTTGGCATTCGCCGAACGCTACATTCAACAGGCCAACCAGGCCCATCCTTTGATCATTCCTCCGGCCGATTATGCGGCGGATTCGGATGACTGGTCCAACATTGGCAAAACCCTGATGGATTCGATCCGGGCGACCTCGGTCTCCGAGCCGGCGGTGAAATACGCTGCCATGGTCACGGCCTATGCGAATGACGATGCCGCCGGATTCAACTCGGCGGTCACCGGCTACACCGAGATGCTGAATTCCAAACTGCCCAGCGCGATCAAGAAAGGGAAGGAGGAGTACGTCTTCAACAAGTTCCTGCCGTTTAAACGGGCGATGTTCATCTACATCCTAGCACTGGTTCTGGCCCTGTTCAGCTGGTTGAACATGTCACCTGGATTGCGGCGAGCGGCTTTTCAATTGGTCGTATTGGGAATCATCATCCATACCGCCGGTCTTATCTTCCGGATGTATCTGGAACGTCGCCCGCCGGTTACCAATCTCTATTCCTCAGCGATTTTTGTGGGCTGGGGCGCGGCCATACTCGGCGCCATCCTGGAGCGGATTCACAAGAACGGAATTGGATCGGTGGTCGCTGCGGCAGTCGGTTACATCACGCTGATCATTGCCCACCATCTCTCCATGGAGGGAGATACGATGGAAATGATGCGCGCGGTTCTGGACACGAACTTCTGGCTGGCGACACACGTGACCATCATCACTCTCGGCTACGCCTCGACCTTTCTCGCCGGCTTCCTTGCCATCGTCTACGTGCTGCGCGGCATACTTACTCCAACGCTGGACAATGATACTGCGAAGTCGCTGCTCCGAATGGTGTATGGCATCATCTGTTTTGCGACGTTATTCAGCTTCGTCGGCACCGTGCTCGGCGGATTATGGGCTGACTATTCGTGGGGGCGCTTCTGGGGTTGGGATCCGAAAGAGAACGGCGCGCTGCTGATCGTCCTTTGGAACGCCACCGTCCTGCATTTGCGATGGGGCGGCTTGATCCGTGATCGTGGCCTGATGAACTGCGCGATCTTTGGCAATGTTGTCACCGCGTTCAGCTGGTTTGGGGTGAACATGCTGGGTATCGGTCTTCACAGCTATGGATTTATGGACGCCGCGTTCAAATGGCTCGCCATCTTCAGCGCCAGTCAACTCGGCCTCATCGCGCTTGGCTCGATTCCGTTTGGGGTCTGGATGAGCGTGAAGCGGGGGGTGCTGAAGCCTGCCGGGTTCAAACCCTGAGCGATTAATTTTGGGCCACGGTTCACAAAAATCCCGACTCACGCACAGCGTAAGTCGGGATTAATTGTTCCTGCCTCTGACTACCGATCCACGCGCGCACTGCCACCGCTGACAAGCTTCTCGACCTCTGCGCAGGTTGCCATGGAAGTGTCACCTGGAGTGGTCATCGCCAGGGCTCCATGTGCCGCACCGTATTCCACTGCTTTCTGGGGATCGTTGTATTTGAGGAATCCGTAGATGAGGCCGCTGGCGAAGCTGTCTCCACCCCCGACGCGATCGAAGATCTCCAGGTTCTCGCGGTGAGTGGATTCGTAGAATTCTCCGTCAGCCCAGCAGATGGCGCCCCAGTCATTGACCGTCGCGCTTTTGACCGTGCGTAGCGTGGTGGCGGTGACCTTGAAGTTTGGGAACTCGCTGACTGCCTTGCTGATCATCCCCTTGAACGCATCGACTTCGATATGGCTGATATTGTCATCTATGCCCTCGACTTCGAAGCCGAGACAGGCGGTGAAATCTTCCTCGTTGCCAATCATCACATCCACGTACTGGGCGATCTCGCGATTGACCTCCTGGGCCTTGGCTTTGCCCCCGATCGAGTTCCAGAGGGAAGGGCGGTAGTTCAGATCGTAGCTGACGATGGTGCCATGTCTGGTTGCCGATTTCACGGCTTCGATCGTGAGTGCCGCAGCAGACTCCGAGAGCGCGGCAAAGATTCCGCCGGTGTGAAACCAGCGCACGCCGAGTTCGCCGAAGATGTAATCCCAGTTAACGTCACCCGGTTTCATCTGCATGGCGGCGGTGAGACCTCGATCAGCAGTGCCCTTGGCTCCGCGCAGGCCATAGCCGCGTTCGGTGAAATTGAGACCGACGCGGACGTCTCGGCCCAGCCCATCGAAGGGGGCCCAGTGGATGAAGGCGGTGTCGACCCCGCCCTGCATAATGAAGTCCTCAACGAGATGTCCGACGTCGTTGTCGGCAAGCGCCGTCACGACCGCTGTGTTCATTCCAAAACATTTGCGTAAACCGCGGGCGACATTGTACTCGCCGCCACCTTCCCTGACCTGGAATTCGCGCGCCACCCGCACCCGGGTTTCGCCCGGATCCAGTCGTAACATGATTTCGCCCAAAGAAAGCTGGTCGTATTTGCAGTGGGCCTTCGGTTTGATCTCTAAAGTTGCCATAGTCTGTGAATCATCTTGTTTTGGTTCGATCGGCTGAAAACTCTGCGCTGGCTGAACCACTGCGTCTATTTACCCGCACCCGGCCGGATGGTTTCACCGAATTCCTCTTCCCATTGGCGAAACCAAGATCCCGGATGCTCACCCGCCGCCCGCATCTCGCGCAGGCTAAGGGAGGCGATCCGTTTCGCCAACCGGTTACCCGACTCGTCCAGCATCAGCGGGCAGTGAAAGTAGCTTGGAGCCGGAGCCTTTAGGGCCTGAAGCAGCAGGAGTTGCCGCGCTGTCGAGATCATGAGGTCAGCACCACGGACGACTTCGGTAATGCCCATTTCGAAATCATCAACCGCGCAGGCCAGTTGATAGGAAGGTAAATCATCCTGCCGCCACACAACAAAATCACCGAACTCAATTCCGCCAAGATAGCGCTTCAATCCGTGATATCCGTCGGTGAACTCCACGGCTTGAGATTCGGCACGGAAGCGCCATGCCGGCCGACGTCCATTCCGATCAGAATTGAGCTCACGGAATTGCTTCCAATCCTCCAGTGGGATTTGTCCGCGGTCTTCCGGCCGACAGGTCCCGGGGTAAATGATCTCATCCTCCGCCTGATGCGGCGCTCTGCTGGCGTTCCTGATGTCCTTTCGGGAACAGTAACAGGGATAGAGATAACCTTGGGTCAGGAGCTTGAGGAAGGCCGCGCGATAAGACTCGATCCGGCCGGACTGCTCATAAGGGCCATTGCTGCCACCGATGTCAGGACCTTCGTTCCAACTGAGCCCACACCATTTCAGATCTTCGATCATCGCGGTGCTGAATTCGGCCTGGCAGCGTTCGTTATCCAGATCGTCGCTCCGTAGTATGTTCTCTCCACCCAGGACCTGGGCGCGGGCCTGGGCGAACCAAAATGTCCGTGCATGTCCCAAATGAAGGTAACCCGTAGGAGTGGGGGCGATCCGTCCGCGATAATGAGGTTGAGCCATGGTAGGCCGCGGTCAGGCGCTCAGGGATTGGGAGCTGAATTCGTAGTCTCCAGGCCCTTGCCGGCGGAACTCGCCGCGACCTTGGTCAGGCGGGGATACTCGGGATCCATATCCAATTCGTAATCAAACCCTTCTTCGGGTTGCGGCATGCCGCGAATGATGTCGGCATTGCGCAGATCCGGCCAATCACGCGGAAGGCGTTTGTGGCGGCGTTCGAATTCGATGAACGCGCTTTCCAAGGCGCTGATACTGATTACCGAATCGCTGGTGGTGGAGCGCACGTAGGGCACACCAGGATCGGCGAGTTCAATTTTTTGGTGGCTGGCGTAGCGGGTCCAACGGCCGTACCCAAACCAGATCAAAATGGCGCAGAGTATGATCCCCAGGAGCACTTCCGGCGACGGAGGGCGTTTGACACCAGCGGCCTGAAGGAGGTTTTTGATGACGAAATACGCGAACCAAAATGGGAATTTAAGAAGCCTGATGAGCGGATTATTCTGCATGTCTCGATCCGCCAAAGCTGACTCCACAATCGTTCAGAGCATCCATTCCGGAAACTGGTTTGTCTGCCAGGCATCTGAATCAAATTTCAGGTGCCATTTCATTTTCCACACATCGATCGGTTTGGTGGTCTGTCGGACAGATCCGTCAAAGTAGAGAACGTTGATGCCGTGACCATGTCGCTTGATGGCGAAGTGCTTGGACTCGTATCTCACCCCAGACCATTCTCCGTTCCATTCAGGCGCGGCAAATTTTTCAGGAATGTCCTGATCAGGACCGCCACCCCGCCACATCGCATCGGCGAAAAGTGGTACCTCCGAAGTTTCCCAGGGAATGTCCATCTCGCGCCAATGATACTCCGCCTTGCGCCCTTGGAGATCTCCCCGAACGTTGTAAGCCCAGTTGTTTATCCCGTAACTTGCCGACCAGAATTTGCCGGGTAACGGTTCGATCGCAGGATTCGCGGGAAAGTTGAAAGCGGTGAACGGCCCACCATACGATGCGAGGAGATTTTCCGGAGTGTCCGCTCTCATCTTGCGTTCGACGTTTGACGTGCACGCGGCGTAACCGCGCCGATCCAGAGCATCGGGACAGTGCAGGAGACCCGGTTGCTCCAAATACTGCTCTGAAAGCGCCCAGATCCACTCACCGCGAGGCATCTTCGAACTGCGACCTTCACTGAATTTTCCATCATTGTCCGAAGTATAGACGTTCCAGATGATCGCCCACTGCTTCAGGTTGGATGAGCAATGAGCTTTGCGGGCACTGTTCTTGGTGCGATTGACCGACGGTAGCAACATCGCCAGCAATACGCCGATCACAGCAACTACCACCAGCAGTTCAGTAACACTGAATCCGGCTTGGGAGGAGTGGGAATTGGTCTTCATTGGACTGAACACCGAGTATCACTTCAGCGCCCGATTGACAATCTGGAATGGAGGGGGGCGTGATCGGAGTGTGCGTTGAGATGGGGGCTGAATGCGTCTCTGGGATCATTGTTCAAATGATCGGGCGAAAAATCTCCAAGCCTCAAAAACTCAAGCTTCAAAGAAAATTCAAGATACAAAATCCAATCAAAATCGCCCGCCTGCACCCGCAGCCACGGATCGAAGATTCCGACCGCTCTACCGTGTGGCCGGCTCAAGGTTCAGGGCGTGCGCGGGGTGGGGGTGGAAGCCAATGCCAAGCACGCCATTCTGAACGGGGTCACCGATGTGTTTGGCCCCAGCGATAGTGATGGTGTTCGTGATGTCAATCATGCCAACGCGACCATCCTACTTCATGGTTAAGGCCAGACGGTGACCGTGCTGTGGCAACCGTACCAACGGGCGAGGTAGCTTTTGAGTTCCTCTTGAATGTCCGCCTTGCTGATCAAGCCGTCGGCTCCTGATTCGAGTGCGCCTTTGGCGAGTTCCTCAGTGGGATTGAACGAAACAACCAGGATGCGGGGCCAGAGTTGGCGCTCCCGTGCGCGTTTGGTAAAGGCGAGCCCGTTGAAGCCGGGCATCTTGTAATCGACCAGCACCAGATCGACCGGAGTCGACTCCAACGCCGTCAACGCGTGTCGACCATCGGTCGACGAGGTAGCGATCTCGACCGGGAAGATTCGGGGCAGGAGAAGTTCCATCGCTGCGAGAAACGCATCGTTGTCGTCAACGATCATCAGTCGCGGCCGCATTTTGGGACGAGGGGTGATCTCCGACGCCGGACCGCTGCTGTCCGACGCCGGGATCTTTTCGATGTGTGCTTCAGGGCTCATCGAAATATTGGCTCACGTGACGTGAGAGTTCCTCGAGGGAAAAGGGTTTCTGGATGAACTTCGTGGCATCGTCGCAACGAAGGGTGACCGGCTGGGATTTGTAACCGCTGGTCAGGAGGACCTTGAGTTCCGGATTGTCCTTGCGGAATTGTCCGATGAGCTCTTCGCCATTGATTTCACCGGGGAGGATAATGTCCGCGATGATCAGTGAAATGTGTTCGCGATGCGCGTGCCAAAGCTCGGTTGCCCGCCCGGCGGAATTCGCCAGATGAACTTCGAACCCTACCTGTTCCAGCGTGAGTCCCACGCCGTTCAACACATCCAGATCGTCCTCGATGATCAGGATGCCCTGGCCGTCTCCCTTCAACTCAGGGGCCGGTTGAGCGGTCGTTCGATTCAGCTGCCGGTCAGCGGTGGGCAGGAAGACCCGGAATTCAGCCCCACGATCAGGTTCGGTGTGAATCTCTATCCAGCCGCCATGCTGTCGGACAATCCCGTGAACCGTTGAAAGTCCGAGTCCGGTACCTTTGTCGGGTTCCTTGGTAGTGAAGAACGGTTCAAATATTTTCTCGCGGAGAGCTGCTGGAATTCCTGGGCCGGTGTCTCTTACCGAGAGTTCCAGCCACGAGGTTTGGCTGGCCGCATTCTCGCCTTCTGGGGGCGTGATTTCCCGGGCGCACAGACAGACCGTCAGAGTGCCGGAGCAGTTCATGGCGTCGCGGGCATTCACGGCCAGATTCATCACGATCTGTTCCACCATGCCAGGATCGCCGAGCACTGGCGGAAGGTCGGTCGGGATGGCGCATTCCAGCAGGATTGATTCGCCCAGCAGTCGTTGCAGCATGCGCATCTGATCGCGCACGATTTTTCCGCAATCGATATCTCTCAGGTCGATCGGTTGACGGCGGCTGAACGCCAGCAGCTGCCGGGTCAGATCACTGGCGCGACGGGCGGCCGTCTGTATGTCGCGCGTGCATCGCCCTTCGATGTCTGCTGTGACATCGCTCCGCATGAGCATGTCCGTGTTGCAACGGATCACCATGAGAAGATTGCTGAAATCGTGGGCGACGCCGCCAGCGAGCTGTCCCAAGGCGTCCATCTTCTGGGATTGCCTGAGCTGATCCTCCAGTTCGTGTTTGTCCGTGATATTCAGATGCATCACGATCGCGCCATCGCGTGAACCTCCCATCGGTGTGGCGATGGTGCGATACCAATGGGTCTCACGTCCGTCACCGGTGGAGTAGTCAGTTTCAAATCGCGCGTCTTCACGCGAAAGGACTCGTCCGATTCGTTCCGCCACATCTGATCCGGCAAGTTCACGGCCGAGATCCAGGGACTGGCAGAAATCGAGATAGTTGGCGCCCGTGCCGACGTGGGAAGAAACCCGCCCCAAATTCCGAAAATGATCCATCCATGAACGGTTGGTGCTGACGATTTTGCCGTTCGCGTCCAAGACCGCGATGCTTGCGGGAATGGATTCAAGCATGGCCTCCTGCAAAGCGCTGGAGGTTTTCTGCGCGGTGATGTCTTCGAACAGCAGAATGAGATGGCAGATCTGTCCGGATCCGTCGCGTTGGGGAAAGATGGTGAGCCGTGCCCAGATCTCACGGCCGTCCGTGCAGCGGAATCGTGACTCCCCGCGATGGACGCTACCGCCGTTGTTCTGCACGTCGCTGATCGCGGTCGCTATTCCTGCCCGATCCTCTTTCGTCGCAAAATCTGCCAGTGGTTTGCCACAAATCTGCCACGTTTCAAAACCGAGCGCCGTGCGGAGCATTTGATTGACGGTTTCGAAAGTTCCGTTGGGTGTCAGATACGCCACGCCGAAGGTGGACTTGTCGAACAGGTCGTCGTAGAAGCCCTGGTTTGAGGAAAGTGCCCGTTCCAGCCTGGCAATTCGCACGAGTGAATCAACCCGGGCCAGCAGTTGTTCCTTTTTGAATGGCAGCGTGAAATAGGCATCGGCTCCACCCGCAAGACCCTTCTTCATATCGGCCTCCGTCGTGTGGCTGGCCGAGAGATGCATCACCAAGGTGTGATGCAGACTGAGATCTGCCTTGATCTGGCGGCAGACATCGATACCTGACTGATCCGGCAAACCGACATCCAGCAGCACCAGTTCAGGACGGTGCTGGCGGACGAGAGCCAGACCATCGGCTCCGTTCTTGGCCCGAAAGACACGGTATCCGACCTCGGTCAGCAGATGATTCACGAGTTCCAAGGTGACCAGATCATCATCGATCAGAATGATGGTGGCATCCCGATTCAGTTCGCGAATTCGATCACCCAGTGTAGTGGAGAAGGCTGTGCGTCCGGTGGTCTGAAAGAGTCGATCCACCAGTGGAGGCATCAGGTCGTGAAACTCGTCCTTGAGGAGGAAGGCGTCGGCACCGGATTCGTTGGCGCGGGCTTCACACTGGCCGTCGTCATGGGCGGTTAGCACTACAACGCGGGGTGGTTTATCCAACTTCTTCAGCGCCTCCGTTGTCTCCGGCCCGTCGAGTTCGGGCATCTTGTATTCGACCAATACCAGATCTGGGTTGGTGCGGGTCGCCAGTCGGAGCGCGTCGACTCCGTTGAGCGCCATGTCGACAGTGTCGATCCGTGGGCTCTTCTTCAGGAACTCCGTCGCGGCCACGAGAAACTCGGGGCTGTCGTCTGCCACCAGCACCCGGAGCTTCTCCGGGTTGACTGATTCATCGCGAACGGATTTCGGCTGTGGTTCGGTATCCATATACTTTCAAATTCGAACGAAGGCGCACAACGCACTCCGCCTAGCGGAAGGAATATCTGGGAATCGGAAAACTGTGACTATCGGGTCGATGCTGAGTTCAACCGATTAAATGCCCCACAGTCCCTACCAATCCCTGATCCCGCGCCCGCCAAAAACCTGAGCTGCAGCTAGGGAATATCCCTATTTACAGGGGGGCGGAGTTTTCGGAGCCACCATTCGTAATCCCACAGAACTGACACCGGAAAAGTTTGCTGATGAAGTAGCTCGGGAGTGTTCCGCAAAAACAGCACGTTAGCCAAAAACTGCTCGATCTGAGTTGCCGGGCAAATGCATTGCTCACGCCACGAACCAGGCGTTGTTCCCGATTTGGTAGCCGGCTTTCTGGATCACCGGTTCGATCAGTTCCCGCGCCCCTTCTCTGCCGACTGCAATTAGCAACGGAATGGTATTGGAGCTGGAGACTCCCGGAAGCTCCTTAGGGGAGATGACCGGGGTTCCATGAATCAATTTACCGATCTTACCGGGAGAGATATCCACTACGAATTCGATTTCCCGCTGCTGATCACGCAGCCACCGGAGCCATGGTTTTCCGGTTTGTCCCGCGCCCCACAGGTTGACCACACCGCGATCCTTGAGCGGACCGCTCAGCAGATGTTCGCGGCGTGAACGATCGAAAGCAGCGAAGGAATATCGATCGTCGCTGCGGGTCAGACGGGTTGGGCCGTCCACCCAATCCAGAACTGGCTCGGGCAGGATGCCAAATCGGAATCCGGCGGCGAACGCTCGCAACCACAGATCGTAGTCTTCCGGAAAGGGGCCATCGCGGTAGCCGAGTTCGAATACTTCGTGGCGCACGAGCGCGGTTGGGTTCACGATGGGGGTTTCGACGAAGCGATACGCTGCCATCTGGTTGTGATTGGTAAGTGAGTTGATCCACCGCTGGTAGCGCGCCATGGACAGAACCGGATTGCTGTCCTGATCCACGATGTTCACCTGTCCGCCCACGATATCGAGATCGTGTTGTCGGAGAAACTGCAGTTGTCGGGTGAGTCGGCCCGGAAGCGCAACATCATCGGCGTCCATTCTGGCGATCAGCGGGGCAACGGATTCCTGGACGGCTCGATTGGCCGCCGCAGCCACTCCGGCATGCACTTGCGTAATGAGGCGGACCCGGGAGTCGTTCATGCCAAGGACCCGATCGGCAGTGGCATCTGTGGAACCGTCATCGATCACGATGCAATCGATATTCGTGAGCTCTTCCAAGACCGAGCCAAGCGCGCGCTCGATGGTGTGCGCAGCGTTCCGTGCCGGGACAATAACAGAAATTTCAGCCATAGGCCGAGCCAGTATCGTGGGACAGAAGCAATTGGACACCGGCAAAATTGGCGGGCATGTGAAAACGCCGGTCTCAGACCGGATTGTCGTCAAACTGGTGCCGTGGATAGGTCTCAAGATGTTCTTCGATCGATTCCATAAACGATTCCCCAAACTCCTTGAGCTTCTTTTCGCCGACCCCGTTGATCGCCGAGAATTCCTCCGGTGACTGAGGGTAGTAGCGGGCCATCTGGCGGAGGGAGACATCGGAGAAGACGATGTAGGGCGGCACTCCGCGCTCGTCGGCCAGCTGTTTGCGCAGTTTTGAGAGTCGGTCGAAGAGCGAGTCGTCGCACGTGATTTCCCCGGAGCGATGTTTGCGGCTGTCGGTCGCGGCAGTGGGGCGAGTGAGCGTGAGGCTGGAGCGAGATTTCAGAAAGGCGAACCCTTCGGGGGAGACGTTGATGGTACTAAACTTTCCGGTGTCCTGCTGAATATAACCCAAGCGGATCAGTTCCCGACCGATCGATGCCCATTCTTTGCGGGAATGTTCCTGGCCAATTCCATACGTGGAAATTTTGTCATGTCCCCAGCGGCGGATCTTTTCCGTTTCCGCTCCGGTCAACACCTCGACCGCATGATTGATTCCGACGCTGAATCCGCTCTTTTCCCTGATCCGGTAGACGCAGGAGATGAACTTCTGCGCGGGCACGGTGCCGTCGAACTTTTCCCTCGGATTGAGGCAGTTGTCGCAGGCGCCGCAGTCGGCCGCCGAGAATGTTTCGCCGAAGTAACCGAGCAGATGCACCCGTCGGCAATCGGAGTCCTCGGCGTAGTGGACGATCTGGTCGAGCTGGGTATGAGCGATTTCGCGTTCGCGTTCGTCGGTCTTCTCGTCAATGAAGCGGGCGTACTTCACGCGGTCGCCAGAGCTGAAGAGCAGCAGGCATTCACTGGGCAGTCCGTCGCGTCCGGCGCGTCCCGTTTCCTGGTAGTAGCCCTCGATGTTCTTCGGCAGATCGTAGTGGATCACATAGCGTACATTGGGTTTGTTAATGCCCATTCCGAACGCCACGGTGGCGCAGATGACCTTCACCTCATCGCGCAGGAATGCTTCCTGATTCCCGGCGCGTTCCGGGCCGCCAAGTCCGGCGTGGTAGGGTGCGGCGGCGATGCCATCGAGGGTGAGTTTGTGGGCGACGCTCTCCGCCGTCTTGCGGGCCTGGCAGTAAACGATTCCGCCTTCCTTTCCCCACGCCCGGATGAATGCCAGAACCTGGGGATAGGCTTTCTGTTTGCCCGATATCCGATAGGTGAGGTTGGGACGGTTGAAGCTGGCGATATACACGGCCGGATCGCGAAGTTTCAGCTGGGCCGCGATGTCCTCCTGAACGCGCTCGGTCGCGGTTGCTGTGAGTGCGAGAAACGGAACGTTCGGAAAGGTTGTTTGGAGGGAGGAGAGCTGGCGGTATTCCGGACGGAAATCATGACCCCATTCACTGATGCAATGGGCTTCGTCGATCGCAAACTGCGTGACGTTCCAGCGTTGCAGATCCTGCAGGAAGCCCGACAGCATCAATCGTTCAGGAGCGACGTAGAGCAGGTCATATTCCCCATTGTGAAGCCCGCGGAGTCGGCGGCGGGATTCATCGGCTTCGAGAGAGGAGTTCAGGAAGGTTGCAGCGACTCCGGCGGACTGGAGTGCGTCCACCTGATCCTTCATGAGCGCGATCAGGGGCGATACCACCACCGTCAGGCCATCTCGGATGAGAGCCGGCAGTTGGTAGCAGAGGGATTTGCCCCCACCGGTAGGCAGGAGCGCGAACACGTCGCGTCCGGCCAAGGAATCCGCGATGATAGATTCCTGCAACGGACGAAACGATTCGAAGCCGAAGAACTTCTTCAGCGCGGGAAATAAATCTGGTGAACCATCCGCCATGCGCGAAGTGATAAGGAATTTCTGGCGCGGGTTAAACTGCTAAATGGTCGGAGAACGTGTTCTGGGGTGTCTGATTGGAACTGGGGAGGGCGAAGGGTTTGTTGCTTGAAGCTTTGGCAAGCCCCGCTCAGCGGTGATTCCTCCCAAGCTCCAAACCTGCGAAATTCAATCCAAATTATCCGCTTGCAGACGTCCGCCTCATCCGCGTCGGGCGGGCCTTTCCCAGCCACTTCGGAAATCAGCACTCATTAAATGCTTGCGGGATGGTCCCGACGGTTATCGAATGATAACTCATCAGTCCCGGCCCGATACCATGCTTAAAATATTTGCTCCAAACGAATCACGCAGCAGTCACTGTGACGGAGTCTCCCGGCGTAATTTTTTAAAGATCGGCGGACTTGGAGCGGGGGGCTTGGCGTTGCCCGAACTTTTGTCTTTGGAGGCCCAGGCCGGTATTCGAAATTCGCACAAGTCGGTGATCATGATTTACCTGGTCGGCGGTCCGCCGCAGCAGGACATGTTCGATCTGAAACCCGACGCACCTTCTGACATTGCCGGACCGCATCGCCCGATCAGCACGAACGTGCCGGGAACCCAGATCTGTGAACTCTTCCCGCAGATGGCGAAGCGGATGGATAAGTTCAGCGTCATTCGCTCACTGGTCGGCGCGCAGAGCGGACACGATGCCTTTCAATGTTACACCGGCCACGTTCCGCGCGGGCCCGCCCCTTCCGGCGGGTGGTCTCCCTTCGGCAACGTTGCGGGTAAACTGCTGGGCCCCACCACTCCGGGGACGCCCCCATTTGTGAGCCTGTGTTACGATTGCACGCATGGACCCTACAATGAGCCCGGTCCCGGGATGCTCGGCATTTCCCAATCCTCTTTCCGCCCGATGGGCCCCTCCCGCAATGATATGGCACTGCGCGGAATCACCTTGGATCGATTGGGTGATCGTCACGGCTTGCTGAGCAGCTTTGATGGGTTCCGGCGGGAGACCGATACCAGCGGTTCGATGGAAGGCCTTGACGTGTTCACCGAACAGGCAATGGGAATCCTGACCTCTTCGCGACTCGGCGATGCATTGGATCTGTCGAAGGAAGACCCAAAGGTGCGTGCGCGCTATGGCACGGGTGATGAAGTCAAACGCATCGACAGCAATGGCGCACCTCGCGTCCCCCAGAGCTTCCTGGCTGCACGCCGTCTGGTCGAGGCGGGCGCCCGCGTGGTGACCGTGAATTACAGCAAGTGGGATTGGCACGGTGGCAAGGGGAACGAAATTTTCAAACGCGAGCGCGAAGACTTTCCTATCTTTGACAACGCCATCACCGCGCTGGTGGATGACTTGCATGACCGTGGCCTGGACAAGGACGTGTCAGTTCTGGTTTGGGGCGAATTTGGTCGGACTCCGAAGATCAGCACCAAGGTTGGCCGTGATCACTGGCCCCGCGTGGCCATGGCGCTGCTTGCCGGTGGCGGCATGAAGAACGGCCAGGTGATCGGAGCCACTGACAAGTGGGGTGGCGAGGCCGTGAGTCGGCCGGTGACTTTCCCCGAAGTCTTCGCGACCCTTTACCACAATCTCGGAATCGATGCCGCGAACACTACCGTGAGCGATCTCCTCGGTCGTCCCCAGCCGTTGGTGGACAACAGCGCCCGTCCAATTTCGGAATTGATCTGATTGCTCCCACTTCGCTCACGATTGACGTTCGATTGTGCGCACCGATCCTCACGCGAAGCTGTCGTTGACACGCCCTCGCTGCTCTCGTAAATCACCGTCATGCAAAATCCTTCCACGCCCAACCGTCGCGACTTCGTTCGCAACTCCACCATCGCCGCCGTCGGAACGGGGCTCGCCGCGAATCTGGTCGTCCCGGGTCGAACCAATGCCGCACCGGTTACCGGCAAGATTCGGATCGGCCTGATCGGCTGCGGAGGACGCGGAACCGGTGCGACCGTTCAGGCCTTGAACGCGGACAGCAACGTGGAGCTGTGGGCAATGGGTGATGTTTTCCCAGAACAGATTGAGAAGAGTCGGAAAAACGTGCAGGCACAATTCGAGAATGATCCGGTGCGGGTTCAGGTTGATCCGGATCGGCAGTTTGTCGGGCTCGACGCGTATGAAAAGGTTTTGGACAGCGGCATCGATCTAGTTCTGATCGCCACGCCCGGCGGCTTTCGTCCCTACCATCTCCGCGCCGCAGTGGCGGCTGGGAAACACATCTTCTGCGAAAAACCCATGGCGGTGGATCCGCACGGCATACGGATCGTGATGGCGGCAGTGAAGGAAGCGAAGCGGAAGAAGCTCGCGCTGCGGGCCGGCTTCAATATGCGCTTTCAACCAGCCTATCGGGAGGCCATGAAACGTATCCAAGACGGGGCCATCGGTGAGATCCGGTCGATCTACGCCTCGCGAATGAGCAACAAGCTGGCCCGCTTCGACGGCATCCGTAAACCGGACCAAAGCGACCTGGAATACCAGCTTAGGAATTGGCACTACTTTTCATGGCTCTCCGGAGATCTGATTCTGGAGATCACCGTGCACAGCATCGACAAGATCGCGTGGGCGATGAATGACATCGCTCCGGCGCGAGTCATTGCCAGCGGCGCGCGGCATCAGCAGACCCTGGGTGACATCTGGGATCAGTTCGATGTGACCTACGAATATCCCAACGGCGTCATCGCTGTGCTGAAGACCCGCTACATGACCGGCTGCTTCAACGAGCACAAAGACGTGATCATCGGCTCCAAGGGCCGATGTGAACTCGGCTGGGGCAGCGCGAAAATCACCGGCGCAACGAGCTGGCGTTACCAGGGTCCGAAGGTCAGTTCCCATCAGGTTGAACACGACGAACTCTACGCTGATATCCGCCAGGGCATCATTCCCAACGACGGTGATCGCATGGCCAACAGCACTTTGATGGGCATCGCCGGTCGCATGGCTGCCTACACCGGTCGCGAAGTCACCTGGGAGAAGGCGCTCACCTCCAAGCTCAATACCATGCCCGACGAGGTGAACTGGGACATGAAGATTCCCAATCCGGAACCGGCCCGCCCCGGTTACACGAAACTGATCTGAGCGAATGAAAATCGGAAATTCACGCTGATGAGTTGTTGATCCAAACACCGGACACCGTTTTTATCAACAGCAAGTGCCTCAGAACTCCGGTCTTAGCCAATGGATTGTGGAATCTCGATCTTCAACTATCAGGAATCTGTCAAGATTTGAGTGGCCCAACCTCTGGCCAAGCGTCCCCTTTCCCAATTGCAAGAAAATCCGTATATGCATCGGCAGTCCTGCAGAATTGGAATTCCACAGGAGCATTGGTGCCAAACGCGATCAAATTGTTTGCAGCATTCCACTCCAACGAATAATCGTAAGTACCGGCTCGCTCCGTTTCGTGGATAATAATTGGTGTCAGCAGTGATCGCCAACTGTGAACAGGCATTCCCTCACTAACTTGGTGCTTTGTTGGCGGAAACGATCCGTGTTGATTATGGTAAATCATCAGTGCCCTTCGCAACTGATCAAACTGCACCAGAGATAGGATCTCTCGATGTCTATATCCTCTTTCACAGACATTCCATCCAATCAAGCATCCTAACAGTAAACACCCCATGAGGAGGAGGAACGAGGTTATAGCTCTGAATGGCGTTGGAAAAGACATAGCCCTATATACTAAAATAGAGGATAGATGACAATAAACGATCTTTCCACCAGTTTCCATCCGTGAATCTGATCACCATCGATCAGAACCCTGTCTGCGTTTGTCGGTCAACGAATCCAGTCCAATAGTTCTACATCCTCAATAACAGTAAATTGAATTCCTCGCAGTTGCTTTGGAAAACCGGTTCCCGGAACGATTGCAAAATTATCGAGAGTGACGAAGAACGAAACAGTGAAACCATTCGCTGCTGGAAATGGTGCGGGTCTCCAGACCTGCGGTATTGTGGATCTCCAGATCCGTAGGGGGTGTTTGCCAGATTCGCTTGGTTGAGCGAGGCGCACCTGAAGCGCGCCAGCTATGCAGGTCTGGAGAGTCGCGCTACCACGCTGCCGCGGCTGTCCCGATCCCTCCCTCATTTTCCGATGTACGGCGTTAGCGGTGCCATCCACTCCGATGTCTGACGGCTCTATCCAGCCCGAAACCCCGTAAGAAAAATTCAGGAATTAGCGTTCATTAGCGTCAATTAGCGGTTCAAAATCTCCCCACAAATTCGCTTCATTCTTTCGTCCATTCCCGCCAAGGATATGCCCGCATGGCGGACCTGCCCATTTACGAAATCGAATCTGAGATTGTTGCCGAGTTGAAATCGACCCGGCGCCTGGTGCTGTCAGCTCCGACCGGGTCGGGTAAATCCACCCAGGTCCCGCAGATGCTTCTGAAACACGGTCTGCTGGACACTCCAAAGAACGGCCAGGTCATCATTCTGCAACCGCGCCGGATTGCGGCCCGCATGTTGGCCACGCGGGTTGCCAGCGAGCTCAAGGTAAAACTCGGCGATGAGGTGGGTTACCAGATCCGCTTTGAGAACCGCAGCGGCAACAAGACCCGGATCAAGTTCGTCACTGAGGGCATCCTGCTACGCCAGATGATTCGGGATCCGGAACTCAAAGGAGTTTCCACGATTCTTTTCGACGAGTTCCACGAACGTCATCTCTACGGAGACATCACCCTCGCCCGGGCACTCGACATTCAGGAAACGACCCGCCCGGATCTCAGCCTGGCGGTGATGTCGGCGACGATCGATTCAGATCTGCTGGCGACTTATCTCGGTGGTGCCAACGGTCAATGCCAGATCCTCGAATCAGAGGGACGCACCTATCCCGTCGAGATCGAATACACCGCCAAGCCGTCCTACGAAAACCGCAATCCCATCTGGGAGCAGGCCGCCGATGCGTTTTGCGACTACTCGCGCCGGGAGAACACGGGCGACGCGCTCATCTTCATGCCGGGAGCATTCGAGATTCACAAGACGATTGAAACCTTGCGCCATCGCAAGGAAGCGCGCGGTCATGAGGTTCTTCCGCTGCATGGCGAACTGAACGTGAAGGATCAGGACGCCGCCGTGAACCGCTACAGCAAACCCAAGATCGTGGTGGCGACAAATGTGGCGGAAACTTCGCTGACGATCGATGGGGTGCGGCTGGTCATCGATTCCGGACTCGCCCGGATTCCACGCTACGATCCCTACCGCGGCATCAACACCCTCCTCGTTGAAAAGATCTCCCGGGCCAGCGCCGATCAACGGGCCGGACGCGCGGGCCGAACCTCCGCGGGAACGTGTCTCCGATTGTGGGAGCAAGGCGAACATCAGGATCGCCCGGCACAGGAAAAACCCGAGGTACAACGCCTCGATCTGTCCGAGGTGATCCTGACCCTGAAATCCGCGGGCGCTGATGATCTCAATGCGTTTCGTTGGTTGGAACATCCCGGCGAAAAACGGCTTAGCCATGCCGAAGAACTGCTTCTCGATCTCGGCGCGCTGACGCGGACGACCGAGTCCTGCACCACGATCAACGAGATCGGCAAACAGATGTTGGCCTTCCCGTTGCACCCGCGCTATGCCCGTATGCTCCTTGCTGCGGAGGAATACAAATGTGTTCACGAAGCCTGCCTCGCTGCTGCGCTCACCCAAGGCCGCGACGTGTTGATTCGCAAAGTGGATCGACAGGTGAAGGAACGGCGCGAGGACCTCTTCGGGAAGAAATCGCAATCCGATCTCTTCGTGCTGATGAAGGCCTGGAGTTACGCGACGGAGAATCGATACAGCGTCGAGGCCTGTCAGAAATACGGGATTCATGCGCAATCCGCGCGACAGGTCGGCCCCCTCTTTCAGCAGGTCCTCGACATTGCGAAGAAGGAAGGTCTCTCAGTTCATGAAGCTCCGGCGGCGGAAGAGGCCTTGCAAAAGGCGATCATCATCGGTTTCAGCGACCGGATCGCCCGGCGCACGGATGAGGGAACACTTCGATGCGAAATGGTACACGGTCGCAAGGGGCTCCTCGCCCGCGAAAGTTGCGTGCATCGCGCCGAGCTCATCACCGTCTCCGAGATCCGCGAGGTCGGTCAGTCAGACGGGGACGTGAATACGATTCTTTCGCTCGCCACCGCGATCAAACCCGAATGGTTGGAGGAGCTGTTCCCGGAGGATTTCGACAAGCAGATGGAGGTCTGGTACGAAGCTCAGCCTCGTCGCGTCTACGCGCACGAAGCCCGTTTCTTCCGGGATATCCGGCTCGGTAAAAAGAACGTCGAACCGCCACCGCTGGAGCAGTCAGCAATGCTGCTAGCCGACGAGATCAGCGCCGGGCGTCTCGAATTGAAGGATTGGGATCACGCGGTTGAACAATGGATCGCCCGCCTCAACTGTCTCACCGCCTGGTGTCCTGAATTCGAGCTGCCGCCGATTACCACGGACGATCGCCGCACCCTTGTTGAACAGATCTGTCACGGCTCCTTCAGCTACCGGAACCTCAAGGACAAGCCGGTCAAGAACCTCATCAAGGATTGGTTGAGCGACCTGCAGAAGAAGATGTTGAACGACCACGCCCCCGAGCGCATCAAGCTGTCGAATGGCCGAACGCCGAAGCTGACGTATTCGGAGAAGGAACCCCCATTGATTGCACTCCGCGTCCAGGAACTCTACGACGTCAAAGAAACGCCCACAGTTGCAATGGGGCGGCAGCGCGTGCTCATCCACATTCTTGCGCCGAACATGCGCCCTGTTCAGGTCACCCAGGATCTCGCGAATTTCTGGAAGGAAAGCTATCCCACCGTGAAGTCCCAGCTTGCCGGACGATATCCAAAACACGAGTGGCGGTGAGCGGTATTGATGTCTGAACCCAGTAGTGTACGGCAGGGAAGTTGCTGAGGCCGCTGGAAGCGCACGAATGGCGGTTGGAGGGTTTTGTTGCAGGGGGAACCGGTGGCGCCGCCACCCCGGTACAGGTGTTAATTTTAAGTTTGGCGCACAGTTCGCCCAGGCTGGCCCACCCACTGAGGTAGAAGTGGATCATCTCCGGCTTGCGCGGGGCCCGGCCCAGCAGCAGCATGATCAGCAGCGCGGCGATCAGACTCAGAGACACCTGGATTTCTGCTCCGGCAGTTTCTGGTGTTCCAACCGCTGGCGAAGATTAGTTGGTGCGCTTCAGGGGGATGGATTTGAATTCCTTGGTGAGATTGGTGAGCGATTCTTCAACCGCCATGCGTTCGAGACTGGACGCGCCGACAAAGCCGACCGCGTCCGTGCGTTCGTTGATGAACGCGGCATCGGCCGGGGTGGCGATCGGACCGCCGTGGGACAGGTAGATCACATCATCGCGCACCGATTTGCCAGCATCGATGATCGCCTGCGTGGCGCTGGCGGCGTCTTGCAGGGACATCGCCGCATCGGTGACTCCGATGGAACCGCCAACCGTACAGCCGACGTGGGCAATGATCACATCCGCGCCCGCCTCCGCCATGTCCTTCGCCTCCGCCGGTGACGCAACATACACGATGCTAAAAATATCCATCTTTCGCGCCAGCGCCACCGTCTCGACTTCCTTGTGAACGCCCATTCCGGTTTCTTCGAGCTGTTGACGAAAATCTCCGTCGATGATGCTGTGCGTGGGAAAATTGTTCATCCCGGAAAATCCCATCGCTTTTACCTGCTGCAGCCAGTGCCACATGCGCCGCCGGGGATCGGTGCAATGCACCCCGCAGATCACCGGGATCTCCTGCACCACCGGCAGCACTTCAAACTCACCGATTTCCATCGCCGTTCCATTCGCGTCCCCATAGCCCATGATCCCGGCAATCGAGCCGTGTCCCATCATCCGGTAGCGACCAGAATTGTAGATGATGATGAGATCGGCGCCGCCTTTCTCAATGAACTTGGCGCTTATACCCGTGCCCGCCCCAGCTGCAATGATCGCTTCGCCCTTCGACAGCGTATCCCGCAATCGATCGATGACTTCTTCTCTCGTGTAGGGGTTCCCGACCCCGGTCCATGGATTTGGCATGCAGCAGGCAGGCTATTCGCGAGCTCCCAAATTGGCCATATCACAAATTCATATTCACAACTCTCAGCAATGGCGGACGTGTAGGAGCGCCAAGGGATCCCGATCTGACCTAACTGCATGCGGAATTTATGAGCAAACCCACGTTTGCTGCTACGGAAGAGATTGCTTCTTTCCCACCTTGCGCTTCCGGCTACCGGCCCGATCTTGCGCGTTCTTGAAATTGTCGCCACCGGTGCCGAAGGGGATGATCTGGTAGGAGTTGTCGGTCTGCTTGATCGCCATGAATTCTTTCAATTTTCGCTGAAGTCGACTCCGGGATTGGTCGTGCTGCGCTGAGTCGCCAAGGACATTCATCCCGTAACGGGTTTCGTTCCCGGTAACTGGAACATCATAGAGGCGACCGTCTTCGTGCAGCCGGAAACGCGGGTCGCGGATGAAGTAGCAGCCGCCTTCGAAGGCCATGGAGAAGTATTGGCGATCCTTCCCAGATTTGTTGAAGAGATTGTGGGAGAGATCCATGCCGTCGATATTGTGTTTCACCGAAATGTTCGCGACTGACGCCAAGGTGGGGAGCATATCCATCAGGGTGATGAAAGAGTTGCGTTGGCCGGGCGGAATCTTTCCGGGCCAGCGCGCGATAAAGGGAACGCGGGTGCCCGCTTCGTTCATGGTCCGCTTGCCGCCACGCAGGCGAAAGTCGCCCACGCGAGCGGTCAACTGTCCGCCAGTGCCGTTGTCACCGGTGAATATTACCAACGTGTTGTCATCGATCACAAGTTCCTGGAGCTTGCCCAGGAGCCGGCCAATGATCTTGTCCAGGTAGTGGACCATGCGGCCGTTTATCCGTTCCTTCTTTCCCAGGTCGGCCGGATATCCGGCCTCAGCGGACATCTGATCGCCGGGAGGGGTGATGAGTGGGCCATGAATCAGATTCATCGGGAAATAGGCGAGGAAAGGGCGCTCCTGCTTGTGATTGCGCTCCATGAAATCGATGAGAAAGTCGCAGTAGTAATCCGGACCGAAGACCTCATTGTCGTGCACCTTGTATTTGCCGTTCTCCCAATTGTGCGGTCCGAAGTAGCGACTACGCCGCTCGCCGTCCCAATATTGGACCCACAGACAGTGCTCATCGAAGCCGTGCGTGGTCGGTTGATCCGGATGCTTCTCAAAATCTCCGAGATGCCATTTGCCGGCAATGGCAGTCGCGTAGCCGGCAGCTTGAAAGACGTGTCCGAAGGTTTTAAGGTGAACGGGCAACCGATTGTTTCGTTCGGGATCGAGTGGGCTGTCGAGGCGTTCTAGAAAGCCACTGCGGTTCGGATGCAAACCGGTAAGAATCATTGCCCGGGTTGGCGTGCAGACGGGAGTGGCGTAGGCATTCGCGAAGCGGGCGCCTTCGGCGGCCAGACGATCCAAGTTTGGCGTGGAGTAAACCGTATTGCCGTAGCAGGCCAGATTCTCCGCGCCGAGATCATCGGCCATGATCAGGAGGATGTTGGGGCGCTTCGCCGCGTTGGCGTTCCAACTTGCGAGCGACAGCATCAGGGCAATAAGGATGTGATATTTCATGTTAGGTGCTTCCCGTGGATTCTCTGGCTCAAGGGGCGAGATTCATAGGAGATGTTTCTTTGGGGGTTGCCGAAAACGAAATCACCCCTCATGAGCGCATTGCTCCCACAGATTTGAATGAGACCAATCTGTGGAATCTCTGAATCTGTGGGGAAACATCCTGCCCCTGTATTCATCAAGCGTTCGCCTACCAACGACGGGTGGCAGACCTCGAACCGATACGATACTTCATGGCCCGTGCTTCCGGGTAATGGCTTCAAACCGTGCCGTCAGATCTTTCACCAACTCGGGTCGAGTCGGCCAAAGATCGTTCGTCTCATACGGATCCGCTTCGAGATCGAAGAGATATCCTTTTCCGGGGGCAGTCTTCACGCGCTTCTCGCCTTGGCCGAAAATGAGCTTCCATTTGCCCTGCCGCAGCGCGAAGGCAGAGCTGGAATGATGGACCATGGCGGGCCTTGGTTTCATGGCCTTCCCCAAGAAAGCGGGCAGGCGATTGAAACTGTCTTCACCGGCGCCGGCTGGGAGTTTGTCGCCGCTCAAGGCCGCGAAGGTCGCCAGCAGATCCGTGAAGCAGATCGTTTCGTGACTCACCGCGCCGGACGGGATGTGCCCCGGCCAACGCGCGATAAAGGGAACGCGATGACCGCCTTCATAGACCCGCCCCTTGATCCCGCGCAACTTGCCCGCGGAGCGATGTCCGTTCGTGATCATGGCGCTGCCCTCCCGGGCTCCCGGTTCCAGCGATCCCAGCAATGGCCCGTTGTCACTCGTTACGATCAGGAACGTGTTCTCGGTCAAACCCAAGGCCTGCAACCGGGCCGTTATTCGTCCAACCGCCCAGTCCACGAGCCAGACCATGTCCCCGCGGATTCCCGCCTTCGATCGGCCAATGGCATGCTCGTCGGTGACATGAGGCGAATGTGGAGAGGACAGGGGCAGATAGAGAAAGAACGGTTGCTCGGCATTTGTCTTGTGAGTGTTCTCAATGAAGCGTAGGCCCCACTCCGTGAATGAGACATCCACCGTTTCATTGACCCAATCAGGGGCGGCCATCCCGCTGCGCCAACTCCCTTCCGGATTACGATAGGCCGCCTCGCTCATATGGCGGAACTGCCCATTCTCAATGAAACAGAACGGTTCCTGATCGGTCGAGCAACCCGCTGTGTAAAAGGTTTCATCGAAACCGAGTTCCTCCGGACCGCCGAAGACCGGAACCGAGAAATCGATGCTCTCGCTGACAGCTTGATTCGGCAGCGGCCCCGGGGCCCAGGGCAACGGCGCCTGGAAATTCACCTTTTGCCCCGGCTTCGCCGTGAAGCCCAGTCCCAGATGCCACTTTCCGGAGATCGCCGTCCGGTAGCCTTTCGCCTTCAGCAAAGACGCCAGAGTCATCCGTCCGGCATTGATAAGCGGAGGTTCATAGTTGAACAGCACACTTCGGGTCAGCGGCGTGCGCCAGCAGTAGCGCCCCGTAAGCAATCCATACCGCGATGGTGTGCATACCGAATCGGCGGAGTGCGCGTCAGTAAATCGCAGCCCTTCCTTTGCCAGGCGATCCATGTTCGGCGTGGGAATTCGCGAATCCCCATTGTAGCAGCTGACATCACCGTAGCCCATGTCATCGGCCATGATCAGGACGATGTTGGGCCCGGTCGCACTCATTGTCACGGCTGGTGGCCAAGCGAGCAGTGAGACTGTAAACAATAAGGTGATTCTGGAAAACATCGCTGAAAGGAAACCACATGACTCCAACGCATTACCCGTCAAAAATGAACCACAGGTGGCGGAAACTATTGGTTGTCTAGTTGCGCTTACGCTCCCAACTGCTCCGTCTGTCCTGAGCGTTCTTGAAATTGTCGCCGCGGATCGGTGGATTCAATCCTCGAGGTTCGACGCATATTCATGATGATCTGCATGCGCGTTGCCTGGTGTTGGATGACGGGCAGAAGGTCACCAGTCCCTTTGGCGACGAGGATACGGCCGTGATGAATCCCGGCCGCTACGTGAAACAGCTCCTCAAACCCGCCGGGCCGGTCAATCCCAAGGTTTACCTCCGATCGGTCGAAGCCACGGACGGCCGACCGATCGCGTTGTTGGGGAATTACTGGCTGCACTACGTCGGTCGCACCATGAGCGGGCATGTGTCGGCGGATTACTTCGGCGTCTTCAGTGAACGCCTCGGCCGTCCGGGACAGGATCCACCCTTTGTCGGGATGCTGTGCACTGGCCCGAGACTGTCGACGCGCTCGCCCAGACCTTTCGCATCGGTGACCTCGGTTTTGCGGCGCTGCCCTTCGAGGTGTTCACCGAGATCGGATTCGAGATCCAGCAGCGCAGTCCCTTCAAGGGAACCATCGTCATCGAACTCGCCAACGGCGGACTTGGGTAACTCCCATCCCCGCGCCAACACGAACCCGGCGGCTACGAAACCTGGCTCACCGTCAACAGCGTCGAAAAAGCCGCGTCGTCTAAACTCGAATTCGTTTCGTGCAACAACGAGCAAAGTTTCCTAGCCGGCCTGTCACCCCGTCCTGCCACCATTGACATTGGTGCCAGCTCCCGTGGGCGGATAGTCGTTCAACACCTCATCCGCAACCTCGATCGATCGCATCACCGGCACGGCTTCCAACTCTTGATCGAGCCCGTGCTCGTAAGGCCGGATTCCGCCAGGTAGAAGCGGAAGTGAATCCGCTCAAACTTCCGTCCACCGACATGGCCAACCCTCGGGATAACCAAGCCGAAACCAACCGCGGATGAATTGGGGGAGGGTGCGCGTTTACCGATGATTTGATCGGGCGCACGCCGGAACTTCTACGTGAAGGGAAGGGCTTGGCGTTGCCTGGCAACTTCGTAGCAGAACACGGATCCGGCACTGCCGACGTTCAGCGAGTCCACACCGTTGGCCATGGGGACAATTACGTGTTCGTCGCATTCCGCCAATACGGCTTCGCGAATGCCGTGACCTTCGCTGCCCAGTACGATGCAGATGTCGCCGCGAAGATCTAGTTCACTCAGGGTCTTGCGATTCGTATGCGCGTGGGCGGCGATGGTGCGAATACCGCGAGCGCGGAGTTGTTTCAGGGCGTCAGCGAGACTTTCAGGCTGAGTGTTGGGGATTTTGAAGATCGTTCCCATCGACGTTCGCACGGCTTTGCGCAGCCAAGGACTGCAGCAGGTGTCACCCACGATGAGGGCATCCGCGCCGAACGCGGTGGCGTTGCGAGCCACGGTACCCATGTTGTCTGCTCCGGTCAGATCATCGATGGCCACGAGAAAACGTGGCAGCCTGGCATTTTGCAGAATGTCGTCAAGGGACTGTGGCGCCGGGATTTTGCCGACCGCATTCACTCCCTGGTACATGGTAGTACCGGCGAGCTTCTCCAGTTCGAGCCGGGGGGCGACAAAGGCATGGATTTCCTCGGTGCGTAAATCAACTAGGGGCCTCAGCGCCGCCAGCCTTTCTTCTGGCAACATGAGAGAGGCCACGGTGAATTCACTCTCCAGCAATCGCTCGGTGATTTTCAGGCCTTCGGCGATGAACAGTCCGCGCTTTCGTTGCTCGGCATCCTGACGAATGGTCAGATACGGCAGGAGATCAGGGTGACTGAGATCTTCAATTGTGTGGATGTGAAGCATCGGCTCTATTCTTGATCACTTGATTTCCCTTGGGTGGCAATCCAGTCCCAGGCTCCTTGGAAACAGTCGCGTTGCTCGAAGTAGTCCTGTAGTTGGGAATCCAGATTCTCCGGTGATTCGCCCAAAAAGTCGGCCAGTCCCGCAAAACACTTGGGGCGACGCTTCGAGCCAAATGCGCGGCTTCGGAGCGCGTCTGCGAGGGTGACCGGCTGATCGCAGTGGGGGCAAAGCGCACCCGCAATTTCCTGAATCTCCCGAATCAGGCTTTCGGTCGTTATACGGTCGTCGGGATTCATCCGAAGTTCATCGGCAGACCGGGCATGGGTTTGCCCTGGTTGGCGGCCTTGATATTGATGTGCGTGGCACCGGTTTTGGCCAGACGGGTGGCGACGGTTTCGTGGGCGAGATCCGGTCGATTGCAGTCTGAACTCAGGTGACCGAGATAGAGTTGATGCAGGTTCTCAGAGACGATCTGTTCCGCGACCTCCGCGGCGCCGTCGTTGGAGAGGTGGCCATGGCGACTCATGATTCGTTGTTTGGTGGACCACGGTCGTTTGGTGTCGTTTTGGAGCAGTTGCAGATCGTAGTTGGCTTCGAGCACGAGCACGTTGGCCGGCCGGACCCGTTCGATGATCAACCGCGTGGCATGACCGAGGTCGGTTAGGAATCCAATATTGCCGCCGGTGGTGCGGAGCAGGAAACCCACCGGATCATACGCATCGTGGGGAACTGAAAAGGATTCGATTAGCACATCCCCGATTTCGAAAGCGGTCCCGGTGTTGAAGATCTTGAATAGCAGTTTCTTCGGGTTCTGGTTTTCGATCGCTTCCTTGGTCAGGCGGTTGCAATAGACGGGGATGTCGTTCTTTGCAGCGATAGTTTTCAAGCCGGCGGTGTGATCCCCGTGTTCGTGGGTGACGATGATCCCGGTCAACCGCTCTGGAACGCGGTCGATCGTCGCCATGCGTTCACGGATCTGCTTCCCGCTAAACCCGGCGTCGATCAGCAGCCGTGTATCCTCGGTTTCCAGATAGGCGCAGTTTCCGTTGGAACCGCTGCCCAGGATCGTGAATTTCACTGACACGAGCTGAAGTTAGGGAATTGCCCTGTATCCCCGCAATCGCTTTCCCGCGATGTGGATAAGTTGTTTCGCGGAGTATCGAGGGAATATGGACATTGTTTTAGCGGGCGGGTTGGGCAGTGGCTCCCATGTTGACCTCAGCTTCCCAGCGGGAAAGTTCGGCCAGGAGGGACTTTACGCGCTCGGGTTGCTTGGCGGAGAGATCGTTCAGTTCGCCAAGATCCTTTTGCAGATTGAAGAGCATCGGAGCGACTTTGGCGGGATCGGCATTCTTGTATTTCTTTCCCGGGATGGGTTGATTGACGAGTAGTTTCCAGGGGCCTTTGCGAATGGCTTTGCGATCGCGGTATTCCCAGAAGAGGCTGCGTGAGGGCAATTGTCCGCTACCGAACAGCGTGGGTGTCAGGCTGACTCCATCGAAACTGGGCTGCGCAGTCCTGATCCCAGCCAGATCGAGCAAGGTAGGGAGGACGTCGAGGGTGATCGCGGTCGCGTCGGTGGTGGTGCCGGGCTGGATGCGGTCGGGCCACCATGCGATGGCGGGCACCCGGTGGCCGCCCTCCCAAATCATGGACTTGGATCCCCTAAGCGGTCCGTTGTTACCCTTCGGTGTTGCACCATTGTCGGAGAAGAAGAAGACGAACGTGTTCTTCTCCAGTTTGAGTTCCTTGAGCGTGTCGATCACTTCACCGATGCCCGTATCCATCTCCTGCATCATTTCCCGGTAAGCCTTTTCAATATGCCCCGGAGGATGAGTCTCCTTCACAACTTTGTCGGCGACGCGAAAGGCTTTGTCGTGGGGACCTTGGTAGGGGTTGTGCGGAGCCTCATGTGCAATATAGAGGCAGAACGGGCGGTCTTTGTTTTCGTGGATGAATTGCTTGGCATAGTGCGTGATCAGATGCGTGCAGTAGCCGGGCTCGTCGGCGAGTTTTCCACCGTCCCACCAATCCAGCACGCCCATCCGATCGTAGTGGGAATGGAAATCGATATTGCCGCTGACGTATCCGTGAAATTCATCAAATCCCTGATCTACGGGATTGTAGGACCGGGCGTAGCCGAGATGCCATTTGCCCATCACGCCGGTCCGGTATCCGGCTCTGCCAAGGTGTTCGGCGAAGGTGACTTCCTGGGCTTGAAGTCCGTGGTGGCGGTTCTGTTTTGGATCGGCGAACACGACTTCGGCCATGCCGGCACGTTGTTGATATCGTCCGGTGAGCAGCGCGGCACGGGTGGGGGAACACACCGGGCCGTTGGAATGAAAATCGGTAAAGCGCAGTCCCTCCTTCGCCAGTTGATCGATTCGCGGCGTCTGGTAGCGATCATTGCCATAACAACTCGCGTCGGCGTAACCCATGTCGTCGGCCATGATGATCACGAAGTTCGGCCGGGCCGCGGCGATTGCGAGGGTGAGCGACAGCAGGAGAACGGAGAGTATCGGGAAAGTTGTTTTCATGTGTACAGGCACGAAACAATTTGGTGTTTTTCCGGTGGAATAAAGACTAAAAGTTCCGCGAACGAAATCACTGACATGCCCGTGAACGATGAACATTTCTACGAAACCGTCTCCCAGGAGATGAAGTTGGGGAATGTCCAGGAGGGGATGTGGATGAAGGCCTTTGAGCAGGCGATGGGGGATGAAAAGAAGGCCACCGCGATTTACATCAAAATGCGGGTGGATCAGCTGAAACGCGAAGATGCCAAGGCACAGATGGCGGTGATGGGCGTTGATGCGGAGGACGAGGATCTCGAAGATGACGGTGCAGTGATGGCCGTGAAACGCATCGAGGACCGGATTCCTCCCGGTTTGCTCAATGCGCTGCAGGTCGGTGGATTTATCATTGGCTGCATTCTGATCTGGGTGTTTCGCCAGGAGTTGATGGGCTTGGGACGATCGTTCCGAGCGATGTTGCAGGGAGGTTGAGAGCGTGAATAGCAGCGACGCAAAAAGTTTATTGGAGGAATTCCGGGCGGGAAACGTGGAAGCTGGAGAAGTGCTGAAGGCCTTTCAACGCGCCCCGTTTTCCGATCTGGGATTTGCGAAAGTCGATACTCATAGGGAACTGCGCAAAGGCACCCCCGAAGTGATCTTTGGCAGTGGCAAGACCCCGGCTCAAGTGGTGGCGATTGCCGGTGAACTGCTCGCCGCCGGGCAACGCGTTTTGGTGACCCGCATTGGCGACGCTCACGCAAAGGCGTTGAAGAAGAAATTTCCCAAGACGATTCATCACGAGATCGCGCGGTGCGCCGTGATCGAGAAGAAGAAGCAGAAGACTGGTCGCTCAGGGATCACCGTGATGTCGGCTGGTACCAGCGATATGCCGGTCGCGGAAGAAGCCGCGGTGACTGCTGAGTTCATGGGGAACAAGGTGGAGCGGCTCTTCGACGTGGGGGTTGCTGGGCTGCATCGCCTGTTGGCATCGGTGGAAAAGTTGCAATCGGCGAAGGTCCTGATTGTTGCGGCCGGAATGGAAGGGGCGCTTCCGAGTGTGGTTGCGGGGCTCGTTGATCGACCGGTGATCGCGGTACCGACGAGCGTTGGCTACGGCGCGAGTTTCGGTGGCCTGGCGGCGTTGCTAGGCATGTTGAACAGCTGTGGCAGCGGCGTGACGGTGGTGAATATTGACAACGGTTTTGGCGCGGGTTACGCGGCGAGCCAGATTACGGCTTTGATGGATGATTGAATGATGAAGACACTTTACCTCGATATTTTCAGCGGAATCAGCGGCGACATGTTCATCGGCGCGTTGCTCGATCTGGGCGTTGAGTTCGACCAGTTGGAAGCGGAACTCAAAAAGTTGGGACTGGATGAATACCGGTTGAAATCATCCCGGAAATCGAAGTCGTTCATCGAAGGGGTAAAGTTCGATGTGTTGCTCGATGGCGATGAGGAGAGCTGCCATTCACACGATCATGCTGCGGATCATTCGCATGCGGCCGAAGAGCCCGCGCACGATCATTCTCATGAGCACAGTCACGCGGCCGCGAGCGAGGAAGATCACGCTCACAACCATTCTCCGGAGCCGGAATCTCATTCCCACGACCATTCCCACGGACCGGGCGAGCATGACCACAGCCACGAGGGCAGTCGGGATCACGCCCAGATTCGAGAGCTGATTGAGCAGAGCAGTTTGTCTGAATGGGTGAAGGAGAAGTCGAAAGCGGTTTTCTACCGCGTCGCGGTGGCCGAAGGCAAAGTGCACGGACTGCCGGTTGAAAGTGTTCATTTTCATGAAGTCGGCGCGGTGGATTCGATCGTGGATATCGTCGGGGCCTGCGTTGGTTTGGAAATGCTGGGGAAACCTCGTGTGCTCGCCGGTGCGGTGGTTGAAGGCACCGGGTTTGTCATGTGCGCGCATGGACGTTTTCCAATTCCAACCATGGCAACACTTGAGATTCTGGGAGCCCGTGGAGTTCCGGTAAATCAGTGTGACGAACCGCATGAATTGGTCACTCCGACCGGCGCTGCGATCCTGGCTGAATTCGCCGAAGACTTCGGCCCTATGACCGGGATCGTTGCCCAACAGGTGGGATACGGTTTGGGAACCCGCGACAACCACACCCGTCCGAACGTTCTCCGCGCCGTCTTGGGTGAGAGTGCGGGCGGCGGAAGCGCGGCACTGGATTGGGAAACGGATCGCATCGCCGTTCTGGAAACAAATCTGGACGATATCAGCGCCGAGGTCCTGGGCGATTTTGTGGACCGCGCTCTTCGCGATGGGGCGCTGGACGTCTTTCACACTCCGATTCAGATGAAGAAGACTCGACCCGGCGTTCTGCTCTCCGTGCTGTGTGGCGAAGGGGACGCCGATCGGTTCAGCGAGATGATCCTCCGTGAGACCACGGCTTTTGGGGTGAGACGCTCAAGCGCGGAACGCCGAAAGTTACGGCGGGAAATCGTGACGGTGCAAGTGGAGCAGGGGAGTGTGGATGTCAAAATCGGACGATTGAGCGGACGCATCGTTCAGGTTGCCCCGGAATACGAATCCTGTCGCACGCTGGCCGACCAGACGCAAACCCCGTTGAAGAAGATTTACGAAGCCGCAGTCCGGGCGGCACCGCAAGACTGATGGATGAATCGGCCTGGCAACTCCTGTGTTGTCCCGCGACGCATCAACAACTGCGCCGCATGCCCGGTGTTGAACTGGAGTCATTGAACAAGCTGATCGGAGCGGGAGAAATCCTGGCCGTCTCCGCCAGCAAGGTCACTGAGCCGATCGAAGGTGCGTTGGTTCGCACCGACGGAAACCTTGCTTACCCGATCCGAAGTGGCCTGCCGATTTTACTGATCGACGCCGGACTGATTCTTAACCCTGATGAGTGATTCCAAACTGCCACCAGAATTGCCGGAGGAACCTGCCAAAGCTCCCGGTAAACCCCGTGACCTGGGGATGGAGTGTCTGTTGGGTAATGTGGCACTTCCGGGATTTGGAACCTGTTCCGCAGGGAGCAGAAAGACCGGTATTACCCAGATTGTTTCGGCGATGATCGGGTTTCTGCTCACCAACGCATTCGCTGTTTGGTTCGTGAAATATTGGATGCAGACTGGGAGAAACCCAGCCGAGGTGATGGCAGAATCCTACAGCCGCACCGGGATGTGGCCGACTGACGAGACTCGCTGGGTGCTGATCGGATTGGGGGGCGTCGCACTTTTCTCGATGACGTTCATCTGGGGGATGGTGTTTGCGCTGATCTATCGTCAGCGGCTCAGGGTGGAAAAGCTGAAACAGCCGCGGTGACGTTGCTGAGCCAGCTACCGTCCTCCGCGCTTGAACGGTCTCGATGCGCGGGCCTTCTGGAATGAACCGGCCGCCTTGTCCCGCCACTTCCGCCGGAGGTGGCTACGGTTGAGCTTCTTCAGGTCTTCGCTCAGGCGCTGGTAGTTCTGATGACGCTCCCGCTGAAGTTTGCCGTCATCAATTGCCTTGAGCACAGCGCAGTCGGGCTCGTTTGCGTGCATGCAATCATTGAAGCGACAACCGACGGCTATGTTCTCGATATCAGCAAATGCCGCCTCCAGACCATCATCGGCAAACCAGAGGTGGAACTCACGCATGCCGGGCGTGTCGATCACCATGCCACCCTGCGGCAGAACGACGAGTTCGCGCCGGACTGTGGTATGACGTCCCTTGGAATCACGCTCCCGGACATCCGCAGTTTCCTGCACCATTTCACCGTAGAGTCGATTGATCAGCGTGGATTTTCCAACGCCGGAGGATCCGATGAAGGCCACGGTTTTGCCGGGGCGAACCCACTTCTCAAGGTGATCCAGATGTTCCCCGGTCTTGGCCGAGAGGCAGACAATCGGGGCGTCCCCGGCGACCACCTCGGCTTCATGCAACCGCTCTGCCAGATTTTCACAAAGATCGGTTTTGTTGAGCAGAACGATTGGTTCCGCTCCGCCTTCGTGAACCATTACGAGGCAGCGTTCGAGTCGCCTCAGGTTGAAATTGTCGTCGAGTCCCTGGACGATGAAAACGGCATCCACGTTGGCCGCGATGACCTGGCCTTCGTTGCGGCGGCCGGCGACTTTCCGTGTGAACTGGGACCGGCGTTCCACCAATCCGCGAATCTGTGCCCGTTCCTCGTTTTGAACCAATGACACGGCCACCCAATCCCCCACCTTCGGGCGCGCAAGTGGGATTCGTTTGGTATCATGAAGCAATTTGCCCGTGACCTTCGCCGGCAATTCGGCGTCCTTTGTGCAGACGAGATAGTTGAGTTTCGTCTCCATTGAGACGCGGGCGGGAATGAGTTTTTCGAAGGACTCATTGGCGTCGAAGGCCTCCTGCCATCCCCTGTCCCAACCCAACGGGGCAAGCGGGTGATCACCTGGGGAAGGTGAATCGCTCATCGGCGTTGGCTTGCAAAGATTCGAACTGGCATGGGCAAAGGTTAGGGGAAAGAACCCGGCAAGGAAAGCAGCAGTGGGCGAGCGTTGTTTATGCTCTGGAGGGATGAGCTTGCGAGTCCGTGGCGTTGCGCTAGCCAAAGGGGGGGGCGTGGTGGCAATAGACGAAATGCTATTTTCTTCATGTTCGGTGGATAGACACGCCTTCGGACTCGCAAGCTCGCCCCTCCACTTGGGATGCCGCCATCGGGTCGCAACACATTATCGACCTGACTGTTCATCTCAGGTCACCGATCAGCATGATCGAAGCGACATACCAGGTGTGGTCTCGGTATTTGTCGGGCTGGGCTGCGAGGTCGCCGCGGTTGCGTTCAAAGAGGATCTTGCTCTTGTCCAGTTGATTGGGTGTGAGTCGGATCTCAACTGAATGAACACCGGGCTGAATTTCGTTGGCGACGTTCAACTTGGACATCCGGTGGTAGGTGCAATATGCGTCGACACGATTGCGGGTGGAACCTTTCGATTCGTTGACCTGACAAAATACCTGACCACCATCAGGACCGAGGATGTCGAAGATCGCGGCAGTGGTTCCCTCAAATCGGAATGAGAGTGTCGCGCCGGGATTCACCGCCTGATACAGCTCGGGCATATTTCGCTGGAATCGTTTGGCAAGACGATGGTCGGCGGAAAGCTTGGTCCAGTCGCCGCGCAACATCTCGGGTCGAATCGAAACCATCTGCGCCTTCTCCCAGTTGTCCGACCGAAGTGGCGTTCCAAGTTTGCGTGCGGGCGCTTTGCCGCTGCTGGCCTTCGCAATTTCCGGCCAGGAACGCGCAATGGCTTCGAGGTAAAGCTGGTGTCCGGTCTGGACGTGTGGATGGACACCATCACTGGAAAAGATCATCGGCTGGGCGGAAAAATCCTTAGGCTTGGGGGCTTTGAAAACAAGTTCGCCGGCCTTCTCGAGACGGGCCACTTCCACTCCAAAATGGATCGACGGAATGCTGTAGTGATCCGCGAGTTCCTCCATCGCACTGGCAGCGCGGGGCATCTTGCCGGACTGGAGATCGCCAAGCATTTTTTGGGTAAGCGTATAGACGTAGCAGATATCGATTCCGGGATCAGCCTGCCACGTCTGGCGAACGATGCCTTCCATCGCTTTGTGAATCCGTTCAGGTGGGGCGCTGCCGTCATTAACGGCAAACTCAACAAACACCAGGTCAGGCTCGTGCTCCAAAACATCACGCTCCAGCCGGAACACGCCGAGGTCTGATCCCGTCCCTCCAATGGCGGCGTGGATTTCCGCGAATTTTACTGTGGGATATCTTTCCTGCAGCCATTGGCGCGATTTTATCCGCCAACCGGGCGCCGCGGTGATACTTCCGCCCAAGTAGGCGACTTTTAGTGTCCCGCCCTTCTGGATCTTGGCGAGAAAGTTCGGGAGTCCCGATCGGGGATTGCACTCAACCGCCGGGCGAAGCGGATAGTCGGATTGAGCTTTGATGCCAGCGGCCAAGAACAGCAAAGCGATGGCAAGGTAACGCGTGTTCATGCACACACCGTGGGATCAACCCGTCTCCGTGAAAAGCGAGAATCTGCCGCCAGCCGCGACAGCGATGTCGTCCACCCAAAAGGCCCCGCATAATTCCTTGCATCATCCAACCCCGCCGCAATGATCTGCGGAATGACTCACAGAACGCGTTCATTCGGATCGATCTTCACAATTCTGTTATCCGCTTTGCTAGCAGGCACGGGGTATTCGCAGTCGCTGGACGTGTGGATCGGCACGAGTCGAAACCAGGCGAGTCAGGGAATCTATCACTGCACGCTGGATGCAACGAAAGGACGGCTCTCCCCGACGAGCTTGGCGGCTGAGATATCCGGTCCCGGATTTCTGGCGATGCATCCCGATCGGAACACCTTGTATGCGGTGGGAGCGTTGGGCGGGAAACCGTGCACCGCGTCGTACCGGGTGACCGGCAAAGGATCTTCGGCTCAACTGAAGTTATTGAATTCGAAAGAATCAGGCGATGGCGGCTCTTCCCATGTTTGCGTGGACAAGACGGGAAGGACTTTGATCACCGCGCAATATGGCGGCGGTTCCGTGTCGGTATATTCGTTGAACAAGGATGGCTCGATCAAGGCCCGCACGCAGACGATTGAACATGAAGGCGGATCCAATGTGGCGGGTCGCCGCCAGGCTTCCCCGCATCCTCATTGGGCCGGGGTTTCACCCGATAATCGATTTGTATTCGTTCCCGACCTCGGCCTCGATCGAGTGATGATCTATCGTCTTGATGCGGCGAATTCCAAAATCACGGCGCATGGAAGTGCCGTTCTCCCTCCTGGGGCAGGACCGCGTCATATGAAGTTTCACCCGTCCGGGAAATGGGTCTACGTGCTTAACGAAATCCACGTTTCGGTCACCACCTTCGACTATGACGCCAAGAACGGAACGATGACTGCGAAAGAGACGATCGCTGCGGTGCCGGCGGTGGAACTCGAAAAGGAGAAGGCGAAGAGCGCCTCCGAGATTCGCGTTCATCCGAATGGTCAGTTTGTCTACTCAGCCAATCGTGGACACGACACGGTCACGGCTTACCGGGTGAACCAGAAGACCGGGGCTTTGCAGGTGATCGAACGTGAATTTGTCCGCGGAGCAACTCCCCGGAATTTCAATTTGGATCCAAGTGGGAAGTGGCTGCTCGCCGCCGGCCAGGACTCGCACACACTCGCGGCGTTCGAGGTGGATCAGGTGAGTGGTGAACTGGCCTACAACCGAAGCGTCGTGAACGCGCCCGCTCCGATTTGTGTATTGTTCGGTCCGGAGTGAGATGCGATGCGACCGCGCTTGCCCGCCGGGCGACGCTGCAGTTCACTTCGCCGATCGCTCAAGGATTGCTTTCTGTAGACGCACCTGTTCCGCCGCCGCCTCATTGATCTCGGCAAAATGGGCGTGGAATTTCTCGATCGCATCGCCGGATTCGAAATCAACTGTTCCGGCCTGAAGATTGTTCTCCCAATTGCCCCACTGGTTGTGCAGGAGTTCGAACACTCCCATCATGGCGTTTGCAATGCGGATATCCTGCTCGCGGATCTGCATCCCCATGTCGATGTTGCGCTGTCCGCCGTTGAGAAATCCCCTGACGAACTCGTCCTTCTTCTGGTCCGATAGCGTGGTCTGATCCAACTCCGTCCGTAGCATCCCGCTGAGACCAGAAATGAAGGTCTTCATTTCCGTCGCGTCCCCGAGGAATCGTTGCGC
>JBLFYM010000035.1:0-45153 GCA_047608975.1 Limisphaerales bacterium | reverse complement strand
TCGGCAAGCAATTGGATGGCCTCATGGGCCAATGGTTGCAGCCCCGATCCAATGTTCCATGCGGTGGTGACGTTGGTCGGCATGTCCCCCAAGAGCAGCCCCGATTGGTTGGTCGCCGGTTCGTCCAAATGACGTCGCCTTCGAACTTTCTCAGCCTCGCGCAGTCGCGCAGTCGCGGAGCAAGACCACCAGATCCCGGCACTCTTCGCCCGGCTGTGCTTCAAGAATTTCGAGAATGGAATCGATGGTGTCGTCCTCCGGACCGGTGCCGGCCAATTCCTCGATGGCCGGCAAGGCACGCTGAGTGCTCAGTTGTGTTCGGCGAATGAATCTTACCAGGCGAAGGGCGAGGTGCTCTTTGACGTCTTCAGACATAGGCGGGGACAGCGGCTATTCTGACGGTTCACAATCCTCATGGAACTCCCGGACGAATTTCATGCGCGGAATCTACAACCAGCAAGCCAGTTTCCGGTCATCAATACTCGTGACGGTGGACATTGAGTCCTTCGATGCCCGATAGCAAACCGATACGGCTACGCGCAGGCCGGCTGCCGTCCCCCCATTAACGTCCATACCACATTGAGATTTCCCGATTCGTGGTCAGGCACAATCACCAAGGGTGTCACTTGGCTCCCGTCATCTGTCGGGGAGTGATGTCGCGGAGAGTGAGTAGCCAGGCGGTCAGGTCGGCGAGTTGTTCGTTGCCGAAAAGTTCGTAGCCTTGGGGCATGACGGATTGGTTCAGCCTTTTACGTTTGCGGATGTCGGCTGTTGCGATTGAAACCTGAGTGCCGGCGGGGAGCAACAAGGCAAGAGAGGAGTCGGATTCGCGGACTACCGCGCCGGTTTGCTCGGTGCCGTCGTTCAGGACAATGCGCTGCATGGCGTAGCCTTCGGTGATATTGGCACTGGGTTGCAGGATGGCTTGGATGAGGTTTTCCGGAGTGAGCCGGGAACCGACGCCGGAGAGGTCGGGGGCGACGGAATTGCCGCGTCCTTGAACCCGATGGCAGACCGCGCAACCGGCGCCGCGAACGGGATCGAAGAAGAAGTCCCGGCCGCGTTCGGGATCGGCTTGGGCCAGCTGTGCCCGGATGCCGCCGCTGGTCGCAGACTTAGGTGCTGGAACGTCCACCGGGAGACCGAGGTGCATGAGGGTGGCTGTGAGTTCACGATAGAGACGAGCGTCGGCTTTGCGCGTAAGTGAGGTGAAGATCTGTATGACTCGTGGATTGCGGGCAACAGATGCCGGTGTCAATTTGCCCAACAGACGCAGTGCAGAGCGTCGAACATCTGGCTCGGGGCGTTTTTCGAGTACGTCCAGCAACGTCTCCAGTTCCGATCCGGCGATCGCCCAGTCGGCAGCGAGTGGCATGCTCTCGATCGCGCGGAGTGCACCTGCCACGCGGTCATCGCGAGGGCCGGCTTTGGTGATTTCACTGAGGAGCCGGGTGGCAATGTCCATGGCGACATTGTTCACCGAAGACAGACTTTGAGCGGCGGACCGGATCTGTTCCTCGGTCGGGCGGAGTGCGGCAGTTCGCAGTTTGACCAGATTTATGAGACCGGCAACGGCGCCCTCGCGCAGTTGCTCTGAACCCAGAGCGTTCCACAGATCAGGGAATGCCGCGACGTTGCTGGCCAGCGCCGGCAAGACCAGGGCCCGCTCGGTGTCGTGTTGCAGGCTGCGGTAGAACTTAAGCAGCTCTTGTTGTTGTCCACCGCTGCGAACGGACGCGCGACCGATCATTTTCAGGTAGAGCAATTGCAGTCCGGTCCCTCCCGACGCGTTCCCGGCGCGCTTGATCAGGTCCCCGATAGGCACGGATTGATCAAATACAACGCGGGCCGTGGTGTTGGGCATCTTTTTCGGCGGCGTCGCATTCATCGCATAGGTCAGGGCCCAGCTGCGGACGTCGGAATCGAGCTCCCGGTCGACCAGGTCGAAGGCTTCGCGCTGGGTGATGGCATGGTCTTGCTGAAGTCCGAGCAGCGCGGCGAGACGGATGCGGTGATCTGAATGCGTCAGCCAGGTCTTGCGTTTCTTCAAGGGCGCAAGATCGCGGAGGGCCTGCCAGCCGGCGTAGAATACCAGGCGATCTTTTTCGCGAGAGAGCAGACCCAACAGTTGATCTACGGCGTGAGCAGATTTCCCCTGATGAACGGCCTGCACTCCTTCGAACCGGACGCGCGGATCCGGATCAATCATTGCCTGGCGAGCCACTGCGGACAGCAGATCTTTGTCAGTGGCCTCGCGCTTGCCGAGAATCCTGATGGCTTGAATGCGCAGGTTTAACGGGAATCGGTTCGTCGGATTCGCCCACTTCAGAAAGACGTCATCATTTCGGGAATTCTGCATGCGACCAAGTGTCCAGGCCACCCAGGTCTGCTGTCCCGTGGTGAGGCCGGGTTCGGAAATGGCGCGTATCAATTCACCGCGGACACGGACGTCGCGACGTACCAGTTCGTCCTGGGCATTCACACGTCTCGCGGGCAGGACGTCCGGGCCCAGTTCTCGCACCAACTGGGTAACCGTCATCTTTCCAATTACAACGGATGGCCGGTGGGTGCGGGGCTCGGCATCGCGATGGGTGATCTGAAAAATCCAGCTGCCTTCGTTGCCGGTCTGGTAGTCGTAGTTGCCGCCCCAACCAAGGGAGTAGAGCGCTCCCTCCGGCCCAAATTCCAAATCGGTCGGCCGGTACAACATGCCGCCATCGCTGCGACGCATGAAGGGCTCCAGTGAACCCTTGCCCGCCACCCGCAGCGCGCCTTTCCACTCGGGCCGATAGACGTAGGTGCCGAAGAGCCAGTCGTTGATGAAGAAGACATTCCGATACTCCGGCGGAAAATTTTCGTGGGCCTGATAAACGATTCCCGCGCCGCTCCCGGAGAACAGCGGGCCACTGATGGGCACGGTCGGCAGATGGCCTGCCCCGGTCCAATGGCTGCTGTAACGGTGCCCCCAGCCAAAATGCGCCCCGTAGAAGGGCATGATTATCCGATCGCCCTGCGTCTGGTCATTGTCCGTGCCCAGCCAGTTGAAGCCGTCATCGAAGGCGATGTCCCAGGGATTGCGCATGCCACGCGAAACGATCTCCAGATTTCCACCATCGGGATCGCAGCGAAGCACGCCGCCTTGGCGTCCCCAGTCGTCATCCCAGTGATGGTAAGTATTCTGATAGTTCTCTTTCGTGTAGGTCTTCGGGGGATACGAATCGGGCGCGTTGGGCGGATGTTCGACGTCCCACAATTCGCGGAAAGCTCGCGGAGCAACGTAGCCGTATTTGTCAGGTTGGTTGTGGCCCTTGGAATTTCCCTTGGACATGTAGAGTTTGCCGTCGGGACCGAAGTTCAGTCCGTGCAGTGCGTGTTCGCGATTGCCGAGGTCCGTGAAGATCACGACGTATTCGTCGGCTTCGTCATCGCCGTCCAAGTCGCGCACGATCGTCAGTTCCGGCGCGTTGGCGACATACAGATCGCGCCCCTTCCAGGCGAGCCCCTGAATGCTGTTGAAGCCGCGGGCGAACTCCTTGCGCTGATCCGCCACGCCATCCCCGTCGGTATCGATCAGCAGATGCACGCTGTCGGTCGGCGTTCCCTCCTCGTTCTTAGGATACTGGGGTCCCTGTCCCACGAACAGCCGGCCACGTGCATCGAAGCAAAGTGAAGTGGGTTTGTAGACCAGTGGTTCCTGCGCGAAGATCGAAACCTGAAAGCCATCCGGCACGACCGGTAACGCGGCTGCCTTCCGCTTGGCGGCGTCTTGCTCAGGCAGCAGTTTGATGAATTCCCGATACGCCTCCACGGGTTGAAAGTCCGCCGCCTGATCGTGAATATGCATCAAGACGCCGTAGCGCAAGCGGAACGGCGTCCCCTTCTTCACCAGAAAATTCTCACGGCGCTTGCCCCGTCGATTGAGTTCGCTTTCGCCCAGTGGATTGGCCACGAGCAGACCGTTGTCCACGGCGTGCCACCAAGGTCGGCGGAAGTTGGCAGGATCATTCATCAGCATCATGCCCGCAAATTGTTCACCGGCGGGGCCGCTGTAGTCGCACCAATCAGATTGGCGGGTGCGGATCTGCTTCAAATCGCGGCTGCCGTTGCTGTTCAGAATGCGGCCGCCCTTTCCAGAGGTGATGGGAAAATCGAAGCCGACACGGAATGCGAGTCCCATCTCTTCCTGGTCGCCCAGCCAGAAATCACCGGCCTCACGAATGAAGACGCTTTCACAGATCATCAGGATCCCTTCCGGCCGGCGGAAGATTGTGTAGCGGCAGCGCTGTTCGCAAAAGACGCTGTCTCCGCCGTTCACGAGCAGCCTGTTCCGCACGGCAAAGGTTCCGCGATCCTGCCCCCCTTTCGGCTGTTCGACGAAGTCACCGCCGACACTCCGCGCCTTCAAGCGCCAGTAATCGTTCCCACCCACATCCCCGAAACCCCACCAGAGACCGGGGTGATAAGTCTCGTGATCACCGATGTCACCGGGCTTGGGCGGATGGTTGCGGGTCAATTGAACCTTGCCCCCCGGCGCGTGCACGCTCTTGAAATACGGCCGCGTTGTCACCGGGTCATCCCACACGTAGATGGCCAGCGGATTGCCATCCACCGTGATGTGCATGCGTCCCGGTTCCTGCTTGAACGCAATCTGTGCGAGGGCCTCCTCATTTCTCCCCGCGAAGAGGATGAAGATCAGAATGAATGCGAACAGACGATTGCAGTGGGTGCTCATGATTGAATCCACCGATTGCAATCCGGTCCGGTCCGGTAAACAAGCTCAATTGGTGGCTGGGAAAGAGTTGTGAGGTGATTGTAGGACTGACTACGACCCACAAATCCTAATCACTCGGGGAACCCGAGACTCCATGAATCCCAACGGGATAGAAAATGATCGCAACTTTCCAAATTGCCACCCGTTCGCGATCGAACACCCGTTCGAAGGTGACGACCACGCTGACATTGAGCCTCCTCACACCGGCTGGTACGCGGTATTGGTTTCGGATGAACATGATCAATCTTGAGCAACGCCGAGCCGGCCTGTTGTATGGCGCATTCGTAGCCGAGGCCTTGGCGCTTGGCGTGCATTGGATTTATGACACCAACGAGATCGAACGGCGGGGCCGAGCATCCGGCTACACCGCTCCGGGGAAAGATTCCTATCACCCCAACAAACAGGCCGGAGAGCAGGGACACGTCGGGGATCAGGCCTTGTGGTTGTTGGACTTCCTTCGGCAGAACTCCAAGTGGGATGCGGACGCGTTCATGGCCGACTGGGCATCCCGGTGGGCGAGCTACGATGACTACGTGGACGGAGCCACCACGACCACCCTCCAGAATCTGGAGAACGGTCAACCCCGTCTCGAAGCCGCGAGTGCATCCGATGAACTGGCCGGTCCCGCCCGAGGTACACCCTTGATTGTCCAGCTTGCGACCGGATCCGAAGAAGACGTGGTGAAGGCGACGTTGGAGCAAAATAACCTGACGCATCGATCGGCCGCTGCCGCCGAAGCCACCGAATTCCTCGCCCGGGCGAGTCACCGTCTGATGCACGGCGCGACGTTGGACGAAGTCATTCGCGATACCGCCCCGGCTTGGGCGATCGAAGCGGCCGAAGGCGTCCAAGGTCTCGGGGCCGTCGAAGCAATCGGTCGACTGGGCCAATCGTGTTCCGCATCGGCAGCCCTCCCCGGAGTGATCTTTCTCGCGCTGAAGTATGGAACGGATACCGATTCAGCTTTCGTGGAAAACGCCATGGCCGGTGGCGACAGTTGTGCCCGGGCGCTGGTGCTCGGCGCATTGCTTGGTGCTGCCCATGGCCTCGATTCGATCCGGGAAGAGTGGCGGAGGGATCTCTGCGCGGCGCCGCGAATTGACGCTTTTCTGAATTGCTGAGCCATGAACTCCCTACGCAAGGTCATTCACGTTCTGGCGGTGCTGGCGTGGGCGCTCTGGATGGGTGGCTTCACGTTCTTCACCTCCGTCTCGTTGCGAATCGGGCACCAGATCTTCGATGATTCCAGCGAGTTCGGTTTTGTGACCCGGGGCGTTACCGACCGGCTGAACTCAATCGGTTTGCTTGCCATCATTCTGCTCGCGGCATATCTCGCCAGTCATTGGCAATGGCTGTCCCGGCGGGTAAGAGTTTTGCTCGGCACCTCGTGGCTGGTCCTCGCTGTCACCCTTGGTCTGATGTTTCTACAACACAACCAGATCGACACGTATCTCGACTTTCAACAGAGGGTTGTCACGGATCATGAGTCGTTCAACGTGATCCACAGTCGCTACAAACTGGTGTCCACGATTCAGTGGATCGCGGCGGTCGTGCATCTGGCAGTGATGCTTGTCAATCCCGTCACTCGTTCCACGCGAGACTGAAGGGCTCGCACGGGTTCGCGCCCACACGCCAAAGCGCAAACTCCGAGGGCGATACGTCCCACCACGCGCTGCTCGAGATCGCGATTCGGGATTTGACGGCGACCGTCTTGACCTCAAGCTACCCCCATCCATGAAGCAACTGTGCATTCGATTCCTGCTGGCGATCACCCTGGTCCTGACCTTTACAACTCCGGCAGCGACGCTGTCTTCCAAGGCGAAAGCCGCCATCCGGACAGAGCTGAAGGGGCTGATCGATGAAGGCTACTACCCGGGCGCTTCGATCCTGCTGATTCACGAAGGTGAGGTCGTCATGCGCGAAGCCCATGGCGTGGTGGATATTGATTCAAAAAAGCCGTTTACCGTGGAGCAACTCTGCTGGCTCGCCTCGGCCGGGAAGATGTTCACCGCCACGTTGATGGCAATGCTCGTGGATGAAGGCGTGATTTCTTTCGACGATCCGATTGCCCGGACATTTCCGGAGTTCGCCAAGATGCGGATGCGCGACGGATCGAAGCCGAGCACCGAGATCCTGTTACGCCACGCGCTGAGTCATACCTCGGGCGTTCCCGGCAACAATTGGATGAAACAGAATGGTCTGCTGGAAACCGATGCTGCATATGCCGGCTACTACTTCCCTAAGAATCCACAGGAATTCATCGACGGCTGCCTCAAGATCGGACTTGCGGTGCAACCCGGCACGCGACTGCTCTACGGCCGCCCGATTGATCTCACCGCCTGCGTGGTTGAAAAGAAGACCGGGAAATCCTTTGTGGAACTGATGGAGAGCAAAGTCTTCAAACCACTCGGACTCAAGGACTCGACCATTCGACCGACGCCGTCCGAACTCCGCCGGCTGGCCCCGTTGTATTCCTCAAGCAAACCGCATGGGTTCGAGCCGGACACGTTCGGGCTGGAAGTTGCCCAGCGCCAGAATACCCGGCTATCGGCCGCCGGCGGTGCGGTATACACGACGCTCGACGAACTCGGCACCTTGATGCAGCTGCATCTCAATCATGGGAAACACCAGGGACGTCAGTTGGTCAAAGCCGCGACCTTGGCCAAGCTCTACGAAGCCCAACCCGGCACCGGAGATCGCTATGGATTGGCTTTTCAGATCAAGAAGAGCGCGATCAACGGAAACTCCACGCTCTACAATCACCCGGGCTATTCCGGGCCCGTGGGCTGGTTTGATTTCGAACGTCAGCTCGGCGGCGTGCTACTGATGCAAAGCAACACCACCGGTCGCGGAAAACACCATCAACGCGTGATCAATCGAATTCACGAATTCATTCCTGCGAAACCAACCACTCCGAAAAGAAAGGCCAAGGTCGCACTGATTGGCGATTCGATTCGTATGAGCTACGCCGCCAACGCCGTCGGACAACTGCAGGACCGGGCGGTGATCCTAAGCCCCAAAGCCAATGGCGGGGACAGTGCCAACGTGTTGAAGAACCTCCAGCGCTGGGTCATCCAGGAACAGCCCGACGTCGTCCATTTCAATTGCGGAATCCACGACACCAAGAAGTTCCGATCCACCGGCAAATTCCAGGTCTCACCCGAACGCTACGAAGCCAACCTGCGTGCGATCGTGAAGCGTATCCGCACCGAGACCAAAGCGACCGTCTTGTTTGCGACCACCACAGCTATCCTGGATGATCGAGCTGCCGCAAAGCGTCAGGGACGCGAATACGAACTGACCGGGGCCGCCGTGGAGCAATACAACAAGATTGCCCTCCGCGTAATGCGCGAGCTGAAGGTGCCCGTCAACGATCTCCACGCCACCATGATCAATTCCAAATCCCCGCACGAAACGGGCACACTCATCGGTGCCGATGGCGTGCACCTGACCCCGGCCGCAAAGGAACTCCTCGGCCGGCAGGTCGCTGAGTTTGTTGGCAGGCATTTGAAGATCCAATCAGTTCGTTGATCAACCGTATGAAAAGGACGCAAACCTGTTGGAGTTCACGCTTTTGCGTGCCGGGCCTGAAGGGCTCGAACAAGTTCGTGCCCACGGTTTTTTATCTGATCGGTATTCCATGAAGCAGGTCCACGTCACCACACGAAGCGAATGGCGGCGAGAGGAGGCGAATCCGAAAGCCCCAAGCTTTAACAAAATAAGATATGAGTTTTAACAGCAATACATTGAAGAGAATCGAGAAAACGTGGCTCGGAGGAGTCCTGACACTGGGTCTAATGAGCGCGGTCACTATCGACGTCGACGGCGCTGAACGAACCTATGTTCAGAACACCGCAGGCGAGCAACCCAAGCCGATCGTGGCTGTCGACAACGTGTGCGCTTGGCCCAACCTGACGCTACTGCGAGATGGCACGATTGTGGCCACGATTCACAATCAGCCGAGCCACCTCAAGCTCCCCAGTGACGTCGACTGTTGGGCGAGTGAAGACGGTGGTCATACCTGGACCAAACGCGGCACACCGGTCCCACGTGACCATCCCGGAGCAGCGCGGGGGAACGTCGCCGCCGGACTCGCAAGCAACGGGGACCTGGTCGTGATTGCCAGTGGTTGGTCTGATCCGACGGGCGAGGGTCGCGGAACGATCCTGGCTCCCTTGATCAGTCGTTCCCAGGACGGTGGACGGACTTGGAATCGCAATCCCAAACCATTCTCGCAGGTGGTCGTTCCCTTTGGCGACATTCTGGAAGGGAATGACGGGGACCTCCGCGTCGCGCTCTATCGCGGCAGCGCCGGAGCGACCAAAGTCTACCGCAGTCGCGATGACGGACGGACATGGATTGAGCCGGCGACGCTAAACCCCAAAGTCGTGATTCACGAACCGGCAATATTCCACCTGGGCAAAGGTAAGTGGCTCGCGGCCGCGCGTCTGGATGGTCTTGATCTCTATACCTCAGATGACGATGCACAGACGTGGACGCTCCGGAAAAGGCTGACGGGAAAGCAGCAGCATCCCGGCCATTTCACACGACTGAAAGACGGACGCGTGCTCCTGTCATACGGAAACCGTGAGCGACCTCGGGGAGTCGACGTCCGGTTCAGCGACGACGAAGGAACGAACTGGAGCAATCCCATCCGCGTCGTCGATTTCGAAAGCGACGGCGGATATCCGAGCAGTGTTCAACTGGCCGATGGCCAGATCGTGACCGCCTACTACGCGCGTCGAATCGCCGGTCACGACCGCTACCACATGGGCGTGGTCATCTGGAATCCGGCAGCAACAAAGCGCCAATAGCTTTGCCACCCGCCGTATGGCCCAATCCCAGCAATGTGGCGGCGAGCGTGAGCGAGTGGTTCCCATGCGGCAGTCAGCCCGCCCCTCCCCCAACCTCGATCCTGTTTGATCGAATCGATCGAAAGAGGTATTGAGAAAGAACATGATGAAACGATGGATTGCCGCTTGGTGCCTGGGTCTCGCCACGATCACCTCTCCTGCCGCGACCGCAACTGTGGTTCTACCGGATGTATTTTCGAGCGGAATGGTTTTGCAACGAGATGTTCCGGTTCCAATCTGGGGACAGGCACCGGATGGAACCGCCCTGGTGGTTACCTTCAAAGACCGTGATTTCACAAGCACGGCTCGCAACGGGAGATGGAAGATCATTCTGCCGGCCATGGACGCCAGCGCGAAGGCGAGCAAGCTGACCGTTTCCGGCAGCGACGGATTCAGGAAAGAACTGACCGATATCCTGATTGGTGACGTCTGGTTGGCTTCCGGGCAATCCAACATGGAAATGCAGCTGCGCGGCGCGAAGACCGGCGAGCAGGCGATCGCGGCATCAGCCAATCCGTTGCTTCGCTTCTTCACCGTTTCGAAAAAATTGGAGCTGGTCGATGGGCCATTGGGCGACACTTGGAAGGTTTCCGGCCCGGCAACCTCGCCGTCAATGAGCGCCGTGGCCTACTTTTTCGCGCAGGAAATTCAACAAACCCAAGGCATCCCCGTCGGCCTGATCAATTGCAGCTATGGTGGAACAGTCACCGAGACCTGGTGCAGTCCCAAAACGCTCGCGGCCGGTTATCCGGTTTGGGAAGCCTACGAGGCAAAGGCCAAACAGAACCCGAAGTACGCGCGGCGAAACACTTCCAGTCGGCTCTACAACCGCATGCTCAAGACGGTCATGCCGTTTCCGGTGAAAGGCTTTCTCTGGTATCAGGGCGAAGGCAATGCCGGACGGGCGGAGGAGCAGAAGAAGCTGTTTCCAGAGATGGTCAAAGACTGGCGCCAAAGCTGGGGGAATCCGAAACTACCCTTCTACCTTGTCCAGTTGGCCCGGTTTGAACCGGCCACGTGGCATGCCTTCCGACTCGCCCAGCTCGACGTCTGGCAGAATACGCCGGACAGCTACCTGGCCGTCACCATCGATCTGTCCAAAGACTGGAAGAAAGACAATCACCCCATTCACCCTTCCACCAAAGCGCCCATCGGACACCGGCTGGCTTTGGCCGCCCGCGCCAAGGTATACGGCGAATCCGAGCTGGTCTATTCCGGCCCAATCGTGCGCGACATTCGAATCGAGAAAGGCAAAGCCCGCTTGTCCTTCGATCACTTTGGGAGTGGATTGGCAGCCTTGGATGGAAAAGCACTGCGAGGTTTCGCAGTCAGCGGCGACGGAAAACAGTTTGTGCCAGGAGCCGCCAAAATCGTTGGAAATGTCGTACTCGTCTCTTCCCCAAACATCACGAGCCCGATCGCCGTTCGTTACGGTGCCGAACTGGATATGGCGAAGGGAAAATTGGACATCAATCTGGGCAATCGAGAGAAGCTGCCTGCCTCACCGTTCACGGTTTTCGTTCGATAGCGTCTGATCGGAACTCGGCTAGGCAGTGTTCGAGAACTCAGCGGCAGGATGTTCTCCCACAGATTTCTCCGACGCGATCCGGGTCGGAATCTGCAACGTGCTGACGCCACCATGATCAATTCCAAATCCCCACACGAAACGGGCACACTCATCGGTGCCGATGGTCCTGTCCACGATCCCGTTCGTCCCTACTCGCGGCCGAAAAATTGTTCCTCTTTTGGGATGGTGATGAAGGGCCAGGTGGCGGAATAGAAACGAACAATCTTTGTCGGGCGGAAGCCTTCCAGCAACATGCCGCATTGCACCTGGATCTGAACTCCGCTGCTGCCCAGCGGAGTCGGGACTTTTCTCGTGGCGACGATGTTACCGCCTTTCCGGTCATTGGTGGGATCGTAGGTCATGAGGCATTCGCGGGCGACGGCGAGGGTGCCCTTGGGGGCGAGATCATTCTTGGCACCACCGCTGGTGGGCCAACCAAGCGGTTCGGAATTGGTGCCTTTCAGTTCGTCAAACAGCTTCGGATCCACGCCCTCGAAGAAGGTGATCGTGACGAGTCTGTTTTTGTCGTCCACGGCGTCCACCCAGCCGGGTAGGCCACGTTCCCGGATGTGCAGACGATGCCGTTCAATCTGGTGGGTGGCAGCCAAATTTCGCGCCGGTTCGTCCAGCCAGATCCGCCGTATGCGACCGGGACCATAGAGCCCGACCCAGGTGAGGTTGAACTGAACCCGCTGACCGGGTTGCAGTGATTTCAGGGTGCCAAACCCGTTCCCCGCCAAGACCTGAGTGCTGGCGAGCAGACTGAATTTTTTTGGCTGGTCAATGGGTTTGCCATTCACGTGCAGTGTGGCGGTCAGGTTGCGCTCCTTGAGATCCACCTCGTCGATCTGCCAGATCTGTTTTTGGCGGGCACGAAAGCTGAAGTCATCTTCGAGGCGGATGCATTGGCGGAACTCTGATTCTGGAGAGATACGCCCCTGGAAGGCGGCGATGGGCGGCGTCTTGTCCGCCGGATCCTTCACGTAACACAGCGCGTGGAGATGCGTGCCAATGGGAATATCCCGCAGGGCAGCCGGGGCACCGTGATGGTAGATGGAGCCGTAAGGCAGCAGGGTCAACGGCAAGGGAAGATCCCAAACGCCGCGCTGTTGCGAATCGTTGCGATCCACGCGCAGGATCAGCTTCCGCTCAAAGGCGTTCACGCTGATGAGTTCGCCCTGGATGTAGTGGGCGGAGTTTGCCGGCGGAAATTCCCCGGGCACGGGTTGATACCAAGGCAGTTTCTTGTCCGGGTTTTCGGCGGTGCGAAACGCGGATTGGGCATCGACCGCAGTCGTGCAGGAAACGAAGGCGACAACCAGCGCGAACAGGATGAACTGCCGGTGCCTCATCATGCCTCAACTCCGGAGATCGTACCGACACTGTCCTGGAACTGTGCGGCCGGCACATCCATTCGCTGCAGCATCGTCAGGAGCAGATTGCTCAAGCGCGCGTCACCGTCCACGGGACGGCCACAGATTTTGTAGTGTTCGTTGGCCTCGGCGACGTTGTATCTGCCAATCTGGGGAAGGTTGTAGTCCAGATGCCGGCCGTGCTTCACACCGAGTGTCCTACCCCCGGCATAGAGCGTGGGCAGGTTCGCGTTGCCGTGGCTGTGACCGTAGGCCATCCCGCTGCCCCAGAGCACCTGGGTCGTGTCCAAAAGGCTGCCGGGCAAATCGTGGTGCGCCTTGAGCTGATCGAGGAAGTAGCTCAGTTGTTCGACCAGAAAGGTATCCGTTTCGGTGAGCCGCCGAAGTTGTTCGGGATCGCCATTGTGATGCGAGAGTCCGTGCCGGGTTTGCGAGATGCCGATATCGGGGATCGCGCCGCCATTGGCTTCGCTGCAGATCATGCAGGTGATGACCCGCGTCATGTCCGTGCGCAGCGCAAGCACCATGAGATCGTAAAACAGCCGGTGATAGTTCTGCACCTGGGTCTTATCCATCTTCCGCCGGAAACGATCCGCATCCTGCTTCGCGATCTTGGGCTTCGGAACGTCGAGCCAGGCGTCGGCCTTTTCGGTGCGAACCTCGACCTGCCGCACCGCGGTGAGGTATTCATCGAGCTTGTTACGATCTTCCGTGCCGAGCTTCTTCGTCACGCGGTTGGCATCGCCAAGAACTGTATCGAGTATGCTGCCGCGGCGGGCCAGACGACGACGGACGGCTTCCTTGCCGCCGCGTGGTTCGCCGAACAGCCGGTTGAAGATCGAACTGACGCTGCGCTCGGCTGGCAGCTGGATCCCATCACGCGACCAGGCCAAGGAATGGCCCTCGATTGCCATCTCCAGTGAGGGAAACCGGGTGAACTCACCCTGAGCCTCGGCCATCAGTTGGTCGGCGGAGACGGTGTTGCGAAAAGCTCCGCTATCACGGGGAACATCTGCGCCGGTGAGCCAGACTTTATCACAGTTGTGATGCTTGCCGATGACGAGTGGATGATGCAGACCGCTGATCGGGGTCACCTCTTGCCGATGCCGCTCGAGCGATTTCAGCGGCGAGGTGAATTCGAAATCGACGCCGGCTTTCTCAATCTGCCACGTGAGGGTGTTGACTCCGTTGGGAATGTAGAGAAAGACACTGCGCTTCGGGGGCGTCGGTTTCGGCAGGCCGGCGGCATACATGCAATTCAGCATCGGCAGCGCAATGCTCGCGCCCAGCCCGCGCAGGACGTGGCGACGGCTGAGGTACCACTTGTTGGTTTGTATATTCATCGTTCGTCAGGTGATTTCTATCGCTTCTGGAACAGGTCCGATTGCACAAACGCAGCAACGATATCCCGCACGCGATAATTGTTCGCGCGCCCGGCCTTGGCAATCGCCTCCAACTCTTCACGGTCCTCGAAGGTCAGGGTGCGACGCATCCCATAAATCGCGAGCTTTTCGATGAACGCCGCATTGAAAGCGTCGAGGTCGCCAAGCAGCAGTTTCTTGAACTCGTCTGCATCCTGAAAAGATCGTCCGTCCGGCAATTCACCGCTCGCGTCCACCAACGGATCCGTACCCGTGCCGACAACCGTCTCATGCATGCGCCAGGCCCCGATTGCATCGTAGTTGTCGAAGGCCAAGCCGAGCGGATCAATTTTCCGATGACACGACGCACAGCTCGGATCGTGTTTGTGCGCCTCCAGTTTCATGCGCAGCGTCGCCTTCGGTGCCGTGACCGGGTTCGGCTCGATCGGATCCACATTGGCCGGGGGCGACGGGGGCGCCTTGCCAAAGATTGCTTCCGAAAGCCACGCGCCGCGATGTACCGGCCGATGCCGCGTCCCGTCCGAGGTCAGTGACAGGATCGAGGCATGCGTCAACAAACCGCCGCGATGATGCTCCGGCTTGAGCGACACCCGCTGGAACACATCCTTCGTGACATCCGGAATCCCGTAGAACCGCGCCAACCGCGGATTCACCATCGTCCAGTCGGAGTCGAGGAACGCGCGCAAAGTCAGCCCGCGCTGCAGCACTTCCCCAAAGAAAGCCTGAGTCTCCCCCACCATACTTTGTTCCAGATGCTCGTCGTATTCGGGGTAAATCTTTTTGTCCGGTGGAAACATTCCGACCTTGCGCAAATGCAGCCATTGGGCCGGGAAAGATTTCGTAAATCGTTCAGCCCGCGGATCGGCCAACATCCGGGACACCTGACGCCGAAGTTCACCCTTGTTCCGAAGTATGCCGCGCTCCGCCGCGGCGAACAGTTCATCGTCGGGCATGGTGCTCCAAAACAGGTACGACAGACGGGAGGCAATCTCCCAGTCATTCAGCATGTGCCGGTCCAGATCCTCGTCACCTTCCGCGATGAACAGAAAACTCTTGGAACACAAAATCGCCGTCATTCCGGATTTTACCGCCTCGTAAAAACCCTCACCGGCGGCCAGTTCACCTTCAACGATGCGAACGTACGAATCCAACTCGCCGTCGATGAGGGGCCGGCGGAAGGCGCGTTTTGCCAGGGCCCGGAATCCGGTGCGCACCTGTTCCATTTTGCCGGTCTCAGTGGGCATATACTCGTCCCGGCGACGTTGCTCTTCTGCCGTGACAATCGGCCCTTTGATGGTGACCGAATCGACAATCAGGAACGGATAACGAGGCAGGCCCTGTTCATCGGTGAGCTTCATCTGCCACGGCAGACGTCCCTCCTTGGTACTCACAAACGGACGATTCCCGTGACGCCCCGAGCGCGGCGAATTGGAAGGTCCGGGCACCTTGTTGAACACGTGAATCGTGGGCGTTCGGGTCGAGGGGAAATGAGCGCGAAACGTCACGGTGGTCGGCCGTTCCTCCGGCGCGATGATGTCCTGTTCGAACAGCACCCGATCCAGATTCTTTTCGTAAACATGCAGCCGCGGTGCCCGGCCGTCCGCCGGCTTCAGCCCGCTCAACTGATAGGTGATCTCATAGATGCCGGGGCCCGGCCACTCGACGCGGCGGTCCCGCTGATTAAAGGCGTTGGAATAGCGAAAAATGTCGCCCGGCCACATCTCGAAGCGGACCTTGCCGAGCATCCCCTTGGCCGCCAAACGTTCGCGATGGTGGTCCCGAATCTGATGCGGCTGAATCGCCGGCTTGCTGACCTCGACGTAGTCCGGCTTCGTTTCGGGATAGGCCTCCGACAGAACCGTCTCGGCCGCCGTGATGTATTTTTCGACATGGGTCGCGGACAGCGTCAAAACCGAACCCAGCCGCTCGAAACCGTTCCATTCCGGATCCTCCAGCAAGCCACCGGGATCGGTCGCATCGTAATGCACTCCGATCAGATCGCGCATCGTGTTGACGTATTCCTCCCGGGTCAGACGATTGTAGGAGACCCTGTCCCGACGTGCCATCCGGGCCGATTCGCCCTCTTCGATCCGCGCCGCAAGCCACTCGACGATGGTAGCGCTTTGATCGGCACTCGGTCGGTTCTTCACGTCTTCCGGCGGCATCTCGCCGGAACTGATTCGCTCCATCACCTCCGCCCAGAGCGGCGTGTCCTTGAACCCGATCTCCCGCGACAGTTCATCCAACCGAAAATCACCCTGCTGTTTTTTCTCGCCGTGGCAGCGAACACAATGGGAATCAAGAAACGGCTGGAGGTCCTTTTCGAAGGTCACCGTCGGAGCCGCCGAAGCAACGGCAGCCACGAACAGCAAAGGAACAAATCGGCTCATTTTCGATCGGATTCGCATGCCAAACAATCCTGTCACTCCACTTCCGCCAAACGAATGCGAGCCACCTCGGCCACGCAAAAACCTTTCGCCGGCGCATCCAGCTCCAGAGTCAGCTTACGGGTCTTGCCTCTCCCGGTCACTTTCACAACTTTACCCATCATCACTTCGCCAGTCAGCTTGAGGTTGTTTCCGGCCGGCGCAACGCGAATCCGCATGTCCGGTTTCAATTGTTCCACCACGCTCAATCCGCTGCCAAACATCGTCAAAGCCAGTTCCACGCCCGCCACCTGATCCACATAGCCGGCCGCGCCATCTTTTTGCAACCGTTCGGTCTGCACCGCCAACTGTTCATCCCGGAACTTGACCAGACTCGCATCATCGAGAAATACATGCCACGCGATCCGGCTGCGCCCCTTGCCGTTGCCGCGTGATTTCGTCCGCAGTTTGTCGCCGACCTTGATGTCCGAAAACTTCGCGGTTTTGCCATCCTTCCAATACTTGGTCTCCTGGTTGGTATCGAAGAAGAGCCCCTCCTCGCGAATGAAACTCCGGTCGCCTTTCGCCCAGGTGAAGCCGATGCGTCCGCTTTGCGCGTCGATCGTCTCCACGAAGAAATACTCCTTGTGCCCGTTGAGCATGTTCATCTCGTCCTGGATGTAGGTGAGCCAATACCACGCACCCGCCTCGTTCACGTGTAGCCGAAAGATGGCCCGCTCACCGATGCGGAAATCGCTGAGATAACCCTTCGTCGCATGGTGCAACATCTCCGCATACGGCATCGCCGCAAACTTGTAGATCTTGTCCTCCCCTTCGGCCCGAAACGTTCCGGTGCGAGCGTCCAGATCCACGCTCACCAGTTCACCCCAGACCCGCCGCATCTTCTGAAACGGAATGATGACCTTCCCCGGAGTGATGACCTGAATCGGCCTGGCCTGCTTGATGGCTGCGACGACGGGCACTCCCGAACAGCAAACGAGGAGAGCGAGAATAAGTCGGCAGATTTGGCTCATGGACAAAGATTCAGACAAACGGACTGAGGATCGAATTTCAAATTCATTTTTGTCCACGGATTTGTTACTTCTGCAATCCAATCTTCGCGAAGAACGCCCAAGCGATCCGCGTCGATGGCCTACTCGCTCAAGCCCACTGTGCCCCCTTCGTAACTGCTCGCGGCCGAAGAATTGTTCCTCCGTCGGAATGGCAATGAAGAACCACGTGACGGAATGGAAACGGACGATCTTTGTCGGACGAAAGGGTTCCTACACAAAAACACCGCGGAGAAAAATGCCAGCAGCAAGTCTTTGTGATCTCTGTGCTCTTGGTGGCTATTTGAAAACCCGCTCTTTTGTAGCAGCGAGCGTGAGGGAGTAGAATCGGACAGCCTACCTGATATCTGATATCCCGCAGTCGCATCTCAGGATTGATCTCATCCGACGCATTTGGTCCTATGAACATATGCGATCCATCTTCTATCGGTCATGAAGGCCCTACTTTGCCCCTTCCTCTCCCTCGCCACCGCGGTTGGCATCCTGCTGCCGTTTCATTTCGGCTTCGGCCAAACTCTCGAAGTTCTCCCCGCAGAAATCGCGCCGGGCGTGCCGAAGACGGAAATGATGGCGGAGTGGCTGAAGAAGCAGGCCATCGTTGCCCTGGATCACCGCGATGCGGCTTTTGAGAAGCTGACGACTGCCGCCGATTTGAAAAACTGGCAGGATGAGCGACGGGCCTTTTTTGTCCGCCAACTCGGCGGCTTTCCCGAACGCACGCCACTGAATCCGAAAGTCACGGGCAAGCTGACCGTTGACGATTACCGCATCGAGAAACTCTATTTCGAATCACAGCCGGGGCTCCACGTCACCGCGACACTCTACCTGCCGTCAGGGAAAGGTCCGTTTCCCGCAGTGCTGCATCCCACCGGTCACAGCGCCAGCGCGAAGAATCGGGAACTATACCAACAGGCCTCGATCGTCATCGTAAAAGGTGGGTGTGCTGTCCTCTGCTACGATCCGATTGGGCAGGGCGAGCGCCAGCAGGTTTACGGGCCGGACGGAAGGCCCTTTGCCAGCACCATGCAGCACTCACTCATCGACCAGGGGGCGCATTTGCTCGGCGGCAATACCGCGCGGATCATGATTTGGGACGGGATGCGGGCGATCGATTATCTGCAAAGCCGGCCGGATATCCTCGCCAACAAAATCGGCTGCACCGGGATTTCCGGAGGGGGAACCAGCACGAGCTACCTCATGGCGCTGGATGATCGGATCGTCGCGGCAGCGCCCGGCTGTTATCTTACGGGCTTTCGAAGTCTGCTCAACACGATCGGACCGCAGGACGCGGAGCAGAACATTCACGGCCAGATCACTTTTGGAATGGATCACTCCGACTACGTTCTGATGCACCTGCCAAAGCCCACCCTCATTATGGCGGCGACCGGTGACTATTTTGATATCCAGGGCGCGTGGAATTTGTTTCGCGATGGCAAACGCTTCGCGACTCGGCTGGGATTTCCCGAGCGCGTCGACCTGGTCGAGCCCAATACCGGTCACGGCTTCCCCACCGAAATGCGGGTCGCTTCGGCGAATTGGATGCGGCGCTGGCTCCTGGATTTGGATAAGCCGATTTCCGAAGGAGAATTAAAGCCGTTGCCTGAGGCGGAATTGAATGCCACGCCCAATGGGAAGGTGCTGGATTTGGAAGGCGCCCGGACGGCTTTTGATCTGAATGCGGATTGGAACGAAAGCTTCGCCGCCCGGCGGGCGGAAAATGCGAAGCCCAAAAACCGGGAAGCGTTGTTGGCAAAAATCCGGGAACTGATCGGGGCGCGGAATCTGGCGGATTTGCCGGAGCCGAAGATGAAGAAGTTAGCTGAGGGACGGTTGGTGATCGAACCGGAGCCGGGCATTCTGCTGCCAGGTCATCTTGTCGAAATCCAAAATTCGAAGAACAAAGAAAATCTTACGATCTTTCTCCATGGCGCCGGCACCCGCGTTGCAATCGAATCCGGCGAAGTGAATCGCGTCGCCAAAAGAACAGGCGCGCCCGTCCTCGCGATCGATCTGCGCGGACTCGGAGAAACGAAAAAGAAAGTCACAAGACCACGGCAGTCTGATGAGCTGCTGGGCACGGATCGAAAAGACACTTGGCTGGCGAGTTTACTGGGCAAAACCTACGTTGGCATAAGGGCTGAGGATATCTGGCAAATTGTCTGGGCGCTGCGAGCAGAGACGGGGAATGAAACGCTGAAGCCCCACCTGATTGCCGTTGGCGAAGCCGCCATTCCCGCCCTGCACGCAGCCGCGCTGGAGCCTGATCTTTTTGGCAAAGTGAGGATTTCAGGTTCGGTCGATTCGTGGACGGCAGTCGTTGATTCGCCCGTGGTGCGGAATCAGCAGCCGAACCTGGTCTTCGGCGCCCTGCAGGAATATGACCTGCCGATGCTGCGGGCGCTGCTCGGGGAGCAGTTGACGATCAATGGCGCGGTAAACCCTGACGGAACGCACGCGGCGAACACCCCGGCAGTCCCTCGCTCGAGCGGTAAAATGGGGCGCCACCGGCAGATCAACAAACGTGTCAGCGAAGGAAACGTGGATCTGATCTTCATCGGCGATTCAATCACGAGCGGCTGGGAAAATCGCGGCGCAGAGGTCTGGGACAAATTCTACGGAAAGAGAAATGCCGCCAATCTTGGAATCGGGGGCGACCGCACTCAGCACGTGAGCTGGCGCCTCAACAACGGCAACCTGAAAGACATTTCGCCGAAGGCCGCAGTCGTGATGATTGGCACGAACAACTCGCGCGACAACAGCCCCGGACAAATCGCCGCAGGGGTGAAGCTCATCATCGAACAATTACGAACCAAACTCCCCGATACACAGGTGCTCTTGTTGGCCATTTTTCCGCGCGGTGAAAACAACGACGACGAGCGGCGACAAGTGACTCAACAGGCCAATGCGATTTTTTCCAAACTTGCCGATGGAGAGCACGTTCACTATCTCGACATCGGCCCGAAATTCATGAACGAAGCCGGGGTGCTGACTCGCGGGATGATGCCCGACCGGCTGCACCTGACCGGGGAGGGCTACGCGATCTGGGCTGATTCGATCGAAGCAAATCTGTCGAACCTTCTCGGTGACCCACCAAAAACAAAATGATCACGCGGAAACAATTCCTGACGATGTCGGCGGCCCTGACTGCCTGTTGCACCTTCCGCCCCCTACTTGCGACAGCGGATGAGACGCCTGACAAACCGGTTAAACCCACGCCGACCGAGCGCGTTGACCTTTGGCCCGGCAAAGCGCCGGTTGGCAACGGCAGGTTTGAGGATTGCGATCTGGAACTTGAGGTTTTCCTGCCGCCTGCCGACAAGGCCACCGGCGCGGCCATCGTGCTTTGTCCCGGCGGTGGTTACATCCGCCACGTCACGGATCGTGAGGGATATCCTATCGCGCAATGGCTCAGCGAGCATGGCATTGCCACCGTTATCCTGGAGTATCGACTGCCGGAACTGCGTCATCAGGTGCCGTTACTCGACGCCCAGCGCGCCATCCGCCTCACCCGCGCGAACGCCACTGCGTGGAAGATTGATCCGAAGCGCATTGGGATCCTCGGCTTCTCCGCCGGGGGCCACGTTGCTTCCACAGCCGCAACGCACTTCGACAACGGCAACGCCGATTCGCCCGATCCCATCGAGCGCCTGAGTTGCCGGCCCGATTTCGGCTGGCTCGTCTATCCCGTTGTCACGATGGGCAAATACACGAACACTGGCTCCAAGGCCCACCTCCTTGGCCCTGATCCAAAGCCCGAGCTCGTCCGCCTCTATTCCAACGAAACGCAGGTCACCGCCGAAACTCCACCCACATTTCTCGCGCATGCCGTCGATGACAAACCCGTGCCACCGGAAAACAGCCGTCAGTTTGTCGAGGCCATGAAAGCCCATCGGGTTTCGGTCGAACTGCTCGAACTTCCATCAGGCGGTCATGGCCTCAACGGCTGCGAGGGACCGCTTTGGGAACAATGGAAAGCCGCCGCACTGAAATGGCTCGCAGGTCAAAAACTCCTCGCTGCCAACTGAGACTGATTTTTTTGGAGAAACAAAATGATCACCCGAAAACAATTCCTGGCGATGTCGGCTGCCTTGCCGGCCTGGTGCACCTTGCGACCCGAGCTTGCGGCAGCGGAGGCGGATGAGACGACGCCCTCGACCGCCGCAAAGGGGCCGCAGGAAACGAAGGTCATTCTCTCGTTCGCGACCGAAGTGGCAGAGGTGCCGAAAGATTACGACCACATCAAAGCGCTCGCCGAATTTTTGACGGCAGAGGGTTTGGTCGGCAACTTCCACCTGACCGGCGATTACGCCAGGGCATTGAAACGCCACGGCAGGCTGGACGTGGTTGACGCACTGAGGAAGCACGAGATTGGCTTTCACTGCAACCATCACGGTGCCGCGCCGTTCATGGCCGGGTACCTGGAAAAGTTGAATTGGCGCGACGGCACTACCGAATGGGCCAGGAACGAACTGCCGGGACTCAAGATCGTCGAGGAGCTTTTCGGGCGAGATCCGACTTACTACACGACGGAGTTCAACAAAGCGCCGCAGTCGGTCTTCGCCAGCAACCAGGTCGGCCTGTCGATGATCGGCTATTCGACTGTGCCAGCCCGGGGCAACGGCGCGGTGTGGTACTGCAACAGTTTCATTCCCAGTTGCGAGAGCGCGATGGGAGTGGAGCGTTTCTTCAGTGCCGGGCTGAAGCCGGAAGCGGAAGGCCAATATCAGGAAAGGGAAAAATATTACCGGATCAAGTTCGAACGATTTGCAAAGAAGCTGAAGGAGCAGAAAAGCACCCTGATCAGAGCCTTTCAGCATTCCTACAAAACCTACGCAGTATTTCCCATCGAACATCCGAAGCCGAATATCTATCGCGAGGACGACCTCCATTACGAGGAGCACCCCCACTATCTGGAACTGCTTCCAGAGGCGAAGTACCGGAAGGGTTTCGACTTATTCAAACGCATCATCAGGTACTACGCTGAGCGAGCTGATTTCACATCGTTTTCAGAGTATCGCCAAGGCTTCCATGACAACCAAGGGCACTGGCTGAGCCTTGCTGAACTGGACGAAGTCTGTGCCTTGCTCGGCGAACGCCTGGATGCCTACGTCAGTGACAGGTATTCGGTATCCCCCGCGGAAGCGTTTGGCATGCTTGTCCAAGTGCTAAGGGCCTATCACGAGGACGGGGCGTTGCCGGAGAAGGTTTTCATGCGAAACGTGATTGGCCCGACTTCGCCGATCCCCGAGAAACCCGGGCAAGGCAACGCCAACTCCGCAGCGATGCTCAGTTCTTTGCGTCGAATCGATCGCGCCATCGACAATGAGCAGTCGATCCCGTCATCGATTGAGATTGCTGGCATAACAGTCGGACCGGGACAGTTCCTCAATGGACTGCGAAGTCTCTACGTGGCGACAAGGAAGAAGCGATCGCCTCAAGCGCTGCCCCTTTCCGGTCGAAACCTGCCAGTGATCGCCAGCGAGCCGTTCTTCATGGAGAAGACGATGACCAAGGATCGCTATCCGGAAGGGTTCGAAGGACGCAGGATCTGCCAGATGTGTCGGCTTCAATCATGGAGTTGGAAACCCGCTGTGGATATCTGACTTCTCAACGATCAGGACGACCTATGCCCCGACTCCTTTCCGCCATCGTGCTCCTGGCCGCCGTCGCCGCCCAGGCCGCGCAGCCGCCGGCTGATCGGTCGGTGGCACTCACGCCGGCACAACGAATCGACCAACTCATTGACGACCAACTCGATGCGAATCAGATCCCGCCGAATCCTCGGATCGATGACGCGACATTCCTGCGGCGAGTGTATCTCGATCTGATTGGCCGGATCCCCACCATCGAAGAATCCGACAAGTTTTTCGGCGATTCAGAAGCGGACAGCCGTAGCCGGATCATCGATCACCTGCTCCAATCCGAAGGCTACGTCAGTCACTTCTACCATTTCTGGGCGGACATCCTTCGCATCAATTCCCGGCTCGGAATCAACGAAACCCCGGCCGCGGTCGAATACGCCTACCGTCTCTGGCTCAAACAGGCCCTGCGGAAAAACCTCCCCTACGACGCTCTCGTCCGGAAGTTGGTGAGCGCTCGCGGGCACTACTGGGAAAATGGCGCCGCGGGCTACTATCACCGCGATCGAGGCATGCCGCTGGATCACATGGCGAACACCGCCCGCATCTTTCTGGGTACCCGGCTCGAGTGCGCCCAATGCCACGACCACCCCTACGATCCCTGGACCCAGCTGGACTTCTACCGGATGGCCGCTTTCAGCTTCGGCATGGAATCAAAAGGCCACACCCACCCGAATCGGAAAGCCCTTCTCACCCATCTCGATCAAGAGGCTTCGAAGGCGTACACTGCTGCGACCGGGGTGAAGGACTTTCCGCGATTCGATCGCGCCGCTGACCTGAAGGTGCTCCAGCGCGAAAAGCAGCAGAGCGGCCATTGGCAGCAGTTGCTGGCCAAGCTTGGGCTGGACGAGGACAAGTTCGTCGCGGCGGCTGACCGGGGAATTGTGGCTCTTAAGACATTCGAAAAACGGGCCCGGAGAATTCGCGGAGCGGAGGCGAATCTTCACATCCGGGTTCGCTATGTCACGACCCGCGAATACGAGCGGGTGCTCCAGTTGCCCCACGATTATCAGTATGACGACGCCCAGCCATTTGATGAGGTGACCGGCAAGACCCTGTTTGGCGGAAAGATCGGACCCATCGGGCCAGATCACAGCACCATCGAAGCTTACGCCGAGTGGCTAACTTCCAGAGAAAATCCCACGTTCACCCGCGTCATCGCCAACCGCTTGTGGAGCCAGCTGTTCGGCAGCGGCGTCTTTGAATCGCTCGACAATCTTACCCCGGGCACCAAAGCCTCCAATCCGGAGTTGATGGACTATCTCGAGGATCTCATGCGCGACCTCGACTACGACATGAAGGCCTTTCTGGCCGTCGTCTGCAAAACCCGTTCCTACCAGCGCGCCGCCACCGACACGGAACTTGAACCCGGCGAGCCCTATCACTTTCAAGGGCCGCTACTTCGTCGAATGAGCGCCGAGCAGATCTGGGATTCGATCGCTGGAATGGTATTGCCGGAGGCGGATCACTTCCGGCCAAAATTGGTCAGGCAACTTCAAGCCATCGACCGCTATCGCCTGATCTACGAAGGCCTCTCCGGAGTTTCCGAGGATGAATACATCGGCACCATGAAGGCATTGGCAAAGACCTCGGAGCGAATCTCCTCGGCATTGGCTCGGGTCTACAATGAACGAACTCAGGCCCGGGTCGACGGGAACGCAGCCCTGGCCGACAAAATTGCACAGGCGGAAAAAGCCCTGCGAAACGAACTCGGCCAGGAGATTTCACGGATTCAGAAGAGTCTGCAACCGGAGAGCGACGAAGAAGATGTGCTCACCCGTTTTGGCGTGGAATCACTGACCGTATTGCCCAAGCCCAAATATCCCAAGTCGCCTCCCGGTCTTGATCTGAAACAGCTCAAGGCATGGAGAGCCCGAACCCGCGTCGAGTATCTCGAATTCGTAAAGGCCGGACCCAGCTGGGCTCGTGCGGCGGAGCTGGATTCACCCGCGCCGCGTGGACATTTCCTGCGTGATTTTGGACAATCAGACCGCGATATGATCGAGAACGCCAGCGAACAGGCCTCCATCCCTCAGGCGTTCAATCTGTTGAACGGCCCCGCCGTGGATCTCCTGACGAACCGGTTCACCGGACTGGGCCGGCGTCTTCACGCCGCAGAATCGCCCCAGGAAAAAGCCGTCCTGATATTCCGAGCCCTCCTCACCCGCCGCCCCAAACCAGAGGAAATGAAACTCATTCGCGCGGAGCTCGAACGCGCTGTCGATGGCAGTTCCGAACGGCTGGCGTGGGCGTTGCTGAACACGCAACAGTTTCTGTTCGTTCAGTGACGTTCTCCACAAAATGAACCCTGCTCTCTGGGCGGGAATCCTTTATTCCCGGTCAGACGCAGTCCATTTCTGACGATCGCCGCAACGCGTTTCTTCCCGTGATACGGCACCTCTTTTCCATTTTCTTTTCCGGCCACGAGTAGCCCCTTTTCAAGGCGCGTTACCGATTTTGGTATATTCTGAGAGTGATTCGGTGTTAGATTTTAAATTCCTTGGCCTGACTCCATTTGAATCGGGCAAACCTGTTACAGATCCAGAAACTATCACCATGTCCCAGTTTGAGAATTACACGAGCACGAGCACGAACTACGACCTGACCCGGCAGCCGGTCGGTCTGGAATTGATTTTTGGAGCCTTGGCCTGCGGGTCCCGGCCGCTCAGCGAGCAGACCGTTCTCGACGCCGGATGCGGAACGGGCAACTACCTGCCCGCCCTCACTGGCAAGGTGGCAAAGGTCGAAGGCGTGGAGCTCAACCCGGGGATGCTCGGCACGGCGCAGGCGAAGATGGCGGACCATCCGGAGCTGCGGCTGCAAGAGGGTTCTGTCCTCGAGCTGCCCATTGAAGATGGCTCCTGTGATGGAGTGGTGGTGAACTACGTGCTCCACCACCTGGAAGATGGTTCCGACCCGAGCTTCGCGGCGACCCAGAAATCGATCGCCGAGTTCCAGCGGGTGCTCGCTCCGGGCGGGACCCTGATCATCCAAACCTGCTACCACGAGCAGTACCGGCAAGGCTTTTGGTATTCCGCACTCATCCCCGCCGGGATCAACCGGTTCATGGAACGGTACATGCCGTTGGATCTGATGGAGCAAGGCATGAGCGACGTTGGACTGAAGCCGGGCGGTCGCCTGGTCTCCCTCGACGAAGTTCTCCAGGGAGACGGCTATTTCGACCCGCTCGGGCCGACGCGCCAGGAGTGGCGAGACGGTGACTCAGCCTGGGCTCTGGTCGAGGATGGGGAATTGGCCAGCGCGATCGCCAAAATCGAAAGCATGAGCGCGGATGGCTCGACCGACCAGTTCCACGCCGAACGGGAAGCACTCCGCCGGCAGCACGGACAGGCGACCTACGTCATTGCCCGGAAGCCCCTGTAGTCAGGGGTGCGGGGCGGAGGCTTCACGCGAAGGCGGGCGGGCTCACCATGCTCGTCGGCCTGCTGATCTCCGGCACCCTTGCGCATCAAGAACCGCGCCGTGCTCACCAGCGAGACCGGTGTAGATGAGGTCAGGGGAACTTGAGATCCTGGTATTGATTCTGCAGAGCGGTTTTAACGCGCGGCATAAGTTTCGCAGCGTTGCCATAATAGACCTTCCTCAAAACTTCATCCGGCAGGTTGAGGCCGTAAACAGGAGGACGGTTCCTGGAAAAGACGATCAGATCATCATCGGTTTCAAGAAATCGGAAATGCAGGCGATACTCCGCCACCGTTTTGGTTCCGTCCTGACCAAACAAAATGCGGTCCTGGTACCGGATGAAAAACTTCCGGGCCAGATTCGGTTGCTGACCGAACCAGGTATGTCGCTGACCGATTTCGATATAAAAATTCGGATACTTATCCAGTGTCTTACCAAGCTCCGCCAGATCTGCCTCCAGGCTTCCCATGTGCGCGCCGATGATAATCAGGTCGGGAATCTCATCCATCAGAGAGTTCCTGCGCCCCATCATTTCCGCGTGTGACAACACCGACGTTCCCCACAGACTATACTTCCGCGAAACCCTCCCCCAACGCGCATTGGGGTGTTGTTCAAATTTGACATAGTTGCCAACCGGTTCCGAGATATGGAGCAGAAGAGGCAGTTTCAATCGGGCGGCCGCACGCCAGAGCGGCATGAAACGTTCGTCATTGATATGCACCGGCCCCCGGCGGTCAGGCCGCAAAGCATGACCGAAAACTCCCGCACCTTTGTCATGAGTTTCCCCCACGCCCAGGATCCCCATCGTTTTCACATCTGCCTCCAACTTTGCGACCGCTTCCCTGGCAAAGTCGTCCTGATGCCGGTCATTGAAATCAATCGTGCCAAACGTCAAATAGCGATCAGGGTAAACCTGCTCCAACATTCGGTAACCGTCTTCGGTGGTTTGACCAAAGCTGGCCATGGGTGAATCGACTATGACCGCCACGCCCGACTCATCGAGAATCTTCAAATATTCCTTCGGATCACGATCGTAAAGGGCCACATGAGTGTGGACATCCACCACCGGGTATTTCGCCTTTTTCACCACCGTCTTTTTGGTGACGATCATGTGTTCCGGATCATTTCTTTTCAGCGAGGACGGCGGCAATGGTTTGCGCAAAAAATACCAACCCCAGCCTTCAGGCATAATGTCCACATCAACCGAGTCTCCATTTGCTTTCCAATAATTGTATCGGGGCCTCCAGGGTGAAAACGTGTAGCCCTCCAAAGCGGTTGCTCCCGCCATTTTCAAAGTCACCTTCGATTCACTCGCCTCTTTGCCTGGAATAATAACAAGGTGCCATCCCAGATCATTGAAAGGTCTGACTTTTACGATTCCCGTATTTACAGAAAATGTTTTGGAGGCCTGATAATGTTCATAACCCGCAATATTTCTGCTGATATCAGCTTCGATTGAAGATCCCGCGTTTAGGGGCCGAATCACTGCCGCGACTTGTTCAGCCGGTTTTTTGGCAGGCGCGGCATTGTTCTCTGCCAAGAGGCTGAACGAGATGAGGGTCAAAATTCCAAAGAGGACATTTTTCATTGCTTCGACAAATGTGGCACAAAGCCCAAGCCTAGCAAGACTGAGTGAAGGTCAAGCTGCGGAAGCGAGGGAGGGCGCAACACGCTTGTCTGACTCGCGGAATCCCCTATCCTCTGGTTGAGTCTGAAAATGCAAACACGGTGCCAAATATTCCCCGCATTACTTCTGCTGATTTGCTGGATTTCCAGTCAGGTATGGGGACAGTCTCCGGATCCCGGCAAAACCACCAGGCCTGAGTTTGAGATCGCTGAATTCAAGGATGAGAAGATTCCCCTGCGTGACGACGTGAATCTGGTGGCCGACATTTTCCGTCCCAAGTCGGATCAGAAATTTCCGGCTATTTTGCAGCAAACCCCCTACGGAAAAACGGGACAGGGGGCGCGTGCGAAAAAATTCGCCGCCCTTGGTTACGTGGTGGTCAACACCGATTCCCGCGGCCGTTTTGAATCAGGCGGAGAGTGGGATCCCTTCTCCGCAACGCACAAGACCGACGGCTATGACGTGGTGGAGTGGATTGCCAAACAGGACTGGTGCAGCGGCAAGGTGGGCACCTACGGACTTTCCTACATGGGGTGGACCCAATGGTGGACGGCCACTGAGGCGCCCCCATCACTGAAAGCCATCGTGCCTGAAGTGGCCCCTCCGGATCACTTTCTCAATTGCCCCTATCAGAACGGTATCTTCGTTTGCTGGATGGTGGATTGGGCCGGCGCGTTGTCCGGACGTACGCCCCACAAAACCGGCCCCGGCGGTTACGGTGGATTCGCGGTAAATCGGGAGGAAGCCTACAGCCGGCTTCCCTACATCGATTTCGACAAAACAAGAAACTACCTGCCCACGACGTGGTGGCGCAAATGGGTCACGCAGAACACGTCCGAAGGAAAGTATTGGAAAGGGATCGCTTACCAGACTCCCGAAAATTACGCGCAGGTTCAGGTGCCATCGCTGGCGATCACCGGTTGGTTTGATGCCAATTTCCCCGGGACTCCGGCGAATTACCTCGGTATGAAGAAGCACGGCACTGCTCAGCTGGCTCGGCAGCCACGAATGGTGATCGGCCCCTGGCAACACATCATCAATCGTCATCGCACCGCCGCCGGAGTCGATTTTGGTCCGGAGGCAATCATTGACTGGGACGGTTACATTCTTCGCTGGTTCGACTATCACCTCAAGGGGGTCGAAAACGGCATCATGGAAGAACCGCCCATCCATCTTTTTGTCATGGGCCGGAACCAGTGGCGCACCGCCACGGATTGGCCCTTGCCGGAAACAGAATTCACCAAATTCCACCTCCACAGCGGCGGCAATGCGAATTCATCGGCAGGTGACGGATTGCTCAGCCCCGCCGTTCCTGGAGATCAATCGCCGGACCACTATCTCTATGATCCGAATGATCCGACACCCTCGGCCGCTTTTGAAAACGGCCACATCGATGGGCCGCGGGACATCAGCGAGTCGGCCGCCAGGAAGGATGTGCTGGTCTACGACACACCCGAGTTGAAAGAAGACGTGGAAGTCATCGGTCCGATCACAGCCCGGCTCCATGCCGCCACCAGCGCACCCGATACCGACTGGATGATACGCCTGGCGGATGTGCATCCCGATGGACGGGCCCTGTTCCTGGGCGAGGGCGTGATGCGCGCCCGCTACCGAGACCCGGAGCGAAAGGGCTCCTTCAATCCTCGCGAACTCAGCACGATCAAGCCAAACCAACCCTACGAATACACTCTCAAGTTCTGGCGGCCCACGGGAAATGTCTTTGCTGCGGGTCACCGCATCCGGATCGAGATTTCCAGCAGCTACTTTCCCTACTATCTCCGAAATCCGAACAGTGCCGCGGACAACATCGGGCTGGTGAAAGAATTCAAGACCGCAAGCCAGACAATCTATCACGATACCGATCGGCCCTCCCACATCGTCTTACCGGTGATTCCGGCAGGGAAATAGTCTCCGGCCAGGATTGAGGGGGTGTAATCGCCATCTATTGGGTGACTGCTGCCTGCCGTTGATCCAAAAATGCCCTACGACAGAATTTCGCGAATCGGGCCAAACGCGGGATCCGCGATGGGATATTTGCGTCCGCCAATTTCAAATTTGCCGGACGATTTCAGGCCGAGGGCGCGGAGATAGGTGTGAAACAGATGGCCGGCGTCGACTTCGTTTTCGATCACTTCAGTGCCGTTCTCGTTCGTTTTTCCATAGGCAAATCCACTCTGGATTCCGCATCCGGCGAGACAAACCGACCAAGCTTTCCCCCAGTGATCCCGGCCATAACGAGAGTTGATTTTCGGTGTCCGCCCGAACTCTGACAAAACTACAATCAACGTACTGTTGAGCATGCCGCGATCGCTCAAATCGCTCACCAGCGTGGCGAATGGCTGATCAAACTCACCGAGTTGTTCATGGTGAAAGTTGAAATTCTCGTAGTGGCTGTCGTAGTCGTTGTGGCGGATTTGAACAAAAGTGATTTCGTTTTCAAGCAGGCGGCGGGCCATCAGACATTGGCGACCGAAATCGTGGCTGCCGTAGCGTTCGCGATCCTTTTTGGACTCTTTGGAAAGATCAAAAACGTCGGCGCGTTTCACCAATTCTTCGGCCTGCTCAAAGCTCTGAACGTAGGCATCGGTATCAGCAGTGCGGCGCTTTCTGGCGAACTGATGGTTCACCAGGTTTCGAATCTGATTTCGCGCAATTTCCGCATCTTCGGTGAGGTCGGTGGGCCGGGTGCTGTTGGCGAGCGGCTTATCTCCGCCGATCGTCATGCTGGCATATTTCGGGCCGAGATAGGCCGAGTCCGCGCTGCGGGCACCGGTGCCGTTGGGAGCCACTTTGATGTGCCCCGGAAGCGAAACGCCGCCGGTATCCATTGACTTCGCGACGACGGCCCCGATTTCCGGATACTCAGTTCCAGGCATCGGGTGACGGCCCGTCATCATCATGTAGGTGCCTTTGCCGTGATCCCCGTTTTTCGTATTGATCCCCCGAACGAGGCCGAGGTGATGCATCTGTTTCGCGGTGTGCGGCAGCAATTCTGAAATGTGAATCCCGGGAACCGAAGTCGGAATGGCGCGGTATGGACCGCCGGTATCCGTGCCCGGTTTTGGATCCCAACTCTCGAGCTGGCTAAGACCACCCATCATCCGAATCACCACCATCCGTTTCTGATTGCGGGCGAGTTGTGCAGCCGCCAGCGGATCGACGAACGCACCGAGCCCGGCCACGGTGGCACCGCCGGTGACGAGCGATCCAAGAAAATTTCGACGGGCGAGTTCAGGTTCAAAGTGGGAGTTCATGGCAAAACATGGGGGCTTAGATCAAAATGTGCTCAATGCTTAAATCGAAATTCAACGGAGGACAGCAGAGCCCAGCCCAATTCCTGAATGGCCTCTGACTTTTTCTCGCCCCGCGCTTTCAGGTAATCCTTCACGCTGGCGAGTTCGATTGCCGCGGGCTGACGAGTCAGAATGCTGAGATAAAGTTCCTCTGCGATGGTACCGGCGGCTTCCATTTTCAAAAGCCGACCGCTTAGATTTTCACCGGAAGGCCGCAGCCAACCGCGCACCGTTCCGTCATTCGCGAGGAACAACGCCTGATCTGCGGTCGCAAAGAAATCGTTCTGCGGAAGTCCGGCCTGTCCGCCGAACAACGCGATGAATCGCTTCGTGGTCGCAACGATTTTGGCCGCGACATAATCCCGGACGTGTTTCTCGCGATCGATTTCTTTCAAAATCACCGGTGCCGGTTTCTTGGAATTTGACTTCTTTTCGGGCTTTGCTTTTGCGGCCTTCTGAGCAGCAGACTTTTTCGTGAAATCAGCCTCGCCCGCAACGAAATATCTGCCCATTTCGCCGGTTGCCTGAAGCATCGCGAGGCAGAGTTGTTCCGGCGTAAGTTGGGTGAAAACCCCGACGGCAAACGCATCCGCCCAGCGGCTCGTCAGCGATTCCAATGTCATGGCCTTCATTCTGCGGAGTTTTTCTGCCGCCGATTCAGCCACCTCGAATTCCGCTTTCTTAACGACGAGTGTTTTCGTCACGGCTTCGGATTTGGCGTGAGCGGCTTCGATTCGAACGGCGAGAACCGATGCAGCAATCGACAAATCATCGTCGTCGGGCAACTGCGAACGGGCAGCCTGCACGCTGTCGGCGGCGGTATTGAGATCGTCGGCAAGTTTGGTACGAGCATCCGATTCGCGCTGCACGGCTTCGAGTTCAGTCGCGAGGCGTTTGGCCGTCTCGAGGGTCGGTTTTGATACCCGGACAGCGTCGGCGAATTCGATCAGTTTTTCGGCATCCTTCAATTTCCGCTGCGCCAGTTTCCACGACGTCTTGTCTTCGTCGTATTTTTTCCGTGCCGCGTCGGTTGTCACCGTCACGGCGGCGACCTTCTTCTGCTCGGCAGCGACCGGCGGTATCAGTTTTGCGGCATCCACCGTCGCCGTATCGAGTCTTGTTTTTGCGGCATCAACCGCCTTTTGTTTCGCGACAACTGCGGTTTTCAACTTCGGCAACTTTGGATCTGATTTCCCTTCAGCTGTTTTTGCGACGACCTTTTCCACGGCGTCCTTCGAGGTGGTCAGCGCGTCCTTCGCTTTCGTCCACGCAGTAACCGCTGCCAACCGTTTTTTTTCGGCGACCGCGAACGCGGCCTCGGGGACTGCTGCAATCTTACGCGCTTCATTCCACGCCACCTTTGACAGTTCGAGTGCCACAGCCGCAGCCTGGGAAATTTTCATGCGTTTTGTTTCCTTCGCCTCGAGTGCTACGATTTTATCCTTAACCTCGTCGGCCTGCCTGGTGAGTCCGGTGGGCATCTGAAATTTTCGCTGATAAGTTTCCGTCAGCGACAGCTCGCGCAAGAAGGCCCGCAGATCGTAATTCATCGCAGCGAATTCTGTGGCCAACAGCTCCAGCAGTTCCGGATGAGACGGTGGGTTTGACGCGTGATGAAAATCGAGCGGCTCAACCAGTCCACGACCCATCATCTGCGCCCACAGCCGGTTTGCGATATTGCGATTGAAGGCCGGGTTGTTGCTTTCAGTTGCCGCCTTCGCAACCTGATCCCGACGACTGAATTTTGGGATCGGCTGAATTTTTTTATCCTTCGGGTTCGGCTTCACTTTGAATTCAGCACCCGGGTCGAAGGCCGGGTCGGGAAGCACGACTTTGCTATGCAAAATCTGCGGGAACGAAATTGCCTCCACGTCCGTAAAAACCGATTTGAACTCACCCCCACCGACCGCCTTTTCAGCAAGCACCGCAGGCTTTTTTTTGTCCGGACGGAAAAGATAGGTCCGGCCGAAAAATGCAAACATCCCGTAATAATCACGCTGCAAATAGTCCGAAATATTCGGATGATCGTGGCACTGGGCGCATTGCAGATCCTGCCCGAAAAAGAGCCGTCCGACATCGCGCGTGATCAGATTCGGTTCGCCCAACCGGTCGAGATAGAATCGTGCTGCTTCCCGATTTTTCGCGTCGGTTCCATCCGCCGCAAGGATTTCCCCGACTAGTTTGTGATAAGGTTTATTCGCTGCAAACGAGTCCGCCAGAAACTGTTTCCAACCCGGCGATTTCACGTGGGCTTCGGCCCGACGCTCCATGAGCCAGACATCGAAAGTCGTTGCGAGGTGCTGGAAATGTTCCGGGCGAGCCAACAATTCATCGATCAATTTGGCACGCTTGTCAGGATCCGAGTTTTTCAAAAATGCCCGGGCTTTTTCCGCCGACGGAATCGTGCCGGTAAGATCGAGAAAAATGCGTCTCATAAATTCCGGGTCATCAGCACGCTCTCCCGGTGGTGCGACTATTCCGGCCGCAATAATTTTATCGATCCGTTGATGAAGGGGCGACTTGGCTGCGAAAACCGGCGACAGCCCCGCCGTAAGCAGCACGAGTCCGCAAAAAATAAAATTCAATCGACTGGCGGATAAACACAACATGCGATTCGGTTTAATCTTTTGTAGTTTAGATGTCCCAGTGCCGGATACAAGGCGGGGTTGCTGGCGTAATGCGGGAGTGCACGAACGCGGTTTCACCGCCCCATCAGGGTTGGTTCGTACTTTCAATGGCTCACGATCACTCCTTCTTCTCATCGATTTTCTTGTCCATCTTATGGATCAACACATGGCCGTTGTGATGGGCCGTCGCAACATGCAACCCATCCGGAGAAAGACTGATATCACGCGCGGTATTTGGTAATTTTATCCGATGGAATTCTTCGGCTTCGCCTGGATTCCAAAACAGGAGATAACCGGTAGGACCACCCACAGCTCCGATGATGGTGCCTTCTGGATGCAACGCCACGCCCCACACGACACCGCGCAACGCGCCTTTGGACAAATGCTCAATCAACGGCGGCGCCCCCTTTTTCCAATCGAAGATGACAACCGAGGGATTGCCGATCCCGGCGAAGGCGTTGGACACATTTGTGATCCCACTTCCGGCAAGTTGGCTGCCGTCTTTGTTGAAAGCGATGCCCCGATATCCCCCGATGAACGCGAGAAATTTTTTGTCGTAGTTAAGGAGGTTTTCCGATTTCCAGGTCCGGATTTGCTTGCCGCTTCCGAAATCCCAAACGATAAAATTGGTCTTCAAATCGCCTGAAACGAGGTGTTTCCCGTCGGGGTGAAAGGCGAGATTGTAGATGTGCGATTCGTGCCCCGCGAGTTCGCGAACCGGTTTTCCGTCGGCTGCATTCCAAATTTTGACTTTCAAATCGTTCCCTGCAGAGGCGATGAATTTTCCGTCCGGACTCGTCGCCACTGCCCTGATCCAGCCGGCGTGTGCTTCGATTTCCCGCTGCGGTTGAAGTCCCTCTTCGACCGCAGCATCCGCGAGGGGAAACCAGATGAGGCGTCCGTCGGTGCCGCCCGTTATGATCGATTTGCCGTCTTTGGAAAACGTCATCCCCCGCGCCCAGCTATCCGTAAATAGTTTCACCTTCTCGCCCGTCGCTATTTCCCAGCGCCACACGGCGAAATCTTGGGCCCCGGCAAAAATGAATTTTCCCGACGGATCAAACCGGCACGAAACGAGCGGGCTTTCGTGGGCAAGATCGTGAGCGGTATGGGTTAAGGTTACATCCATAATTCAGCGGGCCGAAGTTGAACTACGCTAGGAAATTGCTTTTTCAAGGATCTTCATCGAGGTGTCGATCCTGCGGGGATAGAGCGGGTGCAGGGGGAGAAAGGGTAAAATTTCACTTTCATGGAAAGAATTCGCCACGAAAGCAAGCTGGAGTCAAGGCCCTTGGCCGCAGGAGAGGCGGGGTGGTAGGCATCGACACCGCATCCACATCAGCGAGTTTCACCTTCAGCACCTCGACGCTCTGTTTTCCGCCGGCGAAGGCAATGTAGAGACTGCCCTCGTGTTCCATAACGTCCGGGTAGTCGATATGGCGGCCGCCGGCAAGATAGAGCATCTTCGTGAAAACGAGCCCTTCGGGACTGATCGAGAGCGTCAGCGGGTCGCGGCGTTTCGGATTCGGATTCGAGACGAGCACATAACGGCCATCGCGAAGACGCAGGCCTCTGATTTTCGAGGTGGCGTCGGGGAAGTTTGTCTTCACGGGTTTGCTCCAGGTGCGGCCGTGATCGGTGGAAAAGGCGCGGTAGATATATCCGCTGCGGCGGTTGTCGCGGAAGATCGCAGAGAGGCTGTTGTCGGGCAGTATCCACCAGCCCGGCTCCTCGGCTTTCAGCTCCGATGCGCTGCCGAAGACGGGAAACGATTCCCAGTCATCGAGCGCCTTCACGCCACCGACGAGGAAGTGCACTCCCGATATTCGGTAGTTGTATGGGCGGCGCGACATCAACCAGTCCCCGGTCGGCAGCTGCTGGGGCGGGAAGTTGTTGATCGTATTGTCGAAGATGAGTCCGGCCTCCTCCCATGCGTTACCCTTTGGGTTGAACCGAAAGGCGCGGAGTTCGAGGCTCGGGCCGAAGAATCCGGCTGCTTCATCAAGCGAAGCAAGCGCCAGCAGCTCGCCTTCGCGTTTCCAAAAACCGCGCGATATCCAGCGCATGCCCTTGACCGTGCGCGTGGCGTAGTGGGGAGAATCGGGGCTGGAATTTGGCGGAAAGGGCGTCAGGAGCTGCGGCTCGCTCCAATTCAGGCCATCGTCGCTGGTCGCATATTTCACGCACTGCCCCACCCGATCCTCGATGCCCGGTCCGTCGCTCCACATCGCCCAAAACTGGCCGTCGTGAAAGGCGAGGTAGTTGTGTTGATTCACCCCGCCTGCCTTGTGATCGAGATGCTTCGGTGAACTGCCTTTCGCCCGCACTTCGCTGATGACGGCATGTTCGCTCCGCACCCGTGGCAGCGCATTGAAGTCGAGCCGATGCGGATCTTCCGGCAACCACGCTCCAGAGAGCATGATCGGTGAATCGGGATTCGTTGCCGGATGCGGCAGATTGGGATCTTCTGCCATCGCTGCAGAAGCGGTCAGGGCAACAGCAGTGAGGATTGCGGTGATGGTCGTTTCTGGTTTCATAGAATCTGTCCTTGTTGGTTAAGTGATTGGCGAAGGTCGCCCAACGGGACCTGGCGAAGCGGGCTTCCCTGCGCAAGGGCGAGGTGTGCGGCGGTTCCCGCGGCCTGCCCCAACGCCATCCACGTCGGTTCCATACGGATCGACGAATAGGCGACATGGGTCGTCGACGCCGCGACCGGAACAATCAGCCCGTCGATCAGCTTCGGGATCATCACGCGGTAAGGGATTTCATACGGCCGCGTGATCGAATCGAGCATTCCGAGGTAGCCTTCGAGCACCACGGTGTCGCCGGGTTGGCGCTTGCGGCACGGGAAACTGTCGATCGGAAACTCGCCGATCGCGACGCCGTCCGGCTGCGGGGACGGGTCGGTCATGTCGTGCTCCGTCAGCGTGTATTCGCCGACCAGACGCCGGGCTTCGCGGACATAGAGTTGGAACGGGAAATGATCATTGTCGGCCCACTCGTCGAGCGGCAGGTGATACTGCCGGGCAATGGCGCGGTGAGCTCCGGGGATCTCTTCGTCATTCTGGAGAAACCAGAGCAATCCCAAGGCCAGCTCCCGATGCCGCCGACAGATTCGCTGCCGCGTGGCGTCATCGCCCTCGACGTACCCGACGTTCTCTTCCGCAAACGGAAAACCGAGCGGACGCGGGTTGATGTTCACGTCCGTCTTGCGATTCGGAAGATCCGTTACCGACAGCGCCCGGACAAGCGTATCGAAATGGGCGGAATTGTAGCCCCGCCCGGGCTTCAACACTTTTGGGCCACCCAGACGACCGGCGGAGAGGTCGTCAAAATAGCCAAGGTAGATCTTCCGGTCGTAGCCGGATGGAGGCTCGGTGAGGACCTGCGCGTTGGCCTGATCCGTGGTCAGACAGAGACGATAAGTGTAGGCGGGCAGCCGGTCATCGCCTTCGCCGGTCGTCCCTTCGAGAAACTCGCCGTTCTGATAATCGAAATAGACGACACCCGCGTGTGGTTCGTTGAATTCTTCACGCGATTCGCGTCCGCTTCGAAACTCCGCACCCGCCGCGGCATAAAGGTCACCTTCGTAGGTGGCGTCGACAAAGACGCCTGCGCGCAGAGTTCGGATCTCATCACTCTGGCGATTGGTGATCTCAATCGCGGTCAACGTTTGCTCACTCGTCTCCGCCGTTTGCAATCGCCAGCCTTTCATCACGGCGATGCCCGACTGCTCGGCGAGCATGTTTTCGAAAACCGATTCGGCGACGGATGGCTCGGCATAGAAACCGTCCTGACAAAGCCGTACGTTCTCCGCGTCCTCGCCGTAACGTTCGACATAGCTCCGACGAACGCGCTCGGTGAATTCGCGGAACAGTCCGCCGGTCAGCAAGCGATTCTCCACATCGCTTTTGCCAAGTCCGCTGGTCGTCATCCCGCCGATGTGATCGTGATACTCGATCAGGGCAACCCTTCGCCCGAGCCGCGCCGCCGCCGCCGCCGCCGCAATCCCCCCCGGAGTTCCACCCAAGACGACGACCTCGAAATCACTGCTCACGAATCGCCTCGTCGTTTCATCGTCCACACCGTCAACCCATCGATATTCGCAGCCGGCTTCCGGAAACGGCTCACTGCGATGGCGATGAAGACAAAGGTCAGGTTTACCAATATTCCAACCCAGTAGGAATGTATCGGCAGCGTGATTGCTTTCGGCAACCAGCCGGCAAGGCCGAGACCGAGATAGACATTCAGGCAAATTGAAACGGCCAGGGCCGTCAAGGCAGAGAACCCATCCACGCGTTTTGTGAAAAATCCCACCATGAACAGGCCCATGAGGCAGCCGCCAAAGACCGAGGCGATCATCCAGCTCAGATCGTTCATGCTCTCTTTCTCGATCGAACTGAAGACGATGGCACCCCCGATCATGAGCACCGCAGCGCCGATGGAGATCCAGCGGGCGGCGCGAAGGTAGAAACGGTCGTCGCGTCCCCGGGCCAACCAAGGCTTCAGAATATCGACCGTGGTGACCGTGGCGATGGCGTTGATTGACGAGTCGAGACTCGACATCGCCGCCGCCAATACCCCCGCGATGGTCAGCCCCGCCAGACCGGCCGGGATGGTGGTGAGGATGAAATATGGGAAAATCTGATCCGCCTGCAGATTCGCCACCTGCGCGTCCGGGTTGACCTGATACCAGACGAATACACAGGTGCCGATGAAGAAGAAAAACACCCAGGTCGGAACGGCGACTGCAGCGTAAATGGTGAGGGCTCGGCGAGCCTCGCGGTCGTTCTTTGACGCCACGTAGCGCTGCACGATGTTCTGATCACTGGACAGGTATCCCAGCCAGTTGAAGATCCCCAACAGGGCAACGGTCCAGAAGGTGCGTTCCGTCAGATTGAAGTTCGTCGGCCCGAGATTGAATTTGTCGTGCTTCGCCCCTTCGGAAAAGATCTGGCCAATTCCATCCGGCAGGTTCCAGACAATGTAACCAAAGCACAACAAGCCGCCCAGCCAAAGGACCACTGCCTGCACCACATCCGTCCAAATGACGGCGTCGAAGCCACCGGCAACGGTGTAAAACGCAATAAAGATCCCGACCGCGATGATGACGTATTTCATTTCGATTCCGGTCAGCAGACTTACGGGAATCGAGACGAGAAACAGCACCTTCCCCAGTCGGATCAGCTGCAGCAGGATGAAGCTGAACGTACCGTAGAGTCGCGCGCCGCGGCCAAAACGCTCCTCCAGATATTCGAACGCCGAAGTCAATCCGCCCCGCCGGAAGAACGGAATGAAAACCAGGATCGCCAGCACCGCCACCAGCGGCAGCATCAGGTTCGAGACCAGTTGCCGCCAATCGAGCACAAACGCCGCCGCGGGGAAGGAAAGAAAGGTCACCGAACTGATCGACGTTCCGAGCATCGACAGACCGATCGCCCAACCCGGAAAACTGCGCCCCCCAACGAAGTATTCTTCGGTGGACTGGTTGCGGCGGGAAAACCAGATGCCGACGCCCAGCATGCCCACGAGGTAAACGCCAATGACAAAAAGATCGAGCGGACGGATTTCGATGGGATTCATGAGTTACGGAAATTCAACTCATCTGCGAAGGGGTGAAATGACGCCGGGCATGGGTGAAACGTATGATTCGTTGCCCCGAAAAGTCGATGGCAGTAACGTACATTCTGTTAACAAAAACGATCATGCCAGATTCTATCGATTACATTGGCGGCGCTCACGTCCGCTTTCATCAATCGCTTTATCTCCGGCGGCGGCTGATCGAAAACTATCGATTCCTCTTCGTGGAATCGGGCAGCGGCGAATTCGTGTTCGGAGATGAAACGCTCGCCGTTGAAGAACGGATGTTCCTGTTGTTGTCTCCGGGCATTCGCGAAACACGCTATTACGCCACCAGAGAGGTCTCCTATGCATACGTTGAATTCAAAGCCGACGCTCTGCTGCTGAACGGGCCCTATCTCTCCCACCCGGTGTCATCGCCACATTTCCAGACGCTGGTTTGGTTGCTGCGATCCATCCTGAAGGAGAATGGCGCGGCCGCCCGACTCCTACCCGCCGCGCTCGAATTGGTGCAGCTTCACCCGGCGCATTCCGAATCCACGCCGGCACCTGATGATCGAATCCGTCGCGTCCTGCATTTCATCGAAATCAACCTGAGCCGACCAATTCAGATACCGGAACTGGCTCTGGAGGCCGGGGTTTCCGAAGCCCAGTTTCGCCGTATATTTCGCGCGGCAATGTCGATTGGCCCCAAGGAGTATCTGCTGCGTGAACGGATGGACCACGCCCGCCGCATGTTGCAAAGCGAATCACTTCGGGTCGGTGAAGTGGCGGACTTGCTGCAGTTCGAAACGGTTTACCAGTTCTCGAACCAGTACAAGAAGGTTCACGGGCACAGTCCGACCCAAGATTCCCACTTCCCGAGATAGGGAGCGCCACCCACACTCCGGCCATCACCCCGATGCCCATGAAGCAACCGTTTATCCTCCTCGCCGTCCTGCTAATGACCGGTTCAGTAGCGCAAGGCGCGCCGGGGAAGACTCCGACTACAAGCTCGGACCAGCCACCGCTCGTCGAATCGAAGTGGAAGGGTTTCACAAAGCAATCTTTCCGTCTCGAAGGGCGCAGCGCATTTGTCGTGGTACCCCAGGCACCGGCGATCGGCAGACCGTGGGTCTGGCGCACGTCGTTTCCCAACTATCATCCCGAGGTGGATATCGAGCTCGTAAAGCTGGGCTTCCACATCGCCTACCTCGACGTGGTTGCGATGCTGGGGGCGGATGAGGCGCTCGATCGCATGGATCGTTTCTACGATCTCGTTCGAGAACGGTGGGACCTCGCCGAAAAGCCGGCACTGGAACCGGTGAGTCGCGGCGGACTGCCTGCGTATCGCTACGCCGCCCGGCATCCGCAACGAATTGCCTGCATTTACGCCGACGTGCCGGTCATGGACCTGAAGAGCTGGCCCTTGAACGCTCAGGCCAAGGGACCGGTGCGGGACGCACTCCGCTACTACGGCTTCAAGAGCGAGGCAGAACTCAAGGCTTTCGATGGCAATCCCATCGATATCCTTGCACCGATTGCCAAGACACGGATCCCACTACGTCACGTCATCAGCCCGAATGACAAAGTCGTTCCTGCCGAAGGAAACACCCTCGAAGCCAAACGGCGGCTTCAGGCACTCGGCTGGGATATGGACGTCGTTACGGTCGATGCGAGCGTGACCAAGAACGGCGGGCATCACTTTCCGCTCCCAGAAATTGGGCAGTCCGTCAGCTTCATTCTGAAGCACGCGACGGGCAAAGCCAGAGACAGCAACTGATCTGCGACTTCCCTGAATCTGCGGAAATTGAAAATCCGATCATTCCAGTATTGATTGCGAGGAATCCCGGGCCGGTGTAATTCGTGAGCTCCTACATGAAAACTTATCGCAATATTCTCCTCCTCTTTGCGCTTATGGCCGCCCTCGGATTACCGTCCGCGCAGGCAGCCGGCAGAACCGAATCACCCGGACTGGTCTTGAATGGCGGTGAAGGACTTGGAAAGGGACAGCATATCGTCTTCGTGACCGGTGAGGAATACTATCGGTCAGAAGAAGGCATGAGCATGTTTGCCAAAATCATGTCCCGGCATCACGGGTTCAAATGCACGGTACTCTTTGCGACGGATCCGGCCACTGGCTTCATCAATCCGAATCAGGCTCAGAGTATTCCCGGATTGGCCGCGCTCAAGGAAGCCGACCTGATGGTGATTTTCGCCCGGTTTCGTGAACTGCCCGACGCGGACATGAAGTACATTGTGGACTACGTCGATGCCGGCAAGCCGGTGTTTGGCATCCGTAATGCGACGCACGCGTTCCGCTATTCGGCGAAGAGCACGAGCCCATACAAGAATTGGAGTTTTCGCGACAAGGAATGGCCCGGTGGATTTGGTCAGCAGATTCTCGGGGACACCTGGGTCGCCCACTACGGCAAGTTTCAGAAGGAGTCCACCCGGGCAGACGTAAATCCCAAGCAGCAGGATCACCCCGTCTTGCGCGGAGTTGCGGACACCATGTTCGTTCACACCGACGTGAACTCGGTCGTTCGCCTGAAACCCAATGATGTCGTGCTGTTTAATGGCCGTGTGCTGTCCGGGCTCAATCCGACCGACCCACTTGTCACCGACAAACGGAAGGGCGTCCGCATGCCCTGGGCCTGGTTCCGGAACTACACCGCGCCTTCAGGCAATATGGGACGATCCTTTACCACGACCGCTGGAGCCTCCCTCGATTTTCTCAACGAGGACCTGCGCCGGTTGATGGCGAACGCGATGCTGTCCCTCACCGGTCATGAAGAGCAGATCCCGGAAAAGACCAACGTGGATTTTGTTGATCCAATCCTGCCCAAGCCCACCGGCTCGCACTCTGATGCCGAATGGGCCAAGACCAAACTCACCGCGAAGAGCTTCGCGTCGAAATCCGGTTTCGTATCCCTCTTCAACGGCAAAGATCTCACCGGCTGGGAAGGTGACCCTGAACTTTGGAAGATTGAAAACGGCATCGTCATCGCCACCTGCGACGGACCCGACAGTCTCAAGCACAACAGCTTCCTTATCTGGCGCGGCGGAAAGGTGAAGGACTTCGAATTGCGCGCTACTCTTCGAGTCGTGGGCGACAACAACTCCGGCATCCAATACCGCAGTCGCGAGTTGCCGGAAATCGCCCCCTGGGTCATCAGCGGCTACCAGTGCGATGTTCATCCTGCGATTGAGCACAACGGCATGACTTACGAGGAAAAGGGCCGCGGCATCTTTGGTCTCAACGGCAAGAACGTGATGCTTGATCGCAAAGGCGCACGCTGGTTGCTCGCCGAGCACGAACCGGTGGCGGTCGATGTCTCCCAATGGAACGAATACACTGTCATCGCCCGGGGAAACCACCTGATTCACAAGGTGAATGGCAAGGTCACCTCCGAGCTGACCGATCACCACGAGCAAGGACGCGCCTTGTCCGGTCTCCTCGCGATCCAACTCCACCGCGGCAATCCCAATAGCGTCCAGATCAAGGATCTTAAAATCAAAACGCTCCACGGTGGAAAACTGCTTCCTTTCGATCCGTCGAATCTTCCTGCCGGGGCAAAACAAATCGACCGTCCCCGTACCACCCGGCCGCAGGGCGTCGGCAAGAGGAATTGACTGCTTTGAAAACGACTTTTATCGATCAACCCGCGTTGCGCCTGATCACCGCTAAATCGAAGGCGTTTCCCAAGGGAAACGCCGAGGCCATGAATTCCATTGAATCCCAACTACCGACGCTCCGAGGTCGCAAGTTTTACGGGTTGGCCTACGAATCAGAAGACGGCATGGATTACTACGCGGGCCTGGTCCCGAAAGGTGAGATGGAGGAATACAGGTTTGCCGAGCTTGGATTTCCAATCAGGGAAATCCCTGGAGGCCGCTGCGTTCGGGTCAAGCTGCGTGATTGGGGGACAAAGACTGATCTGATCGGCCCGATGTTCAGCACTATGATTCGGGAGCATGGCGTGGATACCTCAAGGCCACAGATGGAGTTCTACCAGGGCATGAGTGAGCTTCACCTGCTGTTGCCGGTTTCAGCCTGACGACGACAACAGCGTCCGCTCAGATTACTGTTGCCAGCAGCCGTCCAGTCCCTCACCAAAGAACCAACATCCCGGTAATGAAGACAGAACAATCAACCCACACTCCACGGAATTTCATACCTCTCGTCGGGGTGTTGACCTCCCTACTCTGCCACAGCGCGATCGCCGCAGAGCCGGTAAATAAGTACGCGGCCGAAAAGGGCGATTACCAATACAACTCGGAAGGCATTCAGGTCCCCGCAGCGACCCCGGATGAACCGAAGGTGAAATCCTTCGGGCCGGAGAGCGTGCGGGCCGCGCGAAAGTATCTCGACGATGGAGCTCATCACTGGGTCCGGGAGAAAACTTGCGTCGCCTGCCATAGCACGGGAACCTACATGGCGGAACGGCCCATTCTGACGCCGCTGTTGGGCCCACCCAGCAAAGAGGTTTGGCAGGATTTCATTGACGACATCCCCAAGAAGGTCAGCAAGCCACGGCTGCGGAACGGCTCGAAATATTTTGGGGGCAGCATCAAAACCGTCTGGCGCGGTCTGGGACTCGCCACTTGGGATCGGCACGTCACAGGGAAGCTATCCACGCACACGGACACGGCACTTCGCCAAACGCTGGGATGCCTGGCGGATGAGGGATTTATCATGACCTTTCCCCAGGTCGAGATCCCTCATATCACCAGCAACTTCGAATTGACCGTGCAAGCGGCCCGCTCGGTGGCAACAGCACCCGGGTGGCTTGATTCGGTGAAGGATGAGGAAACACTCCGCCGCATCAAGCTGCTGAAGGGTTGGTTGCGCGAATACAAACCGAACAGCGATTACGAACGCGCGGTGAAACTTCAACTCGCTACGTTCATGCCCGAATTGGTGACAGCCAAAGAGAAATCCGCCGCCGTCGCCATGCTCTGGCGTCAACAGTTGCCCGACGGTGGCTGGTCCACCCGGCGGATGTCCGACCTGATGAAATGGCACGAGATCATGGACGAGAAAGTCGTGGCCATGATCCGGGCCGAGCCGGATGCGGCCAATCCTGCCAGTGATGCCTACCTCACGGCGTTCGCCATCGTTCGCCTGCGCGAAGCCGGAATTCCAGCCACTGACAAACGGATCCAAAAAGGCATCAGGTGGCTCAAACAGAATCAGCGCGTGAGTGGTCGTTGGTGGATGAAGTCGCTCTTCCGACCGACCTTCCACTACATCACTTACATCAGTACCGCTCAGGCATTGCGAGCGCTGGCTCTCTGCGACGAGCTGCCGAAGCTGGCCGATTGATTGCCGGAAGTACGCGGAAGTTCAGCGGATGTAGAGCGCACTGAAACGAATATCCGTCCGGCTCACGCCTTCGAATCGAACCCGGACGCGAAACCGCTGGGGCAGATCCGCCGGCGCTTTGCCATCCTTCCAGAACAGCGGGGTCTGAAAGCCGCTGGTTCGGACAACCGCCGCCGTTTCACCAGAGTATCCGGGGAGCGGTGTCAGATCATGATTCAGCAGTTCCACCCGAAGGTTCGCCATCTTTCCCAGCCCATGGACGTTCACGTGCAGG
>JBLFYM010000034.1:0-45264 GCA_047608975.1 Limisphaerales bacterium | reverse complement strand
CGGTCGAGCTTTTCGCTTCCTTCGTAATCGGAAATTGTGGTGTTCGGGGGGTGCTCCAACTTTGACTAAACCTCGGACAACGTGCCCGTGCTACCACCGAAGGTCTCAGTCTCCACTCCGAGTTTTTGGAGCATGGTCAGGTAGAGATTTGAAAGCGGGAGTTCTTCGTAGCCAATCTCCCGACGCCAACCGATATCCGAACTGATGCCAGCATCGGCCTGGTTATCCTCGTTGCCCTGACCGTATTTGAGAAACTGCCCATGCTTGAATCCCATATTTTTGCCGCCGAGCAGCAGGAGCGGATAATTGCGCGAGGTGTGAAAGGCGCTCGAGGCGGATCCGAAGAAGAGCAGCGTATTGTCCAGCATGTTGCCTTGCCCTCCCGCCTCGGTGGTCGACTTGAGTTTGGTGGCGAAGCGGCCGAATTCCTCGTTAAGGAAACGGCAGTAGGTTCCGAAATTCTCCCAGCCCCCCGGCTGCTTGGTCTTGTGGGTGAGTTGATGGGTGAGATTGAACCCGACCGCGCGGGCGAGATAATCACTGGTGCCAACCCCGTTCTCCCTGCCGAGCTGGTAGGTGGCAACCCGGGTGGAATCGGTTTCGAACGCAAGGTGGATCAATCCGAACATCGTTTGCAGATAGACCCGGGGATCCTCCGGCGTGATGTCGAGCTGCAGGTGATCCACGTTGACCTGGGGAAGCGGGATATCCATCCAGCGCTTGGCCTTCTCCACCTTGATCTCCGTGTCGCGGACGGATTGGAGATATTCCTCCAGCCTTTCCTGATCATGCCGGGACAAGGTTCTCTGCAGGGAACGGGCGTCGGCCATGAGATCATCCAGCACGGATTGGCTCATCTCCAGCCGGCGCGCAGCGTCATTGCCACTCTTCACAAACAGCAGGTCAAAGATGCGCTTCGGTTTGTGTTCTGCCGGGATGGGGCGTCCGTTCCGATTGAAAGACATTGTCTGCGCACCACGCGGCGATCCGGTGCCGCCATCCGTCGACATGACGAGCGATGAATGGCGCGTATGCTCCCCGGCCTGGGCCGCGAACATCTGATCAAGCGAGATGCTGTTCTGATAGTCTCCGGCACCACCCGTATCCGCGCCGGTGAGGAACTGGTCGGCATTCGAATGTCCGTGCACGTTCCTGACAGCGGGATGGGACAGACCGGAAAACACCGTCAACTCGTTCCTGAAAGGCTCGAGGGGTTCGAGACATTTGGTCAGCCGAAAGTCCTTCCCCTTCCCATGGGGAAACCAGCTCCAATCCTCATGGGCCGGATCTTCCATCAGCGGCATCGGTACTCCGTCCGGCAGGTAGAAGGCGGCGAAACGCTTCTTGTCTGGCGACACGGCTGCCCGGGCGATTCCCGAGAAACTCTCGAAGGCGGGCAGTGCCAAGGCGAACCCGCCCATTCCGCGAAGGAATCCCCTGCGATCCAAGGATGATAAATTTGTATTTGTCAGGTGTCGCATCGTCGTTCGTTAAGGTGGTAATTTTTTTAACCGCAGATTACGCGGATGGCACGGATAAATGCACAGTAAGCCGGAGTCTTTCCAGCAATTAGCCCGGGGTTGAGCGAAGCGACACCCCGGGAAAACGGACCACAGAACCAATGCATCCCGAAGGGATGCCAGCACGGGTCATAGTCGACTCCCGCCTTCTCCAAGAATTCGACGAATTCTTCACGGAAGCTTTTCACTCGATGATGTTCCTCCTGGTTCGCGATATACTTCTGCACGCCTTCTCTCGCGGTGGGACTGACGGTGAACGCGCCGTTGCCTTCCTGCCACGCGAAGTTCGTCCGGCCTATTTCATCGTGTCCCCAAACGGAACCGGCCTTCTTCAATTCCCTCATGAAATCCGCGAGGCGATGGGTGGCTTTCAGGCCTACCAGAAGATGAACATGATCGGCGACTCCGCCAACCCTTTGAGATTTACCACCGAGACCGTTGACCGTGCCGCCCAAGTATTCGTGAAGCTGCGGCATCCAACTCGGGGCGATGACTGGTTGGCGATCTTTTGTGGAAAAGACCAAGTGGGAATGAAGGCTTAGATATGTGGACATTGTGTTAACTCTCCTTTTTCCGTGTTACTGCCATCCCTCCGGGATGGACTTCATTTCCGTTGTCTTCCGGGGGTGGCGCGTAGCTCAACCCCCAGCTAATTGCGGTGAAGCCTTCGGCTTCGTTTCCTATCCGTGAAACCCGCGTAATCCGCGGTTAAAAAATTCGATTTCCATCTACTTCGATTGGAACAAATCACTCCTCACGATCGACGTGATGAGGGTGGTGAGGCCATCGCCTCGCTGGCGGACCTGGGTGGTGATTTGGTCGATGCTGGCGCGATCGGCGAAGCCCAAGGGGCGGCCGAGGGCGTAGGCTGTCAGTTTGTGCGTAAGGGCGCGGGCGAACTGATCCTGCCGATTCGCGAGCAGGAAACGTTTCAGTCCATCCATACCGTGGAGTTCCTGTTGGTTGAACAAGACGCCCGAGGCGTCGACGACTTTGTTTTTGATCTTGTCGCGCCAACTGCCGGTCGCGTCGAAGTTCTCGAAGGCAATCCCCCAGGGATCGATCTTGGCGTGGCAGGACATGCAGGCCGGATTGTTCCGATGATCTTCCATGCGTTCCTTCAGCGTGAGCTTCAGGATATCGGGATCCGTCAGATCAATCTCGGGAACGGCCGGCGGTGGTGGCGGTGGCGGATCATTGAGCAGGTTCTCCAACAGCCAGATGCCACGCTTGAGCGGATGCGAGTCCTTACCGTCAGAATTCATCGCGAGCAGACCGGCCTGGGTCAGCAGCCCGCCGCGCCGATGCTCCCGCTTCAATGACACCCTGCGAAAGTGATTCCCGTAGACTTCCGGCAACCCGTAGTGCCGGGCCAGCCGCTCGTTGACCATCGCGTAATCCGCATGCAGGAAATCGATCACGCTGCGATTTTCCCGCAACGCCTTCTGGAAAAATGCAATGGGCTCCTCCTGCATCGCTGCCTTCAGTTCGGCATCGAACTGGCGATAGATCTTCTTGTCCACGTCGAGATAATCAAGCAACTGCATTCCCAGCCACTGGCGCACGAAGTGTTCAGAAAGACGCCGCGCTCGTGGATCCGCCAGCAGACGTCTGGTTTGACCGATCAGAACCCCGGAATCCCGGAGTCTTCCTTGATCAGCCAGATCCCGGAGTTCCCGATCCGGCACGCTGCTCCATAGAAACATCGCCAGGCGCGTCGCCAGTTCAGAATCGGTGACCCGCCTGACCGCCGGCTTCTCTGGGTCCGCATCAGCCTGGACGAGATAGAGGAATTGGGGAGAAGAGAGAACGCCGGCGAGGACTTCGATCATCGCCTCCTGAAAATTATCGACTGAGGGACGAAGACGATCAAAGAGAGCGAGCTTCTGATCGATCTCAGCCGCAGTGACCGAACGCCGCCAAGCCTTGGTCATAAAGTGCGTCAACACCGCCCGGGCGTAACTCGCTTCAGCGGAATCTTTCGCGCGGTCGATGAAGATGCGGGTATGTGATTCCGGTGGCCACTGATCGTACGCCGGAGCAATTATTTCAACGTAATCGATGCGGATGTCCCCAGGTCTGACCGCGGTATTCTGAAAGCGGATGTATTCTGCGGGATTGGGTCTCGTCCCCAACACCGTGACGTTCCGATACGGATTTCGGATCACCTCGCTCAACGGCACATCCCACTGGTAGAACTCTGGATTATCCGGAGAGGCGTTGATCTCAACATCACGATTCCCAACTTTTTCAGACGCCTTGGAATTGTTACTGGCCTGATGGCCAAAGAACAGTCCCAGCGTGGGAACCCCAACCCGCCCGGACTCCGGAGCGGTTCTCGAAGCCAGAACCCGGACCCGCAACGTGCCCGCATCGGGCAGGATATCACGGAGATCAACCGTAAGCGTCTGCTTCATCGGGACGATGGCGACAACTGGGAAATCATCGGGTAGTGCGGGGCGTGTCGTGACCGGGATCAATCCATTTTTCGCGCCTCCGTAACTCCATGAGGCCTTGACGCTTTGGCCCGTCTTGCGATTCCTGAAGTGAGCGTTGCTGGGCCTTACCGCATACTTGGCAACCGTCTTCTCAAGCTGTTGCTTCAATTTTCCAGGATTGCCTTGGTGGGCCTTCCGGACCTTGTCCAATCTCGCATCAATGTCTTTCCACTTCAGACGCGAGAGCGCCGCCATCGTGACATCATAGAAGATTGGCTCCGGACGCGCTCCGCTCACCGTCGCCTTCAGCAAAGCCAGCCGAGCGATTTCGCGGTAGGAAGTGAACTGCATCGCCGACATCTGCAGCATTTCCGAACTGTTCTTGAACCCGTCTTCTGAAGCTGCCTCCGGCGGCAGATCTTTAGCGAAGTCATAGGGCAGGCCCAACAGATCCTGCAGCGCGTAGCTGTATTCATAGCGCGTCATCCGTCGGAAAGACGAATGCCCCAGCTCATGACGACGCAGCTCGGACGCGACCTGCAGCTCGGAGGACAGCCAGTCAATAACCCGCCGACGATCATCGTCAGCAAGGTGGACTTCATCGTCTTCCGGCGGCATCTCGCCATTGCTCAAAACGTCGAAGACCTCCAGCCACCAGTTCACATCTTCACCATGCAACAGATCGGGATCCAAGGTATCGACGCGAAATTTACCCTTCTGCTTCTTCGGTCCGTGGCATTGAACGCAGCTCTTCCGCAGCAACGGTTCAACCTCGGTGCGAAACTCTGCCAGCTTCGGCTTGGGCTCCGCCGACAACGAAACGCGCGACTTTGAGCCACCGAGAAACACCGAGTTCAACCGCCCCGCTGCCCTCACCTCTTCCAGACTCAGCGCCGCCGCCATTCCGCGGAGCGCAAAAGATGCATCTCCGCCCAGCAGAACGCAGAAGATATAGACAGCAAATCGTTTCATGAAACGGACCAATGATTATGAGCACGCGGATTGATACCGCCAACATCGAACAGCAGTGCGCCTTTTCAGATGGCTCAACGGTCTCGAAAATTCAATGCGATGAATTGTCCTTGCCAGAGCGGAGAACCGGGCGTGCAATGAGAAAAGTCCCATGATTGATATACCCGAACTCCATCACCGCGGCCGCTCGCGTCGAGATTTTCTCAAAATCGGTGGTCTGGCGGCCGGTGGACTCTCGATGGGCCAACTGCTCGCCGCCGAGGCCCAGCAGAAGAAGGGAAAATCGAACAAGGCCATCATCAACATCTTCCTCGCCGGTGGTCCGCCGCACATCGACATGTTCGATATGAAACCGGACGCGCCCCGGGAGATCCGTGGTGAATTCCGGCCCATCCGCAGCAATGTCCCCGGCATGGAATTCTGTGAGCTGTTTCCAAAGCTCGCCAAATGCGCCGACAAGTTCGCGATCATCCGTTCGTTGGCCGACTGTGATTCACGCCACGATCCCTATCAGTGCATGACCGGACGGCGCAAACGCGACTCGGCGACCATGCCCCAGGGCGGTTGGCCCAACTTCGGTTCGTGGGTTTCCAAAGTGGCCGGTTCGCAACCGGATATTCCCGCCAACCTGGCGATGATGTATCCGACCAAGGGCGGCAACTGGGGCGAATCCTACGATGGCGGCTTTATCGGGCAGGCACACGCGCCAATGAATCTCGTGCAGAAAGATCCGAATGCCCGCGTTCAGAATTTGGCGTTGCAGGACATCAGCCTGAGCCGTCTCGATGATCGGCGGCAGTTGAGCAGGGCAATCGACCAGTTTCGACGCAACGCCGACGCCACCGGACAGATGGCCGGACTCGACATTCACAACCAACAGGCCTTGAACATTCTTTCCGGCTCCAAGCTGTTGGAGGCATTGGATCTCTCCAAGGAAGATCCCAAAGTGGTCGAACGTTACGGCGTCAACGATCCGGTTTACACCTACGACGGCCCGCCGAAGATGGTGAGAAACTTCCTGGTCGCACTTCGATTGGTAGAGGCGGGCGCTCGGGTGGTCACCCTGAACTTCAGCCGCTGGGACTGGCATGGCACGGCCGACCTGTTCAACTTCAAGCGGGCCCAGGAAGATTTCCCCATGCTGGACAAAGGGCTGTCCGCGCTCTTCACCGACCTGCATTTGCGGGGTCTGGACAAGGATGTCTCGGTGGTCGTCTGGGGCGAGTTTGGCCGCACGCCGAGGCTGAACAAGCTCAACAGCCGCGACCATTGGCCGGGCGCCAACTTCGCCCTGCTGGCCGGCGGCGGCATGAACACCGGTCAGGTGATCGGCGCGACGGACAAGGATGGCGCTTATCCAACCGAACGCCCGATCCGTTTCCAAGAGGTGTTCGCCACCCTTTACCATTGCATCGGCATTGATCCGACGATGACGACTGTCAGCGACAACCAGGGACGTCCTCACTACCTCGTTGACGCCGGCAATCGACCGATCCGTGAGTTGGTAGGCTGATCCTTTAAAACCTTCTCCACCCCGGCAAACCCGACTCCCGTATGCTCCGAATCCTGTTCAGTCTGTCTTTAATCCTTTCGGGCGGCGTTGCGTTGGGCGCACCCGACTCCCCGGCTCCCTGGTGGTCAAGCACTTGGGCGCTCCGACAAACGGTTGAGACCGAGGGTGCATGGGGCCGCCTGCCCTACGACCGAAGCCTCAACAAAGGACGATTTGTCGATCCTAGTGCCTTGGAAACCCGGCCGCATTGGGGGCAGTCCATGGAACTGCACGATGCCAAGCCGATCGCCATCGATCCTCAGATTCACTATGGATTTCCCCGACTGATCCGGGCGAAAGACGACCGCCTGTTGCTATTCTACCGGGTGGGAACGTCCCACGCCTCTGATCCGTCCACTATCGCGATGCGGCATTCGTCAGACGACGGGACGGAGTGGTCGAAGGAACGGATCATTCACAGCGATCCCGACGGGTACAGTGCCCACAATCCCGTCGCAATTACAGCGGCGGACGGCCGCGTCCTGCTTTTTGTCTCCAGCTACAACTTCAAGGATCGCCGCAAGCTGCCGATGTACTGGTCGCACTCCGATGACCATGGGGAAACCTGGGCACCGTTCACCAAGTTCGACACCGACCCATCGCGTTCAACCTACTACATGACCGACCTCGAGCGGACCGAAGCCGGGCTCTTCGGCATGTCCGCCGGCTTCGCCCCCGACGCCCGCAGCCAATGTCACAATCTTTTCTGGTTCTCACCAGACGGGCGCGATTGGGAACTTCGTTCGGCACAGACCCAACCCGCGGAAAACCGCGGCGATGAAGTGGATATCTTTCACACCGGCGGCGACCGCTTCATGGTATTTCACCGCGACCGCCGACAGCAGACAACCTGGCGCGTCCGCACGGAAGACGCGGGAAAGACCTGGACCGAGCGCGAAGATCTGGGAAGTCAGGTCGAGATCCTGCAACGACCCTTCCTAACTCGGCTCACCAAAGACCTGATCCTGCTGAGCGGCCGTGATCGTAAGCGCGCGCTCGTGGTGGTGTATGTCTCGCGCAACGGCGGGGCAACCTTCGGCGAACGACATGTGATTGACTCCTATTCCGCCGACGGCGCCTACACCTCCGCGGTTCGCCTGAACGACCGGCAGGCGTTGCTCGTTTACTACGGTGACCGTCCCGAATCGCGTGGTAAACCGGACATTCGACAGGTGACCCTGACCGTCCAAGACAAGCCGACCCACCTCTGTTTCCAAGCCGCGACCAATGGCCCAACCCACTACTATTCGAACCCGTTGCTGAACAGTCTGACCGAAGACCGATCGTTTGCCTGGCTGCGTCCGGAAGGAGATTGGAGAACCGCGAAACTGCAGCCGGACAGAATCATGCAACGCAATATTCCGTTGTTGAAGGAGCGGATCTGGACAGGTTCATTTCCGTCGCAGAAAAATCCCGAAGCCATTACCCCATACTGGACCGTCACGAAGAGCGGAGACGCGAACACGAAACGGGAAGCCGACCGAATTCTCCGGATTTATGATCACGGCAGCGGCGGCGGAGAGCTGGCCCACCTCGGCCGGGACTGGGAACTTACCTCGAATCGGCGGGCAGAGATTGAAGTTCGCCTGCGGGTGATCTCCTGTTCGGCACCTGGTGGCTGTATGCTCCGCATTGCCGACGGCACTCATGAGGAAGCGTTCACGTTTTTCCCCGATCGAATCGCCGCCAACCGCGCCGGCCAAAGCGCGGCCATTGATCTCGCTTCGGAGTTTGTCACGTTACAGATCAAGGTCGGCGGGGACGGCTACACGGTGAGCGCGGGCGATCGACTGCTGCTCGACGGTCGCGGAAGATTCACCGCGCCCGCCCATGGAAGTCGCCGCGTCATTCACTTCGGCAGCGGCAGCAGTGCCGGTCAGGGCGAAGCCCTTTGGCAAACGGTTTCCTACCGAGTCATCGAACGTCGGTACTAGCGCGAATGGCTCCACATGTGGCGGCGAGCGTGAGCAAGTGGATCCTGACAGCGAGAAACCACTCGCTCACGGCGCTTTTTCAACCCGGACGACTTCGCCGGGTGCATAGCCACCGTTCTCCAGGAACGATCGCTCAATCCAAACCGGACCCAACGTGCTGGGAGAAAACAGATCGAGATCACCGTTGAGATCAAACAGACGGGGCCAGAACCAGCCATCGGCCGCGGGAACGTTGTCCCCTCAACCCTTCTTGTATTTCGGATTTCGAAAACGAGGCGGATCTTCTGTCGGATCCTCGGGTGTGCGCCCGACAATCAGATCGAAATCAACGGTGAGTTCACCGGTCTTTGATCCTTTCAAGGGCTTGAATTCCTTGATCAACAGGTGCTTGAGCTGGGGATCCTCGATGCGGCGGATCGGCCCGTCCCGCTTGATCTTGGGATCTCCCTTTACGTAGAGCTGAGTCGTCAGGACCCGGTCATTGCCGCGGATGATTGCGAAGTGAATGTGCCGCGCGCGCCCCCCGTAAGCCGGCGGTTTGATCGTACGGAAATAGTATTCCCCGGTGCGGCCGGTGATGAAGCGGCCGAAGCCTTGAAAATTCTTATCCCGGCTCGGGCGATCGGCGTTTTTCGAATGGATATAGTTCCCCTCATTGTCCACCTGCCAGATCTCCACCACGGCGTTCCGGACGGGATCACCTCGATGGTCGAGAATCCTCCCGCTCAAATGAGTCACTTCCCCAACCGCCGGCGTGATTGAGTCATTGATGCGCAGCAGATCGTTGTCGGTATCCAACGGCAGTTGATCCGGATACAGCGGGCCCTCCGTCTGGGTCGGCGTCAGGGTCAGCGCCTCGGCAAAGGCTCCGTTGGTAGTCCAGAAAGCGGTGGTTCCCAAGGCCAGGCTTCTGACAAACGCTCGTCTCCCCAGTTCGGATGTTTCAAAAGTCTTTTTCATATTTTTAATTTCTCTTAAGTTCGATCGTGACCCGACCGAGGTCGGCTTGGTGTCGGTTCGGATAGCGCCTCCGACATTATGAGAGCATTACGTTTGCCGCGAGGAATTTGCCTGTGAGTCCATCCCCTCACTGAAGTCACCGGGCCCAGCGCTCGCGGTCGACCGATATTCCGTTACCTTTCGCGGTGTTTCGACGTTTCCTTGCTGTTCGGTCACGGCGATATTGCGGTTTTCGATCCCGTTGTTCGCAGGAAGAAATGTAATGCCAAAAAAAATCGGATTCCTCATTTTCGGTTTATTCGTGTCGCTTGCCACCGGATTGCTCGCGAATTCTCCCAACTGGCCGTCCTTTCGTGGCGAGAATTCGCGGGGAGTGGCAGAGCATCCGGGACTCCCCGACAAATGGTCCGCCACTGAAAACGTGGAATGGAAGGTGGACGTGAAGGGCCGGGGTTGGTCTTCGCCGATTGTCTGGGGCGACAAGGTGTTTCTCACCACCGCCACCTGCCAGAAACGGATGGTCCGGCGCGATGGCAGAAGAGATATGGAAAAATCCGTTTCCTGGGTTCGAATTGCGATTGTGAACGGACAGGATGATCCCGCCAATATCCAACGAATTCAAACTTGCATCCCCGACGGACGGACCGCAGCTTGCGCACACTCTTACCATGAAAAAGCTGATTGGATACTTTGCTGTCGCGGCCTTATTGGGCCAACTCTCAACCACCGCCCAAGCCGCCGCTACCAAACCCGTGCGCACGGGGAAGGGAAAGTTGACCTTCGATACCGTTCCTGGCTGGGGATTGGGCAAAGATGGAAAGTCTGTTCTCGGTGGCACTCATGGCGGTGTGGTCGTCGACAAGAACGGCAATGTTTACACCAGTGCCAACAAGGGTGTAATCGTCTTCTCCCCCGACGGGAAGAAACTGCGTGAGTTCGTAACCTTTCAACACACCGCGATGCACGACATCGAGATTAGGGAAGAGGGCGGCGTCGAATATATTTACGGTGCCCGTAACAAAAACCGCGAAGGTGTGAAGTTTCGGGCCAGCGACGGGAAGATTGTCATGAATCTGCCGTTTCCGAAGGAGTCCGGTCTGAACCCCATCAAGTTCAACCCCACCGCAATCACAGTCGCACCGAATGGCTATATCTACCTCTCCGACGGTTACGCGAGCAACGTGATCTTCGTTTTTGACAAGCAGGGCAAATACAAGAGCCACTTCGGCAAGAAAGGCAACGGACTTAAGGAGTTCAACACCGCCCACGGCATGACGCTCGACACCCGTTACAACCCGGCGCGCCTGTTGATTTGCGATCGGAACCACAAGCCCAAGGGCCGTATGCTCCACTACAGCCTGGAAGGCGAGTTCATCGGAGTCGTTGTCGGTGGACTGGGCATGCCCACGGCGGTTGCCATCCAAGGCGATTACGTGGCGATCCCGGATCTGCACGGCTACGTGACGATCCTCAACAAGAGCAACAAGATCATCGCCGTTCTAGGCAAGAACCCCGATCCGAAGAAGGGCCGCAGCTACGGCATCAAGCAGGAGGACTGGGTGGAAGGCGCTTTCAGCGGCACCCACGGTTCCAACTGGGACAAATCCGGCAATCTCTACGTCCAGGATTGGAACGTCTCCGGACGGATCATGAAGCTGGTGCGGGTAAAGTAGCCTTCAGGCCGAAGCGGAAGTCAGCTCGGCAACGTTTGGCCCACAAGTTCCAAACTCTCGGCGGAGCCGCAACTCCATGAATCCCAACGGGATAGAAAATGAATCTGTGGGTGACAGACACCGTTGGCTCACCACCGATCGAATGATTCGGAATCTGTGGAAAAACCTGTTTTGCACCACGATAGAGCAACTCAGCAGCACCCAGAAAGGAAGCCGACAGAAACGCAAACACGTCAAGGCCGTCCAAACACCCGCGCAGCGGCTGCTGGCCACAGATCAGCTCGCGGCGGCGGATCGGCAAGGAATCGAAACGAGTTTGGCGGAGCAGAATCCATTCGCCATGAAAGCCCTAATCGAGTTCCTGCTGGGCCAGGTATGGCAACAACGCAAAGCCCTGATCTCAGTCGACGAAGAGGGCGTTGCTCTGGGAGCTGGTTCTACGCTACGGTGTCCTTCAGTTATGAGGCAACAGGCCAGCCCGGTTCTGGGAAAGTCCGGCGACACACACCAGCAGATTCGCGGCGAAATGCAGCTGCGCCCGTCCACAAAAAGACCCTGAGATATGAAAAACACCGTCAAACCCGGCACCGTCGGTGAAGAACATTTTGTCGTCGGAGAGAAACATCTGATCGACTTCGTTCATGACGGGATGCCCGAGATCCTGTGCACCCCCTGGCTGGTGTGGTTCCTGGAACACGCCGCGCGCAATGCGGTGTTGCCAGTATTGGAACCGGGCGAGAGCACCGTGGGCGTCGTCGTCAACGTGCAGCATCTGGCACCGACCCCGCTGGGCGGTAGGGTGACCTGCCGCGCCAAGGTGATCTCAGTGGACGGGACCCAGGTATCGTTTCAACTTGAGGCCCACGACGAACACGAGCAAATCGCCCGGGGAACTCATAAACTCCGGGTGATTCAGGCGGCCCGCCTGGCCAAAAAGGTGGCAGCCAAGAAACGAAAGTGAGAACAATCACGCCCGGCAAGCAGAACTGCCAGATGCCCGCGTGGTGACCCGCTGGCAAAGGTGATCATCGAATCCAGGAGCGGTTGGAAGAAGTTACCGATTGTAACTGACAACATACCCAGCTACGGCCGCTTCGCCTGAAATTCAAGATTGGATCCGCATCCGCCGAGGATCCAATCTTGGGAGGTGCGGCGGGGACAAATCCAAGATGGTCTGTTCGGTATATTGCTTGCACCCAGTCCCTGACCTATTTGAAAAAGCCGTTCTCATCTCAACCGGTTGCTGCCTACAGTGTCTGGCATGCGAAGCGTTCTCACCTTTTGTCTGGCCAGCCTGATGGTCAGCTCACTTCCAGCATTTGCCCAGCAGGCCGGCCAGGCCAGGAAAGCACGCCCCGCCCGGAAACCCGACGTCTACGATGCGGCGGTTCCGAAGCCGACCGTGACCGGGATTCGCTACGGCAAACACGAACGCCACGTCATCGATTTTTGGCAGGCCAAATCCGATCTGCCCACCCCAATGGTGTTCATCATTCACGGCGGTGGTTGGAGCGGCGGTTCAAAGGAGCGGGCGCAGCGGTTCGCGGATGTCGGGGCACTGTTGAAGGCGGGTATCTCGGTGGCGGCCTGCAACTACCGCTATGTCAGCCAGGCCGGCGCGGACGGGATCAAACCGCCGGTGAAGGCGCCACTCCACGACGCCGCTCGGGCGTTGCAGTTTATCCGCAGCAAATCCAGAGAATGGAATCTCAACAAACGACGCATCGGCGCTGCGGGCGGATCAGCCGGCGCGTGTTCCAGTCTGTGGCTTTCCTTTCACGATGATCTCGCCGATCCGGAAAGCGCTGATCCCGTGGCTCGTGAATCCAGTCGCCTCTGGTGCGCAGCGGTCACCGGAGCCCAAACCAGTCTCGATCCGAAGCAGATGGCGGAATGGACACCGAACAGCCGGTATGGCGGCCATGCTTTTGGGCTTCGCAATTTCGCGAACTTCCTGGCCGAACGCGAAAAGATCCTTCCCCTGATCGCCGAGTATTCGCCCTACGCTCTGGTGAGCAAAGACGATCCGCCCGTTTACCTGATCTATTCCCGTCCGCCCAACCTCGGGAAGAACGAGAAGGACCCGACCCACACGGCCAACTTCGGCGTGAAACTTCAGGAACACTGCGTCGAGATCGGCACTGCCTGCGAACTCGTGTATCCCGGCGCGCCAAAGACAAGGTACAAGACTCCGACCGATTACCTCATCGCGAAGTTGACGCGCCAGGAGGAACAGAAGTCTTTGGACACCCCTTGATCATCCCACCGAACCAGCTTGGACCAGTTTAGTTTGTTGAGAAAGTAGCGCCGCTCCGGAGAGCCGCGCTACCGGGCCTTTGCCACGCGGGAGAGTTTCGCCCAAAACACCGCACGGCGGACGGGATCGCAAAAAGTATGCGGGCGAATTTCAGAAATACTCCGAGCCGGCCACGGACTTCTTTCGGCGGGCAATTACCGAATAGCCTCACCTGGTGAATGTCCCGCAGGTTGTCAGATCGAACCTGGGCAGATCGTTCTGGCTCGTTTCAACACGACAATTGGGATGTCAGTTCTTGTGGGTGCCCCGCTTCAACTCAAGTAACCGGGCCGGGCGGTCGGTATAGATCCGGTCCACACTCATTTCGAGGAAGCGTCTCAATTCGGAGTCCGTGTTTACGATCCACACCCCGGCTTCGAATCCGGCCCGGCGGATGCGCTCAATCTTTTCTGCGGTCAACACGCCCGAGTTAAGCACCAGCGCTTCGAAACCTCGTTGGCGGGCAATGACAAGATCCTCGGCCAGGTCGGAATTGCCACGATCCCAGAAGACCGGAATCTCGGGTGCCAGTTTTTTCACTTCGCTCATGTACTTGAGATTGCCGTCATTGAAACCGACCCAACGGTTCGCTCCCATTTCCCTGATCAGGTTGATGGCGTCAGCCACGCAATCCATCTTGGGTTGAATGGATACCCGCGTCTTTTCCTGCTGCATGACCAGTTCAAGAACTTCGCTGAGCAACGGCATGCGTTCCTGCGGACAATCGCTGAGAGTCTTGCCGGTTCGCTTTCGGAAATCAGTAGCCACATCCACCTGCAACAGTTCGGCGTAGCTTGCTTGCATCACGTCATAATCCCGATCCCCCACCCGGCCGGTCTGACGGTCATGAATCACCACCAGCTTCCCATCGCGGGTGCGCAGGATGTCCAGTTCGATCCAATCTGCCCCCACCGCGATCCCGCTGCGAAAGGCCGGCATCGTGCACTCTGGAAACTCGCCTGAATTTCCACGATGCGCGGTCACTCCATTGTTAAGAAACCCCTTCGTTTCCTTCATCCGCGCCATGTTGGACTGGCCAGACAGAACAGAAACATGCCGCTCAGCAGCGTTGCCGGCGACGACCAGCGCAGCCAGAAGAACTGCCAATAAAGCGAAAGATCTCTTCATGTCAGAATCGGATAGTCGCAAACGTAGGGACGATTCAGAGCTTTGTCACAGGCATCTCAGCCAATGCGACATCTACCCGAGTTGGAGCTGCGCCAGCATCCGATAGAGGCCGTCGTGTTCCAACAGCAGCTGCTCATGGGTCCCCTGCTGGACGATCTTGCCCTCGTTCAGCACGATGATCTGATCGACATCCCGCACGGTGGAAAGCCGGTGTGCGATAATGATCGAGGTGCGCCCGCGCTCCAGCTCGGTCAACGCCTCCTGCACCAGTCGCTCGCTCTCGGAATCCAGTGAGCTGGTCGCCTCGTCCAGAATCAACACGGCCGGATCAGCAAGAATTGCCCGGGCGATCGCGATGCGCTGGCGTTGACCACCCGAAAGTTTGATACCGCGTTCACCGACCAAAGTGCCGTATCCCTCCGGGAGTTTTTCAATAAACTCATGCGCGTTGGCACGTCTCGCCGCGGCGGCGATGGCGTCGTCATCCGCCTCGGGATCGCCATACGCGATGTTTTCGCGGATTGAACCGCCGAAAAGCAGCACCTCCTGGGGAACGAGCGCCATCTGCTTGCGCATCCAACCCAGCGGTGCCTGGCTGATATCCTGGCCATCGAGTTGGATCGCACCGGATTGCGGTATGAAGAACCGCAACAGGAGCGAGATGATGGTCGATTTTCCCGCGCCGCTGGGACCGACAATCGCGATCCGTTGCCCCGACTTGGCCTCAAAGCTCACTCCATCGAGCACCGCCGTATCCGGCCGGCTCGGGTACGAGAATCGAACGTCCCTGAATTCCACCGCCCCCTTCGATCGCTCCCGATCCTCGGACAGGTCCCCTTCGTCGCTTTCCGTCTGTTCGTCGAACAGTTCACGCAAACGGTCGGTCGCACCGACCGCCTTCTGAATCTGACTGACAGTCTCAGGCAAGGACATGATCGCGCCACTGACAAACGCGGTCATCAGGCAGAACTGCAGAAACACATCGCGTTCGATGTCTCCCGCCACCAGCAGTCTCGCACCGAACCAAACAATCAGGGTGATCGCCCCGAACATCGCCGCGATCACAAACGCCACCATGATCGCGCGCCCGCCGATGAGACGAAACGCCGCCTCCAGATAGTGATCGAGAGACTTTCCAAAGCGTCTGGTCTCGTGCGCCTCGTTGGCAAACGCCTTGACGTCCTGAATGCCATGCAAGGTCTCGTCGATGATTACGTTTGCCTCGGCAAGTCGATCTTGGGCAGCCCGCGAATTGCCCCGCACCCGAAACCCAAAGAAAGCTATAAACAACAAGACCGCCGGCAGGCAGGCCAACATAAACAACGCCAATTTCCACGAGAGCACAAACAGGAAGGTCATCCCCGCCGTGAGCATCACACTTTGACGTAAGAACTGCGGCGTGGTCGTCACCAAGGTATCCCGGATCAGAGAAAGATCGGCAGCGAGACGGCTGGAGATCTCCCCCACCCGACGCTCGGTGAAAAACGTCATCGGCAGACGGATAAGGTGATTGTACGAATCCCGCCGGATATCGGCGAGCGCGCGATCTCCGGCGCGGCCCAACAGGTGCATGCGGAAGAAACTGATGACCGCCTGGGTTACCAGAATGATTCCCAGGATCTTGGCGACACTGTTCGCCTGCTTCAGAATTGCCCCCGGCTCCATGGCTTCCCCCAATAATTTCCCCATGAGCATCGGAAATGCCAGCGACATGCCGGCCGTAAGCAGCACCGCAATCATTGCCGGGATCAGCATCCCTTTGTAGCGGCCCAAGTACCCAAAAATCCACATGGACCGCCGGAGGCTCTCCCGTGTCAGTTTTGCCTTGGGGACATCATCCGTATCGTTTGTGTTTTCGTTTCGCCGCGACATCGAGGCGGGACCGTGAAGGAGGAGTGCTCGCTTGTCCACTGTCCCGAGCACCGGACAATCGCGTTGCCTACAGGTGGCAAAGCCGCCCGAGCAGAGATGCGCCGGTTTTGGACGGCGACATCTGGTTTGGCCATTCGTGCCGGTGCAACCCATATCTATTTCACCTTCACCGTATGAAAGGCGTGCAAGGTGGGAGCTTCAATGCCATTTTCGACGCTCATCAATCCCGTTACCCCGCCGATTCAATTCATGAAAACCATTTGCCTCCTCATTGTTGCACTCGCTGTCGGTGCCCCTGCCATCGCCCAGGTTCACGACGGGCAGTTCCCGGTCCAATCAAATCTCCGCGCCGGAGTGGCCAAGGTCGACATCACGCCGACCAAAGTCGCCGGTATTGAAACGGTTGGACATCGGCGAATCGTGAGCGGGCTGCGCGATCCTTTACGCGCCGGAGTGCTGCTACTCGACGACGGCGAAACGAAAGCCGCCATCGTGACCATGGATCTCATCAACGTCTACGACGTCATGGTCCGATTGGTACGCGAGCAGATCGAGGCCGCGACCGGGGTACCGGCGGCAAACATCATGGTGACGGCCTCGCACAATCATTCGGGTCCCCCCTGCAAAGAGGATTCGCCTTACGTGCGAGAGGTGGCGCAGAAGATCGGTATGGCAGCCAAACGTGCCGCTGCGGAAATGCGGACGGTCAATGTCGGCTATGGCGAGGATGAGATCCGTTTCAACATCAATCGTCGCAAGGTGGTGGATGGTCGGGCGGTGGTTTGGCTGAACCCGGACGGGCCGAACGATCCGCGGGTAAAAGTGTTGCGCTTCGATGACGGTCGATCGCTTACGCCAATGGCCGTCCTCATGCACGCCGTCTGTCATCCCTGCTTCTTTACCTGGGGCGACAAGGGCACCCAGCCTTTCGCCAAAGGGTATCCGAAAATGAGCGCCGATTTTCCGGGCGATGCGCAGACCTTCGTGGAACTGAACTATGGCAACCGGACCAGTGCGCTGTTCCTCCAAGGTTGCGCCGGTGACATTCGCCCGAACCTCCCGGGCTTTCCCTATCGCTGTGCCGACGAGGCGGACATGCAATGGGCCGGACGTGGACTCGGTGGCGCAGTCGTGCGTTCATTGTCAGATGGCGTTCGGCGGGAGAAGCTGCGCGAACGCCCGACCTACTACCCGATCCGGGTCGCCAGCGAAGTCGTCTCGTTGCCCGGCAAAGAAGACGATGTGCAGGCCGAACTGATGGCCATGAAGATCGGTCCGTATCTGTTCCTGACCATGCCGGGCGAACCGATGGTCGAATACGGATTCGCAATCGAGAAAGCGATTGGTCCGCGCGCGCAACCGATCATCGTGGGTTATGCCAACGGTGCCATCGGATATATTGCCACCACCGAATCCTACGCCGTCGGCGGCTACGAACCGAAGGCTTCACCACTCGTTCCGGAGGCGCAGCCACTTGTCCTCAAAGCCCTGGGCCGACTTGCTGACAAGGTGATCGGCGATGTTTTCGAATCCTTCTCGAAACATCCGAAGGACTTACTGAAACGTGAAGCCGCGGAGAAAGCCCGACTCGGCAAATCAAACAACTGATCTTGAATCAAGACCCAGAAGCAGAGCGCCGCGCGTATTGGACCGAGCAGATGGAGCTCGGCTACGGGATGGTGGAAGAGTTGCTGGCCTTTCCCGTCGAAGAATGCGGTGAAAGCTTCGCGGCGATCCCAGCTGCTGCTGAAGCCGCCGGCGTGGAGATACAGTTTTCTGGCACCAAGATCGCCGGTGATCTCGATCGAATCTTCTACCTCCGGAAAAGTCTTGTTGCGGACGTCATATCGATTGGTCGCGAAATGAACCGGCGCGGTTGGATTCTCAAACTGGAGGAAGGTTTTCGTACCCTCGACATGCAGCGTGCGTTGGTGCGCAAGCCGTCCGTGTTCGATTCGATCCTGCGCAGATGCATCTGGGAGAACAGCGGCGAACTTCCGGCGGTCGAGTTCGTCTTTCGCCGGGCAATCGTGATGGTGGCCAATATCCCCAAAATCGGCACACACATGTCCGGTTCCGCAATCGACATCTCCGTGTTCCGCCGCGACGACGGCAGTGAAATCCCTCGGGGCGGACCTTACATTGAGGTCAGCGAAAAGACTCCGATGCGCTCCCCCTTCATCACCGCTGAGGAATTGCAGAACCGGCTGGAGATCACGGCACTCATGGAGTCGCATGGCTTCATGCACTTCCCTTACGAGTTCTGGCACTACAACAAGGGCGACGCCGGCGACCACATCCTCAACCACCGAACCGACCCCGCGCGTTACGGTCCGGTGAATTGGAATCCCGACACGAACGAAGTCTCACCTGTTACAGACCCCCTGAGTCCGCTCAATCCATTGCCCCAGATCGAAAAGGAAATCGGGGCCGCCATGGCGCGACTCTGACTGAACCGCAGATTTCCCGAATCGCGCAGATCAACCGGGGAAATCCAGGACCTGAATCCCGGCCACCCGTCCGGTCTTGCAATTACCGAACGGTTCACCTTTTTGTCAGTGGCCTTCGCGCTTCCAGCGCCAATTGCGCCGGCAAACATACCCTCGCTGTGTGGGGGCGTTGTCCGGATGCGCGCAGAGCAGCGCGTGACGGCCTCATTTCAACTTGCGCAGCGTGGCGATTTGCGTTGAGTCTCGCCCGTTCCCATATGAGCACCAAATCAAACAAAGCCCGCAATTGGGTATGGTTCGCCGTCATCGCTCTGATCGTCCTGCATCAGGACTTTTGGTTATGGGATGTGTCCAAACCTTACGTGTTCGGGTTTATGCCGGTGGGTCTGGCCTATCACGTCCTCATTTCGATTCTCTCGGCGGCGGTCTGGTTCTTTGCCACCAAACACTGCTTTCCCGTAACCGACGAGGATACCTCCACTCCCTCCCCTGCTAACATCAACCCTGCCGCGGCCGCTTCAGTGCAGCCTTCCGAGATCAAGCCATGACCACGACCTACATCATCTGCGGTTACCTCGGCCTGCTGCTGGGACTCGGTTTCATCAGCAACCGATTTTTCAAGGGCACTGCTGCCGACTATTTCGTCGCCTCGCGCGGCATCGGACCGTTCCTGCTGCTCATGTCGCTCTTCGGCACGACCATGACGGCCTTTGCGCTGCTCGGCTCAACCGGGGCCGCCTACGCTGGTGGCATTGGTGTGTATGGAAAACTGGCTTCCGCTTCCGGAATTGTGCACGCGTTGTGTTTCTTTTTTATCGGAGTGAAGCTCTGGTCGCTCGGCGCGAAGAACGGTTACATGACGCAGATCCAGTTCTTCCGTGACCGATTTCAATCGGACAAGATCGGCCTGCTTCTTTTTCCCTGCCTGGTGGGCCTGGTGATCCCTTACCTCCTCCTCGGCATTCTCGGCGCGGGCAATACGTTCGCCCAGGCATCTGACGGCAAGGTGTCCTTCGAACTCGGCGCGACGATCATCTGCGTCGTGGTGCTGACCTACGTCTTCTTCGGCGGTGCCCGAGGCACGGCGTGGGCCAATTGCTTTCAGACACTCGTTTTCATCGTGCTCGGGATCGTCACCTTCTGCGTGATCTCGAACAAGCTGGGCGGTCCGGTGGCAGCCACGGCAGCCGTCGAGAAGATGCATCCCGAAAAACTACAACGCGCGATCCCCCCCTCCGTTCAGTTTAAATACGCCCAAGCGACGAAATTGTTCAACGAGGCCCAAGCCGCAGCCCTCACAAATGCCTCCAACACAACCGTAGTTTCAACCAACGCGGTCGCCTCAACCAACGTCGCTAACGCTGAACTCGAACCGGCAGAGGCGGAGGCGCGCATCGCGCCGACCATCGCGCCGAAGAAGCCAAAGGGAATATCGCAACTGGTGTTCCTCACTTATATGCTGATCCCGCTGAGCGTGGGAATGTTCCCCCATATCTTTCAACATTGGCTTACCGCCAAAAGCGCGAACTCGTTCAAGCTTTCGGTCGTCGCGCATCCGCTGTTGATCATGATCGTGTGGGTGCCCTGCATCCTCTTGGGCACCTGGGCCACGGCGGCCATGTTGAACGGGGAGCCACTCATTCCGCCCGGTTCCTCCATCAACTCAGTGCTGATCATCATGGTCAACAAACTGACCTCACCGGTACTTGGCGGATTCCTGACAGCGGGAATCCTGGCAGCAATCATGTCCAGCCTGGACTCCCAATTCCTCTGTCTGGGAAGCATCTTCACCAATGACATCTACCTCCACTACAAGGGGAACAAGGACATCTCTGAAAAGCAGAAAGTCATGGCGGGCCGGCTGTTCGTCGTGGCCGTCGTGCTGGTGACCCTGCTGATCGCCTGCTATCTGAAGAACAGTCGCGGAATATTCACACTCGGCATCTGGTGCTTCTCCGGATTCACGGCCTTGGTTCCCCTGGTGATTGCCGCCCTCTACTGGCGACGGACCACCACTGCCGGCGCATTCGCTTCCATTCTGGCCGCCGCCGGTACCTGGCTGTGGCTCTTTGCCCAGTCCGGATATGGTGCCAACCGGGGCTACCTCTTCCTCGATATGTTACCGGTCGCGACAATGGTAATTGTCTCCACGGTGGCGCTGGTTGTGGTATCGCTTGTCACCCGTCCGCCGGACGACAAGACTTTGGAGCGGTTCTTCCCGCCCAAGGCTTAGCCCGGTTAGGAATGGGGTGGAGGATTGAAATACTCCAAGCTGCAAATTCCAAAATTCAAAGAAGCCTCAGTAAGCCGCTCGCCACACGGGGGGGTCGCGACCGATTCGGATTGAAGATTGGAGTTTCTTTGGAGATTGAGTTTTGGCGCTTGGATATTTCCGTCCAAGGCCAGCCCCAGCCCTACAGCGAGAGATGTTCCCAGAGATCGTCCGGTTTGGCGCGCAGGCTGGTGTAGAACTGGCCGAATTCGCCAAAGCGGGCGCTGACTTCGTCAAAGCGCATCTCATAGACAATTTCTTTCAACGCATCGACTTGGTGGGCCATCAGCGTGACGCCCCATTCCCAATCATCGATTCCGACTGAGCCGGTGATCATCTGGCTGATGCGTCCCGCGTATTTGCGGCCGACGCGGGCGTGTCCGCTCATGAGCTTTTTGCGCGCATCAAATTCCAGCATATACCAGTTGTCGTTGCCATCGCGTCGCTTGTTCATCGGATAGAAGGACATGACTTCCCAATCCTGCATCTCCGGGTTGATCCGGAACTTGCGATAGGAATCCACGTGCTTCTTGGCCTCTTCAAACTTCGTCTTGAATTCCTCGCTCTCCGGATCCAGTCCCTCGCCAATGAGCCGGGCTTGGGAATCATCGTAGGTCGGCTGGTACTCGGTGAGCTCAGTGACGCTCAGGTAGGAGTAGACGCAATCAATCGTGCCAGGAGGAAAACAGGCCTCCAGATCGCGATGCATCTGGGCAAGCTGCCCGAGCTCAGCGTGCATCAGCCAGAAGCAGAGATCGGCCTTGCCACTGACCGTGGCGTAGGAGCGAAGAAATGGTTGGCTGGCGCTATTGTTGGCTTCGCAAAGTGCGTTGAGCCGGTTGCGGGCCTCGATGGATTCGTCGGTGGTGAGTTCGTCCCACGCCATACGGTCCAGCTTGTAAAAAAGATGCATCACGTGGATGCCCTGATCGAGTTTTACGGTCGGTAGTGCCATTTGTTTTCAGTGTATCAAAGTGCGGAGCCTCTCAGCTCCACAAATATTGTCATTCCATGTCCAGCGCCTGATCGAGCAACGGTCCCAGTTGCTGCAGAATCTCTTCGTCGCCAGTGACGAGATCAGCGCCTTCATTCAAGGCCTGTTCCAAGAGTGTATCTGCGGACATATCGCCATAGGCGATGACCGGAAGATGTTCGGTTTTGGGATTGGTGGCAAGTTGGCTGATCGAAATTAACGGATCGCGCAGCTTCCAAATCAGATCAATAAGAACCACCAGCGCCCCCCGGTTCTCCGCCTCGGATACCAGCGTGGTGAGGTCCTTCACATGATGGGTAAGATAGCCCAGATCCGCCAGCTTCACAGCCACCTGGCTGCCGGGGAAGAGGCGTTCGTGCGCGACCAATGCGAGCGGAACTGTCACGCCGGGAGATTGGGAAAGGCACCGGGAAAATGCAAAGGTTCAATTGCGGAACGGGCTGGCACGGGGGTGGCGGGGCGGCCCTTGATACTTTCAGCATCCGAGCGAGTGCTGAGCACGCCCGAGAGAGAAATCCGCGCGGCTCGTAGCTCACCCGAAGAGCTGCCGGATCACTTTTCCGTCGGACAGCTGGATCGGGCGGCCGTCGGCGGCCGGATAGGTGATCTTGCGGCTATCGTATCCGAGCGCGGCAAACAGGGTGGCGTGAATGTCGGCCGGGCTTGATGGATGTTCGCTGGGATAGGCGCCGATCGTATCCGAAGAACCGATCACCTGCCCGCCACGGATTCCGCCCCCAGCCAGCAACATGGTGTTGCAGGCTGGCCAGTGATCGCGCCCCACGTCCTTGTTCACGGCCGGCGTGCGACCAAACTCCCCCATCCAGACAACCAAGGTCGTCTCCAGCAGTCCGCGTTCTTCAAGATCATCGAGCAGCGTCGCGTAGGCTCTTTCCATCGGCGGAACGAGCTTGTCCCGCAGTTTGTTGAAGTTGTCCTTGTGCGTATCCCAGATAATGCTCGGGCCGTTGACGGTGGTAACGAAGCGTGAACCCCGTTCGATCAGACGCCGCGCCAGCAGATGCGACTGCCCCCAGCGATGGCGCCCGTAGCGCTCCCTCACCGAATCCGGTTCCTTCGAGAGATCAAACGCTTCCGCCGCGTCACCGGATCGGACGAGGTGCGCCGCCTTCGCGTTAAATTCATCCAGTTCGGACGCGGCCGATGAGGAGACGGATGGAGCCACCGCGGAGAACCGGTTCATCAACCCGAGTCGCTGATCAAACCGCCCACTGCTCATTCCTTCGGCGAGATTGAGGTTCCGCACCTTGAAGTCTTTGGCGTTGGGATCGGCGTTCAGGACGAACGGATCGTGCTTCACCCCCAGGCACCCGCCGAATTGGCCGGGAGTCAAATATGCGGAACTGTCGCAGTGAGGCTTTGGCGTGATGACGTAAGGCGGCACGGCACCGCTGTAGCCGTCCCGGCGGGACAACCAACCCGTGAGCGTCCCGACTGAGGGGAGGTCCGTGCGTTCGGGATTGATGAGTGTACTGTCCACCCGATACGGCCGGCCCACCGTGGCCCAATACATCCCGGAATTGTGACTCGAGTGCCGGTGATGAATCCCGTGCACCACCGCGACCTTGTCCATCCGTCGCGCCATGCGCGGCAACAGTTCGGTGACCCGGATTCCGGGAACGTTGGTGCCGATCGTTGTGAACGGACCGCGAATCTCCGCCGGGGCCTCCGGTTTCGGATCAAACAAATCGATGTGACTGGGCGCGCCGTCGTTGAAGATGAGGATAACCGCCTTCGCTTTCCCTGCCCCACCGGCCGCCATCGCGGCCTGCCCCCACATGCCAATGGCGGCCGCACCCAGCATTCCCGAGTTCAGGAATTGGCGTCGGTTCGGTTCGTCCTGGGTTGATGATTGGCCACGCATGAGTTGCTGCGGAGTATGGCCCAAGGACACGGCGAATCAACCGGCATTCAGAGAGCTTGTTGAACCACGAATCCCGTCGGTGACATGGGTGCCGGGCATTCCGGTGGATTCGTGGTTTCTCAATGCACAGATCCAGCTCAATCTTTCACCGTGACGCGGATCTCGGCGCCGTTGCAGCGGATCTCTGGCACATACATCGCGTGCCCAAGAACGGGGAGCGCGTGGAACCGCCCGGGAACTTCAGCGCGCAGATCGTAACGGATCTCCCAGATACCTTCCGGAAGTTTGTCGATGAACATTGCCACTTTGCGATCGCGTAGTTCCTGATAAACCCAACGGCTTCGCCCCGTGTAATCGGTCTGCTCCGGCGTGGCCGGCGGACGGGGAACAATGATCACCTGACCGAGTTTGAGGCGCTTGGGGTCAACGCCCGGATTGAGCCTGCCGATTTCACTCAACTTGGTACGGTTGTCCCGTGCGATTTCGTAATAAGTGTCCCCTTGCACGACGACATGTTGCCGCGTGGTCTTCCCCGCGAAACGACGTTGAACCCCGGCGGAGTTGATCTCCTTGGTATGCAGGGATTCCCCGCTGCGAATCTGAACGGCTTCGAAGCCCGCGGGTTTGAGATCTTCAAAGAGCAGATACTCGTAGTTATTCTTCGCCTCGATGGTGAGCACGGTCTCGATTCGGTCGCCGGATTTCACGGTCTCACCATCACGCAGTTTCACTTTGTCATACACGTGACCTTTCAAAAGAGTTGGGCGGCCGACCAGTCGGAAATACTCCCGCTTCACGAAGATCTCGTTGCCGGCCTCGGGAATGGGTTCTTCGAGACTGAAGAAGGTGGCCTCCGCCGCGAAGTAGATTGGCCCCACGCCGGTTCGGCGGATGCGAATGTCGTTGTTGCCATCGCGAATATTGGCCGGCTCGATCGTAAACCGGCTCGGTGCTTTCAGGATGTCGGCACCTGAGAGCTTGCGCTTGGCGATCTGTTTTCCATTCACGACCACTTCGAATTCCATATCTGATTTCAGTTCACCACTCACCTTGAGGTAATCGTTCATGGCCAACACGACGATGGCGGTGTCGCGGGTATTGCTCCATTGCGCGCCGCGCCGATTCTTGATGAGCCAATTGGTGACCGGATCGATGAGCTTGGAGTTGGGTGAAATGGTCAGCAATGCCCGTAGCGCAAAGGCCGTGGCTTCCACCCCGCCTTCACTCCATCGCCAATAGATCCCGTCGTTACCCCAATGCGCGGTGCCCTGCACGCCTTTGTTCTTGGGCTGGCCCGCTACGAGGATCGAGGTGTCGGGTCGTTTGTCCTCGATGACCCCATTTTCAAGATTGCGGGCCAGGATCTTCGCCTCGGATTTCCGGTCGTAGCAGTGAGCACTCAGTGCCAACAGGGCGCGGGTGTAGGCGTTCAATTCATCGCGCTTGTTCCATAGGTTCTGAAACGCGGTTTTCTGAAAATCGCTGAAGGGATACTTGACGTTGCGCTTTTTGTGCAGCGCCAAGGCGTGGAGCATCCAGGCCTGCATGGCCGGGTTCAGTTCCTCTTCGACGAGGCGTTTGTTCAGAAAGTCCGCGCCGCGTCGCGTCACCCCATCTTTCACCTCGATCCCGGCCTGCCCCGCCAGATTGAGGCCCCAGACGACATAGGCGGTCATCCAGTGATCGCTGCTTCCTTCTTTCCACCAGCCCCAACCGCCGTCCGAATGCTGGAAGTCGTAGAGACGTTCCAGACCTTTGGCGATCATGCCATTCAACTCATTGAGATTCCGTTTCCCCTTCGGCTGGGTCTTGTTCACATGCGCGGGCTCGATGCCGCCGAACACGCGGCCCATCACGTCTTCCGTTTCCAGCCCGAGATCCTTCAGCGTGCGCGCCGTGATGGCGGCGGGAAGGAAGCGGCTCATGGTCTGTTCAGTGCAGCCGTACGGGTAGTCGATGAGATACGGCAAGGCGTCGAGCATCGTGACGGCCATGCTGGGAGTGACCTGAACGGACAAGGTGGTGGATTCCTTTTTTCGTTCCTTTGGAATGTTCAGCTTGATGCGGATATCATCCCCCCGAATCTTCCCGGACTTGGCGATGAACTTTTCGATGCCATGTTCGTGCGCGACGTAGGAACGCTGCATCGCATCCGCGCTCTTCCCCGTGCCGTTAAACGCGGTCACCTTGAGTTTCACATCGCCGGGGTTCGGGGTTTCGATCAACCAATCGATCCGTTGTTCTGAATTTGCTGGAACCCGAATCTTTTCCGCGAGCGCAGTGGGCTTCGCTGTGGCGTGGGGAATCACGCTGAACCCGGCGATCAACTTTGCGCCCTTGCGCGATTCGTCCGCCAGCTGACCGAGAACCTGCGCACCACCGACCTCGAGCGCAGCAGTGAGGCGCATGTTCTTCTTCGTGTTGTTGTTGATCACTGCTGAAACAACCGTCCGGTCTCCGGTCACAAAAAAGCGGGGTGCCTGCAGCCGGACAATCAACGGCTGGCGGGTACGGGTCGTGGTCTCCGCAATCCCAAACTGATTGCCTTTGCTCGCCACCCGGGCGGTCGCCTTCCAACTGGTGAGAGAATCCGGGAACTTGAGCTTCACCTTGGCGGTCCCGTCGGGGCCCGTCTTCACATCCGGTTGCCAAAGCACAGTGGACCTGAAATCGGTGCGAACCTGAACCTTTACTTCTCCGAGACTTACGTCGGCCTTCTTCTTCCGCGGTGCTTTCATGACCGCCCTGGAAGTTGACGCTTCCGGCATGGCGCTGCCTATGGACATGGGCAGCGGGGGAGCACTCAACTGCGCCGACATCCTCATGTTGGCCATCATTCCACCCCGGGCGAAGCCTTCGCTCGAATCCATTTGCCCCCCCTCGAAGTCAAACATCTCGCTCTTCCCCACCTGGCTGCGCGAACCCAACTTTGCCGACAACGCCTTCTCTGCCTCAGCAGTCATCAACTGCTTTCTCTTTTCGTTGAACACCAAGCGGACGAACTGTTTCTGGTTGAAGGTGCTCTGATTTGCCGTGTGGTTGCCGCGCTTGCGTCCAAAGTAAAACTTGCGCGGGTCCCCGGCATAATCCGATTGGATGTAGTAAACCGATTCGTCGACCAGACCCAACGAGACTTCCGCGGAAACGGGGTTGCCGTCGTGGTCGGTCGTTTTGACAGTCAGTTCGCCTTCGTCACGCGCCTCATATTCCTCCTGATCAGAAGACAATTCCACATTGAGGAAATTCTTTGTGGGAGGGACAACGACCTGTTTGCTGTCACCGTGAATCTTGCGATCATGCACCATGGTGGCGGTGAGGTAGATGTTGGGAACGTCGCGCTCGGTGATCTCCAGCTGGAGAAGTTTGACCGTGCCGGTCATGCGCACGAGCTGGTAGCTGTAAAGATCCTCGGCCTCGGAGGAAAACAGCACGTAGCGGTCGTTCGCTGGGGTCATCAACATGACCGGCGCCGTTTCGCCAACGCGGAAGGTGTCCTTGTCCAAAATTATCTGCACGTCGCCATGCTGGTAACCCAGCGCAGTCGTGCGTAAATCAGCCACCCAAACGGTCGTGGCAGTGGTCACCGCCTTGGCCAGACGCGGATTTTCACGGATGACATCCTCGCTCTTCCAGTTCACACGATAGTAACCGTCCCGGGCTGGCGTGAAGCTGAGTTCCCCCTCCCCCGCTTCATTCGTCTTCACCTTCTGCCGTGAAATTTCTTCGTGTTCATACCCGCGGAACTTGATCTGCCAACCGTCCCTGTTCGGAACTGCCGGAGGAGGAAAAGCTCCTTTGCGCTTCAGCGCCAGCAGTTCGGGACCCTTTACTTCGCGGCCATCCGGAGCGATCCAGATCTCGTACCAATAATCTCTGGTGACCACGACCTCGCCCTCAGCCGGATAGGGCTCCCCGTTGGCGTCCTGAGAACGAAAGTTCACCGTGGCCCGGCTTTGAGGTCGGTAGATGTTGTGCGCGGGAGTTGCGCTCACGTAGTAACGCTGGCGGGCCACCGTGATGGAACCGGTACCACGAATCTCGCGCCGACTGGCATCGGTGACTCGGGCCTCGATCTCGTAATTAAAATCCTGTCCCGCTCCCTGCGGAGTGTCGAAGAACACCGTGACTTTTCCTTCCGCATCAGTCTTCAGAACCTCGCGCTTGATCTGATTCCCGCGATTCCCGCGCCCCCCCGAAGGCCGGGGATTCATGTCCTCGTAGAACCAGGGAAACTCTCGGGGCCGGGGCCAGTAATGGTGGTGGCTCTTCTGATGAACCAGCACCTCGACGTTCGCATTGGCCACGGGGCCACCGAAGTAATAGTCAGCCTGGATGGTTGCTTCCACCCGATCACCGACACGGAACACCTTTTTCCGTCCGTTCTCTTCGGGCACCTCGACGGTCACCTTGAATTCCGGAAGTTTGTATTCCTCCAGCCGAAAGAGTTTCGCGGAACCGACATGTCCCTGTCGCCCCTGTGCGTTCGCCGTCCAGAACTGCACCTGGTATTCACCCAGCGGCAGGTGTTTTTTCAACTCAAGCGAGCGCCACGCGCTGCCGAACTCGTTCAGGGAAATCTTATCGCCCATGACTTTCGTTCCGCGGGGATCGCGAATCTCGAACTCAAGCATCGCGCCGGCCGGCGTCGAATACTTCGAACCGTCATAGGTCCGGGCCACGAGTTTCCATTCGACCTTTTCGTCCGGCCGATACGCGGGTCGATCGGTGAAGGCGTAGATCTTCCAACTCTGTTGACCACGATTGTAGTAGGACGTCCGTCCCAAGGTGTATGCCTGCCGCTCACCCGAGCTCGCGGCCGCGAACAACTCAGGGTTGCGACCATCCGCCCGCGTCACTTCAAATCGAGCCAAGCCATCCGCATCCGTGCGGGCGTTCCATGATCGGGTCACCCACCGGCGGTCGCGGTAGTGCCGCGCCCACAGTTTGACGTCGGCATTGACCACCGGGGCTCCGTCAGCTGCATCGCAGAAATAGACCAGCGCCTGTTTGCCGTTGCTCTTGAGCACCAGCGCGTCCTCGCTCACCAACACTATCTCGCGACGCGTGAGGCCTCGCGTCTTCGCCTCCAAGACGTAGGCACCCGGCGTGAGTTTCTTCTCCAGCCGAAGCTGTTCGGAAGCCGGGCGATGACGACCGTCATCTTTTGTTTCGTGAGTCCATGCGTGCACCGGATCAATGCCGTCGAGATCCACGGACTGAAGCCACGCTCGGGTATTGGACTTGTTGTCCCTGAATTTGAGATCCTGGGTGAGATCGGTCGGATACAGTGAAAACGCGATTGATTTCACATTGCGCGAGTTCAGTTGGTACTGGATTTCGGAACCCGGAACGAAAAAGTGCGTCACGCTCACGTTCAACGCCTCGCCCGTGATTACCTTTATCTGACTCGTGGCCGTAGGGTGATGCCGGGTTTCGCCCGCTTTAAACTCACGGACCAGACGACGATAGATTTCCAGCGCCTTCACGTAGTCTCGTTCGTAGCGCCACCCGCCGTTCTCCGAGGGAACGATTCGACCCGTGTTCGCCATCCACTGGGCGTAGTAGACCATCGCGTCATCATACCAGTCGGATCGCTTGCCGATCTTGAGCGCCGCCTCGAAATAGTCAGGGACGAGGGCCCGATGCTCCGCTGATCCGCCACGATGGTAGAGCCCCATGGCCATCGCATAGTTCGCATGGGCCTTATCCTCATCGCTCTGGGCGATCTCCAGAAAACTTCGGGCGACGTCGATCGGGAGATAGTTCCCGAAGTAACCGTAGTAATAGTGACGACTGGATGTCTTGGGATTGAGGATCTTCTTGATGATCCGAATGTACCGCAGTCGCGCCTCATCGATAGCGGCCGAGCCGGCCCACCAATCCAAGGCCTTCTGATATTGCTGCCAAGCCTGGCCCCAGTTGCGCCGCCGGTCGCTGGACCAATGAAAATCACCCAGCGATTCACTGATTTCCGCGTAAATCCGATCCCGCCCCTCCGCGCTGTTCACATCACGGACCGTGTTCAACAGGGCGGTCTGCGCGGCATTCAGTTTTGTCTTGTCCGCTTTCTGCGTCAGCGATTCCGAACGCCAGGCCGCGTCCTGGACTCGGAACTCAATCCAGCGCCGTTCGTGCTCGGGAAGATTTCCCGTATCGAGGGCGCGAAACGCCTTTTCCGCCCGCGCGTAGGATCCCTCAGCAAAAGACTTTTCCGCGCGCTGCTTGCGTTGTTCGTAGTCAGACGGGACGAGCGTGGCGGAGACCGCAGCGAAGGCGATCAGCAAGGGGGCAAATCGGGATAATGCTCGGACAGGTTTCATAGGCATCGAGGGGTTGGACGGATGCGCGTATTAAATCCTCCCGCGATTTCGATGCAGCAAAAAAAGCGAGGCGGTGTGGAGAAACCAACCTATCGGGCAAGGTCCCCGGATGCGGCCGAGAGAGCAGAAATCCACTCGCTCACGCTCGCCGCCAGGGGCATCAACCCTTGGCGACTCGCTCGATCGTCCAGTAGATGCCGCAGAGGGCGATCATTGCGGAGCCCGGAATGACGACATGGCTGCGATATTTGGCCTCGTCCTTCAGCCAGAAAGTAACGCCGACCGCTGCGGCAATCACGGCGAGCTGTCCAAATTCCACGCCGATGTTGAACCCGAGCAAGCCCACCACCATGGATGCTGGGGGAAGCGCGAGGTTACCCAGCGCCCCGGCAAAGCCCAGACCGTGGATGAGCCCGAAGGCAAAGACCACGACAAGCCGCCAATGACTGTATTCGCGCCGATAGATGTTCTCGATCGCCACATAGACGATACTGGCGGCAATGATCGGTTCAACAACTTTGCTCGACACATGGACCATCCCCAAGGTCGCCAAGGCGAGCGTGATGGTATGCGCGAGGGTGAACATGGTCACCTGGAGCAAAACTGGCTTCCACTGTCTGCTGAGCAGGAAGAGCCCCAACACGAAGAGGATGTGATCCAATCCTCTTGGAACGACATGGACAAAGCCCTGTTTCAGAAAGTCCCAGAGCGTCGCCCAGCGATCCCCGGGAGTGGCTTCGAAGCCGACCGCCCCTTTGGTTGGCGCGACCGGGGCACTGGCTGAAAGTTTGGTCAGATCCAACAGGAAACTCGTTTCGCCGGGAAAGAGCACATTGACGCGTTCCAACGCCTTGCCATCGATGAAGTTCAGAAACTCGGTTGCGAGCTGGCCAATCTCCACCGCCTTGATCTGGTATCCCTCGATCCCTTTCGGAATTTGGGTCTTCCACTCCGCCGAAATCATCACCGGGTCATCCGCTTTCACCAGCTGGTTGGTATTGTGGCCAGTAAAGCTGTATTCGAACTTGGGAGTGACCTGTAGCGGCTGGAAGTAGAACTCGACGTGTTTGCGGATAAATTCGCCCGCCTGCTTGATCATCTGCCTCCGCTCCTTGGCATCAATCGACTCGAACACCGCCTTCAACAGAAAGGGCTCATTTTCCGGATCCGCTTCAAACGCCCGGGGATCCACCTCCACCCGGATAATCGCCGAACCATCGGAGTTAAACCACCCGCGCACCGGAATGTCCGGAATGGCATGCCCGAATCCCTGAACGGTGAACAACAGGAGCAGGGCGAAAACAGCCGAATAGAGTTTCATACAAAGCGTCAGTTACTCAGATAAAGACGTCCGTCGCACGGAAATATTCTGGCCAAATAAGGCTTGCTTAACCCGCGCCGCAGGTGTTTTTTCAACTGACGTTTCCCCTCCCTGAGGAAGAAACAGTTACGTAACAAAACACACAACATGAAATACATCCTCACTATCGTTACCGCCCTCGGCCTCATGGTCGGCGCCGCCCAAGCTGGCTGTGGAAAGAAAGTCACCACCACTGGCACGTTGAAGTCCGTCAACGCCGAGAAGAAAACCATCTCGATTACCGTTGCCGGCCAGAAGAAACCCGTCACCTTGCGCCTGACCGCCAAGGTCAAACTCGCCGACCTCAAAAAGCTTTCTGGCAAAGCCGTGACCGTCGTCAGCGAACACAAGAAGGTTGATTCCGTCAAAGCCAAGAAGGCTTAAGGGTATTTCCCCTTTCACAAAGGCCGGGATTTTTCTCCCGGTCTTTTTTTGTACCTTCACGCTTCTGGTGGCTGGGAATACTCAATGATGGATGCGTCACCAACACCGTTGAGGCGGCCGTAGTCGTTGTATCCGGCCGCCCAGACCGTTCCGTCGGTCTTTAAGAACAGGCTGTGACGGCCACCTGCAGAAATAACCGAGCCGGACAGCGCATAGGAGTCGCCCACCAGAAACAACAGTCCAGTGAACAGTAAGGGCAATACCACTGAAATCCCCGTAAGTTTCCTCATCATCTTGCGGCGATTGTGTTCACGATTCCTTTGGGTTGCAACAGCGGAAGAAGCCCCCAGGTAGCGCCTCCAAGTCATTCGGAACGCCATCCATAGGCGCGATGCGAGCAGTTGCAAAGGGGAGTGCCTGCCAATGAGCGCCAAGGAGGTGTGGGATTGGGGAATCCCGAGGAAAAACTCCCACCGGCAGGCGTGGCGATTGTGGCAACTCGCGCTTCATTTCACCGCTGCCAAACGGCGTGGCCTCTGCTCCTTAGCAATCCCGCCAACTGCACCTCCATAGCGCAGGCGTCGTCGAATGTCATGGGATTATGTCGTTCGTAGAGTTCGCAGCGGAGCTCCCTCCCGTGCCTGTGTGGATACTTGGACGACTTGACGCCCGCCCGGTGCTGCTTGAAGCGTTCGGTGGGTGTTCGCCCCGTCATGCCGACGTAGAGGCACGCCTTGGCCGGGTCGTGATCTGGATTCTCCTCCGCAAATCGCTTTTCCTTGAGCACGGCGGGATCGAGTTCGATGACGTAGACGTTGTGGTGGAGTTTTCGTGGTTTTGCTTTCATGGTTTAGCTCAGTCGATTTGAAACGGTTTATTGGCGCTGCGATTTGATCGCGTTCTGCTCCGGTCGGTCGAAACTTGAGTGTTCCCGGGTGGAGAAGATGTCCCAGCCGATATCGATGTAGGTGATGCGTGTGGGCCTGCCGCGATCGCCGCAGTGGCGGCACACCATCCTCCCATCGTCCAGTTGCCTGATTGCTTCTTGTCGTTTCTTAGGACCATCGGGTTGCTTTTTTTCGGTTGACCGCCTCGTATCTCACGCACGGGCGTGTCTTTCTTTGATTATAGCGGCGACGGTTGTTGGGCTGTCTGTCAAACGACCTCCTGCGCGCCTACGCGAGAGGCGGGATTGTCTATCGTCTGCGACTCACACGGTGGGGACATCCAACTCCATGAGTACGAGGGCGTTGAATTCGACGACAGTTCAACTGGGCATCAAAGACATCCTGCTCAGCGGCTTTTCAAAACCATTTCACGGCCTCGGGTTCATCCCTGATCACGCCGCGACCATTGGCATACATGGAGCCTGATATGTTGCATGCGTCTCGTCATCAGGGGGCCAGAAGCGAACAAGAAGCAGCAGTTCAATTCCCTAAGTGGGAAGGGGAAAGAACCGTAAAATCCGGCCAGCGCAGTATTCAGCGGAGGTGCGAGGTGGTGACTGATCGCCAACCGATGTTATGGGTCTTCGCAACGCCTTCAACAGATGGTGATTGGCTACCACGCCATTGTCCTATGATAGAGCAATCCAGTTTGCCTCTTGGAGTTCCTGATTGGATGTCATCAGTGGTGACAAGCGTGTAATGTCTACGCCCGGCCCTTCGGAAAAATGAAAACCCAACTAGAAATACTGATTGAGGAGAACGCGCAACTTCGGCTTCAGTTGGCGCGAAAAGCCGGATTTCACACGGCTTACTATTCGCCACAGAGCTTAGCCGCACTTTTTGACACGGACCCGCTGTTCTGGCGGAGGCGTGTGAAGAATGGAGATTTTGGTGAGCCCAACACACCCGGGGGACCAATCGGGATTCTGTCCGGGGGGGATTGGCGCATCCCCGGCAATCGAGTCTGGGATCACATCTTAGCTGAACCAGTGATCGTTGATTCCCCAAAGCCTGTGATCGCACGCACGGTGGGTGAATTGCGGCGAAAGGCGCCGCGGATATTCGAGGAGGAGAGTTGACCTTCATCAGGCCGTCAACCGCGATCCTGAAGCCCCGAGGATAATGGCTGTGCCGATCTGCCCGCCTCACGCCCGTAGTTCCTCCTCAAAAGTCCAGACAGCGAGATGCTATTGTCAGGGTCGTCAGCCGGATCCGGAGAGTGGATTCAGGCATGTTCATCCTGCCCAAGGATCGATCGAATCAATTGCGGTGCCAACGGCACTTCGTAATCCGCGTCCGCGCTTCCTAAAGGGGGAAAGGACGGGCTGGGGAAGTAGGCTCCATTACGATTTCAAGCAAAGTCTGAGTCAGGATCGGTGATACGCTCGCAGAGATAGGGCTGTCCGGTGGCTCTGTAGATATGCCTAAAAAGAAGCCTTACGCGATAGCCCTAAGATCCGGGGTCAGAAGGCGGCAAGCCAATGGGTTTTGATTGGGAAAAACCCGAGCCAAAAGGCTGTGCTTCTGCTGATTTCCGGGCATCCAAAACGGGCGACAGGAGACAATACCGTGTGCAAAACGGTGTGCACTAACCGATTTGAAATCCTCTAAAATTGACGATTAACCCTTTAAAAATTGAGCATATCGAAATTGGCGGAGAGGGGGGGATTCGAACCCCCGATACCCTTTCGAGTACTCACGCTTTCCAGGCGTGCGCCTTCAACCACTCAGCCACCTCTCCATTTTGCCAGTCGCTTACAGAGCCTTCGAACCGGCTCCTACGATCAGCGCGGGCTTACTTCGCACGCACCTGCTTTGTGGGCAAGTCAAAATAGTCTGACGCGGCCAATCGATTGGAATTGGCAAGGGAGGAGATCGGAAACTAGCTCAAGCGGGTGCCTTTGAGGAAATACGCGAGGCGGGGGTCGAACCCGCAACCTTCGGCTTCGGAGGCCGACACTCTATCCAATTGAGCTACTCGCGCGTCTCAAGTGCCAGATGACCGGCAGCCCCGAGAGATTACGTATCGCGCGGCGGACTTCCAGCCAGAAGTTATTCCAAGCCGTGCAACGAGCTCTTTCTAGCAGCCGTCTTCCGTGGAAGCACCCTCGGTTGCGCCTGATACTCCAGATATATGCTCGGACGAACGGCGAGGGTGAAACTCAATGATTTCGCCTCCTCGTGCGGCTGCAGTAAGAACGCGTAGTCACCACCCGAGGATACACTCGAGCTGAGTTTGCGGCTCTTTCTCCCCTGCTCATCCGTCACCTGGATCAGCATCATCTGTTTGTCGGTCATGGGTGGATCGACCTTCACGTCCAGACTCAGCCTCGTGCGGTCGAGGCGTCGATAAAAGCGGGAATAACCTGAGCGCACACCGACGACGCGAAGGCGATGTCCCAGAATGCTGTTGGTAACATTCACCAACGTAACCTGCCCGGCCGCCGGTATTGCGATGTCCTTGATCCGGAGCAGTTCGTTGGTCGGAAACGTGGAACCGCTGCGCCGACTGAATTCGATTTCCAGCCTCCAGGCCTCCCCTCCCCACAGTCCGGGAAACCACGCAAACCGATGTGAATCTCCGACCACACCAGGACTCGAAAAATTATTGGGTCGCACCTCATTGCCACTGGCATCGGAAACCGATACTCCCTTCACCTGCCAGTTGCGTGACGGCTTCCCATTCTCACGGATCATGAACTCCGCGAGCACCTGCGCCTGCTCGTCCTGCTCCGCCGGTTCCACCTCGTACGCACTCCCCACGCCAGTGGAGAGATTGGTCATCGTGAATTCAATGTCTCCGTGTCTCAGCGTTATCGGAAACGGGTCCGGCACCCATTTTGGAATCGAACGCCGCTTTGATTCGGGAGACGGATTGGGAAACGAGATCCGGGCGAGTTCCTTCGAATAGGAATTCGCGATCCGCAGCGTCAGATTCGAACTCGATTTGGGAAAACGATGGAATGCCAGACAGGCCGCGTGCAGGTTTCCGGCTCCATACATCCCACCCTGATTCGAGACGCGGGCCTCGACGCCGAAGTCATCGATCATGGTGAAGACGTAGTTGAGACGGTTGGTGCCCTCGACCTCAAACCAGATTCCGATTGATTCAACAGGGGTAATCAGCTCACGTTTCGTCCCGATGCCCATGGAAATCAGCAGCGAATTGGGTAATGTCTTTCGAATCCAGCGGGCCAATCCCGCATCCCTCCGATGGATCGTTCCGACGTGCGCGTGCACAAATTGCATCGTCACTCCGTTCGGCAGCGGGAGGGTTTTGCCCGTGGACGGAGCGGGAGTCATCCAGACAAACGACACGGTCAAGGCCACGAAGAGCAGGATGCCAGACCATGCGGCTTTTTGGTTGCCGGTCATCATTCGTCCTCAAATTTCGCAATCTTCGGCATTGCGACAAATTCGACCTCCACGCTTCGGGGAAGCGCAAAGGTCACATCCACTTTCGTCGCGCCGGCATTCGGCCGGATGGCTTGGGCGTAGTTCATTCCGGAGCGTAGCGACATTCCACGTTGGCATTCAGCTCCCGATTCACCGACCACACTCACGATCACGAGTCGTCGATCTCCCGGAATCAGATGCATCTCAAAATCCAACATCGGTGAGCTATGGTCCCGTTGTTTCTTGAAACTGCTGTAAATACCTACCCCGAACGACACGCCCACCAATCGGCCCCGGTGTCCGGCCAGCTCCGTTTCCGTGTTCAACTCCGTAACGCTATCCATCACGGGCAAGGGAACACCTCTGACCGTGAAGATCTCGTTGGTCGCAAGCATCCTGGTCTTCTGTTGAAAGGTGGTCTGAAGTTTCCACGCGCCGGCATCTGACCAAAGGTGCTGCAGCACAAACATCGCTTCCGACGACCCCATGGTTTTGTAAGCAACTCCGCGATGAACCTGATTACCGGCGGCATCGTGCAGCCCCAACAGATTCGGTTCCCAGCCATTCACCAACACACCTTTCTCCCGAATTTCAAACTGAGCCAAGCCGTAGGAATCTTCCTCCGCAACTGGCCGTCGACCGACTGGAAAACGTACACCGCCCAGCAGATTGGTGAGCGAGAACTCCAGATCTCCAACGATTAATTTCACCGGGAACTGGGTTTCATCCAATTCGTGACTCTTGCCGTAACCCACTTTCAACAGGCGAACGCGGGTACCGCCCTCCAACTCCTGAATCTCGTTCGCCTGCGGCAATGGCGTTTTCAACACAACGAACGTCGTGAGGATCACGAACAGCAAGGTGGCTCCAATAGCCAGTTTTGATTTTTTTGACATGGGTCAATTTGTTTCCAATGCGTTCTCTTTGCGTGATCAGGTAGCTCCACCTCAAGCAATGTGAATCAGCAGTGCGTGTGCACGAGCGAAGGGCGCCGTGCCTCAACATACGGCAGCTCTGTCCTGTTCCCAGACAGATATCCGCTCCTCTTTTTCTTCAGACGGCAATACGCTCACCGTGTGCAACGGGTGCTCGACATCGATCTCGACTTCTTTCTCGACCGGATTATGTACTGCCAGGATGAACCGAAGGGGCGCGCCCGTGAGCGGGAATTCAAAGTGGATGACACCGAGATCGCGCTCGGCTTTCTACGGGAGCGGTGTGGATTGTCGGCGGAGGAACCATTGCCCGGATTCGCGTGCCGGCAACACAAGGAAGTCTTCTTTCACTGGCGACGCATGTTGCGCGAGGGATCGCTCCGCGCCCCGTTTGAAGTGATCCATGTCGATGCGCATTCGGACATGGGATTGGGCAACAACTCGTGTCTCTACATCGCCGAGGATCTCCTGGCCCAGCCCGTTGATAAACGACGCGTGCCCACATCACAGGATAGCTGGGCTCTGGGTGATTGTAACTTCATCGCCTATGCGCTCGCGTGTCGCTGGATCGGAAAGCTGACCTACGTCCATCATCCTGACTTCGTCGACGACGTTCAGTGGATGCACATGAAGGACTTTTCCACCAAGTCCGGTTTCGTTCAGATGAAACGTTTCGAACCGGGATTCACGGAAGGGCTACAAACTTTTCTCGATGTGAAAAATATTCCGTTCGAGGCAGAACCAGACATCCCGTTCGACGTCACCCCGCGATCTGAATTCCGGTGTGGAGGAAAACCCGACTATGTGTTCATCGCGCAATCGCCCAATTACACACCACCTAGCGCGGATCGTTTATTTGAACGGATGAAGGAGTTTATCAGGGAACCACGGTGATCTGGCGGAGATGGTGGGGGGCAGCACGAAGGCATGGAGGACACGAAGCCCCGGAGCTGCAACCGAACGAGATCCCTGGCCAAGTGCTGCAAAGGTTTCGGCTTAGGATTTTCAGATGCGCCAGGTTTTCCCATCCACCCGTTTTTGGCGCGCGAATGCGCAACGAAAAGCGGCAGCAGACAGCCGCACTCCACGACGCTGGCGCGCCGGCGAATGCCTTCAGTATTCGTGTGGATTTGTGTCCATTCGTGGTTTCACCTCTCCAAGGCACTACTTCGTCATTTCAGTTCGATGCCCACGGGGCAGTGGTCGGAACCGGTCACCTCGGGACGGATGAATGCGCTGGTGAGTTTTTTCCGGAGGCGGGCGGAGGCGAGGAAGTAATCGAGGCGCCACCCGACGTTTCGCTCGCGCGCTCCGCCGCGGTAACTCCACCATGAATAATGTCCGCCACCGGTTTCAAACTCGCGAAAGGTGTCCATGAATCCCGCCGCCACATAGCGGCTGAAGCCGGCGCGTTCGTCCGGCGAAAATCCGGCGTTGTTCTGATTGGCCTTCGGGCGGGCAAGATCGATTTCCTCGTGTGAGACGTTGAAATCGCCACAGACGAGGACGGGCTTTTTCTTGTCCAGTTTCTTCAGGTAGGCAAGAAACGCGTGGTCCCATTTCTTGCGGTAATCCAGTCGCGCGAGTTCGTTCTGGGCGTTGGGAACGTAGACATTCACGACGTAGTATCCTTCGAATTCAGCGGTCTGAACGCGGCCTTCCTGATCGTGTTCCTTTTTGCCGATTCCGTCCGTGACATCGAGCGGCCGCTGTTTGGTAAAGATCGCGGTGCCGGAGTAGCCCTTACGTTCAGCGGAATTGAAGTGGGTGGTATACCCGCCCGGCCAGAGTTGATCGACATCCTCGGCGGTGCACTTGGTTTCCTGCAGGCAAAGCACGTCTGGCGATTCGGTTTCGAGGTAATCGAAGAAGTTTTTTTTCATGACGGCGCGCAGTCCGTTCACGTTCCAGGAAATCAGTTTCACGGCCGCAACCTAACTGCCGGACACAGTTTTAGAAACACGAATGAAACGATCCGATCAGGTGTTCATCCGGCCGGCAATTCCCGCTTGCGTCGGGCCGGTGAGCAGCACCAGTCTTTCGACCGTGAACAGCGTGTGGAGCATTGGCATTACCCTGATCCTATTGTCGATGGGGACGTCTGGCGAGGCCCAGATCGTTCCGACCAAGCGGCAATTGTTCCAGATGGGATATATTCAGCCGGGCGGCTGGCACTCCGGCCTCGGTGGCGGACTGGGTTACCGGTCCAAGAAGAACAACTGGCAGGTCATCCTCTCCTCCGGATACGGGGTGGATGCCATCCGTAACGGCCAGCGGGGTAAGCACTCGGTGGGACTGCTGTTGCAATACGATCTGGAATCACAGCAGCGCCAGCGGCAACTTTTCGACGCGGGAACGGAACCCGACAAGTCCCGCTTCATCAACCGCCTGTTCCGCGGGCTGAACATATTCCGTTGATCGGAGTCCTGACCGCTCACCTGTTCTCGGACAAGATGCCTTTCACACTTTCACATCCCCTGTCGATAGTTCCTTTGGCACGAACGCGGTTGGTATTTTCAGCGCTCGTGATCGGTTCAATGTCTCCGGACTTTGAATACTTTGTGCAACTGGATCAAAGCGGGCATGCCAGCCATTCCATGCTTGGAGTTGCCCTGTTCTGCCTGCCGGCCAGCTTGTTGGTCTATTGGTTGTGGCATGGATTCATGAAGCTTTTTCTGGTGCAAATTCTGCCGACTGCAGCCCAACGCAAACTTGCGCCTCTTTGTGCGTCGGCTCCAGCCCGGCCCGTTGCCCAGGCGATCTGGGTGGTGGCGTCTGTAATCGTGGGAGCGGTGACGCACGTCGTCTGGGATTCCTTCACGCATCCGTGGGGATGGCCGGTGCAAAACTTCGAGTTCTTTCACTATCAGGTGACAGACAACGGGTTTCTCCCCATGAAGGTGTTCAAGTTCCTGCAGTATGGAAGCTCCATCGGAGGGCTTGCATTGCTCGCCTGGTTGGGAATCCGGTGGTATCGGCAGGCAGCGACGATCGAGACCAAGCCCCTGTTCACAGCAAGGACACGTTGGGCGCTTCTCGGCAGTATCATTGGCGTGGCGGTGATCGTCGGAGTGAGCCTGGCTTGGCGCCGCTTTCCCCCGACGGTGGACATGGATCACCTCAAAGCATTCATCGTGCGAAGCCTGGTGGGAGTGATGGCGTTTGTTCTGTGGGAGACCATCGTGCTCTCGATTTGTTACCGGTGGAGATTCGGCCGTCCGAAATTTTGATCTTTTGGCCGACGACGATTCAAACTAAAGAACCCAACGTTATGATCAAACTGGGCGTTAACATTGACCATGTAGCCACCGTCCGCGAAGCACGCTATCGCGGTCGTGACTGCGGTGAACCTGATCCCGTTGCGGTCGCCCTCATGTGTGAGCAGGCGGGGGCACATGGCATCACGGCGCATCTGCGGGAGGACCGCCGGCATATTCAGGACCGCGATGTCTTCGCCCTGCGCGAGCAGATCCGAACCCGACTGAATCTGGAGATGGCGAATGTGCCGGAGATCGTCGAGATCGCGCTGAAAGTGATCCCTGACATCATCTGTCTGGTGCCGGAACGTCGCGAGGAGTTGACAACCGAAGGCGGTCTGGATGTCGCGGGCAATTTGGAATCCCTGAAACGCACCTGCGCGCGAATGAGTGAGGCGGGGATCGAAGTGAGCCTGTTCATCGATCCGATCGCGAGTCAGGTCAATGCCGCCGCCGAGTGTGGGGCAGGTTTCATTGAGCTTCATACCGGCACCTTCGCCGAACAGTTTTCCAACGCGACCACCCGTGATGAAGAATTGCGGCGACTGCGGACGGCGAGCGAGCAGGCGCGCGCGGCGGGTCTGCAGGTGAACGCGGGCCATGGTCTCACCACCGGAAATGTTCCGGCCCTGCTGGAACACGTGCCGGGACTGGTGGAACTGAACATCGGACACACCCTGGTAAGCCGGGCAATATCCATCGGCGTTGAGGCGGCAGTGAAAGAAATGCTGGCCCTGCTCAATTAGGGAAACCGGCGGAGCACAACGATAGGCTTGCTACTCAGGCATCATGATTCTTGGCACCGGCATTGATATCGGTCGCATTCGAAATTCGTTCGACCGGTTTCTGCTGTCACGAGGCGTTCCATCCGTTGCTCCTCCGCGCTCGGTTCTGTAATGGCTGAATGAACTTCCGAGTCCGGGCTTGCTGCCAGGGCGAACCGGGCGTTCAATCTGGGGACTCCAGTTCACCTATGAATGATCCCCACCTGAATCGCCGCGATTTCGCAAAACTTGGTACCCTCGGCGCAACCCTTCCGTTCGCCGGAACCCTGTCTGCCGAGCAATCCGGTCAAGCTCCACGCAATCCATCGCTGATCTCCAAGGAAAACAGGCAAGCAGGTTCGCGCGATTGGCAACTCACCCGCGTTCGACCGGATGTGCGTGGTGGGTTCCGCGCCTCCAACATCGAAGGCTATTGCTCGAAGCAATCGGTGGCGGCGGGCGAGCAGATCGATATCCTTGTGAGCACGAGCATGGAAACCGAGTATTCCATCGAGATCTTTCGCACGGGCTATTATGCCGGCCGGGGCGCGCGTCTGATGTCAACGCTGGGACCGTTCAAAGGCCGGCCGCAACCCACGCCCAAGCCGACTCGGGGAGATCGACATCTCATCGAATGCAAATGGGAACCTTCGGTGACGGTCACGATCCCCGACGATTGGCCCAGCGGTGTCTATCTGGGACGTCTGACCACGGCCACGGACAAGTCGGGCTTTGGTTACTGGCAGAGCTATGTGGTGTTCATCGTCCGGGATGATCGTCCGGCGGATATCTGTTTTCAATGCTCGGACAACACCTGGCAGGCCTACAACAAATGGCCGAGCAACTATTCCGTCTACACCCATCCGTCCGGGAACCAGGGTCCCTGGGCGGACGTCAGTTTTGATCGGCCGTACGCGAAGTACGCGCAGATTTATGAAAACCCGCAGTCCTTCGGTTCGGGGGAATGGCTGTGCTTTGAATTCCCGTTTGCCTACTGGTTGGAGAAGCAGGGCTACGACGTGAGCTACTGTTCCAATTCGGACATGATCGACCCGGGTTATGCCCGCCCCGGACGCTTCAAATCCTTTCTCAGCGTCGGTCACGACGAATACTGGGACATTCGGCAGTATCGAAATGTCGAACGACTCCGTGATACCGGCACGAATGTGATGTTCTTCTCAGGGAACTCTGTGTGTTGGGTTTCACCCTTCTCACCCAGTTCAACCGGGGATCCGAAGCGCATCATCTTCCGAGGTGGTCCTTACGGAGGGGATTACAAATACGCAGAGATGCGTGAGGAAAAGAACGGTCCGTTTCCGCATCGGGGACCCGACGAAGGTTATCTGATGGGAGCCCGCAACGTAAGTCCGGTGAACGGAGGAGGCGACTGGACCTGTACCAATCCTGAACACTGGATCTTCAACGGCACGGGCATGAAAAAAGGTGAGAGTGTCGCAGGCATGATCGGGTGGGAGTATCATGGCGATCCGCCGACGGATCTTGCGGGGCTCGAAGTCGTAGCCAACGGAACGGCGCTACAGGGTGGCTCAAATCCGCAGCAATGGGCGGCGACGATCTATCCGGGGCCGAAGAAGAATTTCGTATTCAACGCCGCGACTATCTGGTGGGCGCAGGGGCTCTCCTCACCTCCCGGGCATATGCTGCCCTGGTCTCACTACAGCCGACCGCACGGCCCGGATGATCGGATACAGCAAATCACGAAAAACCTCCTGGACCGGGCACTGGCCTGATCAGGGAACTTAGGTGGTCGTTCGGGCGGCAGTATGATTAATATCCCCTTTGCCGGCGAGCGATCACCGAGTTGTCCCACTCGTCGCCGCGCGATTCCAGGTGGGTGGATTATCGTCTTGCGGGATGAGCTTGCGAGTCCGTGCGGTTGGGCCGGCCACCTGGTGCTCGCTTGGTCCCTTTTGGCTGCGAATGCCGTGTGCCAAGACACAAAACTTCAGTTACTCATCTTCAGTGCAAACCCATGCCTTCGGACTCGCAAGCTCGCCCCTCCACACGGCACGCCGCCACCACCTTGCCCGACTCATCGTCATTTTTGGACGATTTTGAGATCACGGGTGCTGATGAAGGTCTGAAATGAGTAGGGCTTTTCGAAAGAGATGCGAATCCTCAGTTTGCCACCGGTCGTCGGCGCCTTGAAACTGTAGATGCGGGTGGTGAAGCCGCCCCCGTTATTGCCGCTCCTGCTGCTGGTTTGGCGGAGTTCTTTTCCACTCTCGTCGCGGCAACTGACGGTAAGTCGATCCTTGCCCGATATGCCCGCAGTGCTCACCAACAACCACGGCGAATCCCTGGTGATACGCATCTCCCTCTCACCTGCGGCACCGCTGGATGAACTCCAACGGTCGCGCATGCCGACTGCGAACGGTATCCCAGATTCGACAAAACCGTTGGTGAAAACAAACGCTCCACTGCCCATCAGCCGAATGTCGTCAATGATCGCGCCTCCAAAACGATGGGACAGCCCGGTCAAGGTCATCGCGCCCGAGACGGGAACCTTCGCATCGAACTCGAAAAACTCATTGGTGCCCCAACGCGCGCCCGGCTTGCGGGAGATTTGAACATCAACGCCCCACACCGGCTCGTTGGTGGAGATCATCGAGTCGCGACTCCCCAGGGGATCGAACAGGCTATGGTGGAACGCAAACCAGCCATCACGTGAGACACCGCCCTCGGTGGCTTTGATGTTGGGTGAGAACGAGTGTCCCCGCGAATGAAGGATGAGCTGCGGTGCCGCCATCTCGAATTCAAACGTTCCGAACTTGCGAACGATGGGGAGTGACTCAGGAATCAAGGAAGGGAACACCTTTCCGAAGCCTGGATTCTCCCCGAGAATTGAGAAAGGAATCCCATCCACGTTTCCCGTCAGCGTGAAGGTCTTGTCCCGCGCGAGGAATACCGGAAGGCGCGGTGTGATCAGTTTTCTGCCGTCGAGTTCGCCCAAGGTTGATCAGCCTGAACCGTCAAACTTTTCACCGCCTTCGGAAATAATTTTGAAGCCGCCCCAGATTGGACTGGGGAGACCTTTGCGCAAATCGATGCTCAACCAGACCACTGTGTCGGAGCCGGTGTAGGGACGGAATGTTTTCACCTCCGGGCCCAGCAGCTTACCCAACGCTTTCGGAAGCGAGGCCTGGAGTTTCTGTTTCCAACGCGGACCGGTTCGCCACTCATGGCCACCGTGGAACGTCACCTTCTCGATTCGAACGATGCGGCCATCGGGGAGGGTGGCTTGAGGTTTCGCAACCGCAGTTGTCCGGGTCGCCGACGGCAGCACAATGATGCATGCCATCCCGACGAAGAAGATCATGAAGGCCATGAACCCGACTCGTTTTTTCCAGGTATCCACGACCGGATTCTGCTGTTCGGGGAGTCAAACGCAATTACAACACCCGGTCAGTCTTCCCATGGCCGGACGACAGCAGGTGATGGTTGGAGGCCTGAACCATCAAAGTTCGAAGAGCGCGATCTCCGGGCGGCAGTTGAATCTGATGTTCATCAGAAAATATCCCACGCCGGAAGTGACATAGAACGGACCGGCTGCGGGTTCGTAACGTCCCAGCTTATATTTCCCCACACCCGAGGGTGTGATCACGGGGCCGATGAAGGGGATACGAACCTGGCCACCGTGCGAGTGTCCGGCGAGTGCGAGATCGACTGAGTTCGGCGGCAACGTTTCAATCCACTTCGGATAGTGCAGAAGAGCAACATGCTTCTTCGCCGGATCCCTCGGGGGAACATAGGACTCTTCGCAGGTGAGACCGGATATTCTGAGGTTCAGGTCCTCGAGCAAATGCCCGTCGTTCATCAACCATCGGCCGCCCGTTTCTTTGAACGCCTTGCGGGGCAGTTCGAAATCGATGTGCGCCCAGTAGTCATGATTGCCGGGCACGCCAAACAAGGGGGCATTGATTTTCTTCAGTCC
>JBLFYM010000033.1:0-45456 GCA_047608975.1 Limisphaerales bacterium | reverse complement strand
TTTGGCAACTGGTAGATGCTCCCGGAGGTACATAGTTTCCGTTCGGCAGCATCGCGGTTCGATGGGGTCGTGCTGAAATAGTAAACGACGTGCCGATCAGCGCGCAGGCTATCAGCAGGAGTTGGGTTGATCTGAAGATGGTCATAGAACGGCGGTTGGATTGTGATGGCAGTGTGCAGCCGTATGAGTTTCAAGTCCAAAATTTATGTCCGGAGATTAGGGTCGATTCCCGTGCGCTGAATCGCGGGAAACAGTTTACGCCGCCGATATACGCGGGATAGGCTGCGGGTCATGAAGTTCACTCATTTCTCGATTGCCCTCGTGTTGCTGTTCATGCTCGCGACTCCGACGTTCGCAGCCAAGAAATCGAAGGTTCTGCTCGAAGATGATTTTGAGCGGGTGGAATCAAATCCCGAAAAAGAAGAGGTCGGCAACGGCTGGGGAACCAACAGTCGGACCCGGGCCAAAGGAACGAAGCAGGTGGATCTCGCCGATGGCGCAATGCACATCACGCGCGCGGCGGTGGCGGACCACGGAGTTTCGGTTCACCACGACGTGGCGTTCCGGGACGCCACGATCAGCCTGCGCTTCAAGCTGGGGCCGCCGGATGATCTGGGAATCAATATCGCCGACATGAAGGAAAAGTCGGTTCACGCCGGTCATATCTGCATGGCGCGAATTCGCCTCAAGAAATTGGAAATTGTTGATCTCAAGACCGGTCGGATGAATCAAAAAAGTCGGGCCGCCCGACTGGCAAAAAACGAAACGCCGGCCATGAAGAAGGCAAACAAGAAGAAATCAAAATTCTTCGACACCAACCTAACCCCGAACAAATGGCATCAGCTCGAAGTGAAGATTGACGGTGATCAGATGCAGGTGAGCGTTGATGGCAAAGTGGTCGGCAAATTCAGTTCCCCCGGAATCGGACATCCCACCAAGCGCCGACTCCGGCTCGCCGTCAACAAATCCGCCTGGATCGACGACGTAAAGATCACGGGTTGGTAGGATCGATTTTTCGCCGATTCCGGTGGCAGAGGCGGAGGGAGCCGTTTACGGCGCAAAACTCGTCGAGAACACAGCTGCGACCGCGCTTGCCGGTCATGCGTGCGTAGCGTCCGCGAACGCGCGGGACGTATTCGTTGAGGGTCAGTTTGCTCATGGCGGCGGTCAGGTGCCACGGTGTCCGCTATTATGAGGCAATGGAACCAACCCGCTGATCCTCCGGATCACGCTTCAGTGTCCGCTTCAATGAGGCAACCCGGGATGGAAATTGAGGGCGAAATTTCCATCGCTTTATCAGTCTGTCTCTCCAGAATGGACGACCTTTTTGTTCAGGTAAACATCTGCCTTTTAGGTGGATATCTGCCTGCGACATCCCTGACAACATGATGAGTTGCGAGCAACAGACAACAACGCCGCTCGGTTGGTGGAGCCCCAGTGGCGTTCCACCCAAATCCGATCCAGCCCGGCTGCGTGAAGCGATCTGGAACATTCGGCAGGCGGTGACGCTGGTGACCGAAGGCGGCGCGCTGGCTGTGGGTGCCGATGGTCGGAGCATTCTCGGTGAGACGAAGGGTCCGGCGGGCTCCTTCCCGATGGCCGGGTATGCGGCGCCGGTGCGGATTGAAAATTTGGGCGATCCCCGGTTTTGTGAGGATCATGGGGTTCGGTTTCCTTATGTCACCGGGGCCATGGCCAATGGCATTGCTTCGGAGGAAATCGTCATCGCCATGGCGGAGGCCGGGATGCTGGGGTTCTTTGGCGCAGCGGGTTTGCATCCGGACCGGGTGACTCAGGCAATTGATCGGATTCAGCAGGCCTTGGGTGACAAACCGTACGGCTTCAACCTGATTCACAGCCCGAACGAACCGGCGCTGGAAGCCGCGGTGGTGGATCTCTATTTGCAGCGGGGGGTTCATCTGGTGGAAGCCTCGGCCTATTTGGCTCTCACGTTGCCCGTGGTGCGCTATCGGGTGACCGGGATTTATCGGGACGAAGAGGGGAATGTGGTCACGCCGAACCGGATTGTCGCCAAGGTTTCGCGGGTGGAAGTCGCCACCCATTTCCTTTCGCCGCCCCCGGAGAAGTTTTTGAGCCAACTGGTCGCGGCCGGTGAGATCACGGCCGAGCAGGCCGAGATGGCTCGCGAGATTCCGATGGCGCAGGATTTGACCGCCGAGGCGGATTCCGGTGGCCACACGGACAATCGTCCAGCGATTGCGTTGTTTCCGGCGCTGCTGTCGTTGCGGGACCGGTTGCAGTCGCAATACAAGTATCTGACCCCGCTGCGGGTCGGTGCCGCCGGCGGAATTTCGACGCCGGCCTCGGCCGCCGCCGCGTTTGCCATGGGCGCGGCCTACATCGTCACGGGTTCGGTCAATCAGGCCTGCGTGGAATCCGGTTCATCCGACGTCGTCCGCAAGCTCCTGGCGCAGGCGGAACAGGCGGATGTGGCCATGGCACCGGCTGCGGACATGTTCGAGATGGGCGTCAAGGTGCAGGTCCTGAAGCGCGGCACGATGTTCGCGATGCGGGCCGGAAAACTCTATGACCTGTACCGGCGCCACGGATCGCTGGCGGAGTTGAGTGCCCCGGAGCGGGACATGCTGGAAAAGCAGTATTTTCGGGCGAGCCTGGAAGCGACTTGGGAATCGACCAAGGCGTTCTTTCGCGAGGCCGACCCCTCGCAGATCGATCGCGCGGAAAAAGATCCCAAGCACCAGATGGCATTGGTCTTCCGCAGTTACCTTGGGCAGAGCTCGCGCTGGGCGAACTCCGGGGAGCCGACGCGGACGGTCGATTATCAGGTGTGGTGCGGGCCGGCGATGGGGGCCTTCAACGAATGGGTCAAGGGCAGCTTTTTGGAGCAACCGGAAAGCCGTCAGGTGGTAGTGGTTGGGATGAACATTCTTTACGGCGCGGCGGTAACGCTGCGCGTGAACGTTCTCAGGAGTCAGGGCGTTCGGCTATCCGCCGAGCTGTCCCGGCCGGTTCCCTTTGAACTGGCGGAATTGAATCAATTGTTTTGTCAATGAGTACAGGCACGGACAAAGAAATCGGGTCAGGTAAGCAGGGCGAAGTCGCGATCTGCGGGATTGGGTGCATTTTCCCGCAGGCCGACAATCTCGAAGCTTACTGGGACAACATCAAGCAGGGCGTCAATTCGATCACGGATGTCCCGAAAGAGACGCACTGGTCGCCCGAGGACTACCTGGACGTGGATCCGAAAGCGCCCGACATGACCTATGCGGCGCGGGGCGGATTCCTGTCGCCGATTGATTTCAACCCGATGGATTATGGGATTGCCCCCAAAGACATTGAGGCGACGGACACGACGCAGATCTTCGGCATGATTGCCGCGCGGGAAGCGCTCAAGGACGCGGGGTATTGGGAGGCGAAGCATTTTGACCGTTCCCGGACCAGCGTGATTTTGGGCGTCACGAGCACTTTGGAATTGGCCATTCCGCTGGGCGCGCGGCTCGGGCATCCGATCTGGCGGCAGGCATTGAAGGACAGCGGCCTGGATGAAGAAGTGACGCAGGAGGTCGTGGAACGCATTTCCGACGGCTACGTCGACTGGCAGGAAAATTCGTTTCCCGGCTTGCTGGGCAATGTGGCGGCGGGTCGCATCGCCAATCGCTTTGACTTGGGGGGCACCAACTGCGTGGTGGACGCCGCGTGCGCCAGTTCGCTCAGCGCGCTGCATTTGGCGGCGATGGAGCTGGCCTCCGGCAAGGCGGACATGGTGCTCACGGGTGGCATTGACACGTTCAATGACATCTTCATGTACATGTGCTTCTCCAAGACGCCGGCCCTGTCCCCGACCGGGGAAGCCAAGCCGTTTTCGAAGAACGGCGACGGCACGATTCTTGGTGAAGGGCTCGGTATCGTGGTGCTGAAGCGGCGGGAGGATGCCGAACGTGACGGTGATAAAATTTATGCGGTGCTGAAAGGCATCGGCACTTCGAGCGATGGCAAAGGGAACGCGATTTACGCGCCGAGCGCCAAAGGGCAGATGAAGGCCTTGCGGCGGGCCTATGAGATTGCGGGCGTGCAGCCGTCCAGCATTGAACTGGTTGAGGGGCACGGCACGGGCACCAAGGTGGGTGATGCCACCGAGGTCAGCGCCCTGACGGAGGTTTATTCCGACGCGGATCGCAAAGGATCGTGGTGCGCGCTGGGTTCCGTGAAATCACAGATCGGCCACACCAAGGCCGCGTCCGGAATTGCGGCTCTCATCAAGGCCGCGATGGCGCTTCATCAACGGGTGCTGCCGCCGACCATCAAGGTCACGGAGCCGCTGGACGTCGCGGCTCCGGGCAAATCGCCGTTCTACGTGAACACGGTCAAACGTCCGTGGGTGAAGAATCCGGACTATCCCCGCCGCGCGGCGGTCAGTTCGTTCGGTTTCGGCGGCAGCAACTTCCACTGTGTGCTGGAGGAAGCGGCGGCTGCCAAACCGGCCGGTCGGGTTGAGATAACCAATCAGATTATCGCCTTTTCGGGATCGGACCCCGGGGCCCTCCTCAAGAAACTGGACGGAGTCCCGGAGTCGGCCAAGTGGCGGGAAGTGCGCGAGTTCGCCGCCCGTTCGCGCGGTGCGTTTGACGCCAAAGCACCGTATCGTCTCTTTTTGGTTTGTGCCAACGAACCCGGCTCGCTGAGCAAAGCCCTGGCGGCGGCCCGGCGCAATCTCAGTTCCAAGCCCGGCAGCGAGCGTTGGAGCACACCTGAAGGCGCCATCTCTGGGCGCGCGGAAGCGACCGGCAAACTCGGTGTTCTCTTCCCGGGCCAAGGCTCGCAATACGTCGGGATGATGCGGGATCTCGCCTGTCAGTTCCCCGAGTTCCTCAACGTTTTCGATGGTGCCAACGAAACTTTCAAGGCCGACCAGACCGAAGATTTGACCGACCGGCTCAGCGACTATGTCTATCCGCATCCGGGCTTCGACAAGGAGACGCCGCAACGGCAGGCCGAGACTCTCAAGCAGACCCAAATCGCCCAGCCCGCCATCGGGGCCGCCTGCTTGGGCGGATTCAAGGTGCTCCAGGCGTTCGGTCTGCAGGCCGAGGTGGTGGGCGGACACAGTTATGGCGAACTCGTCGCCCTACATGCCGCGGGTCGGATTGACGCGGAGACGTTTCACACCCTTTCGAACTTCCGCGGCCGGCTGATGGCCGCCGCCAGTCAGGCCAAACAGGCCGGCGGCATGCTGGTGGTCAAGGCCTCGCTCGAAACGGTCGAGGAACTGCTGGCCAAGGAAAACTGCGAGCTCGTCATTGCGAATCACAATGCGCCGGATCAAATCGTCCTGGCCGGCACCTTGGAGGCGGTTCAGAAGACGTCCGCCCTATTCTCGGACCGTTCCATTTGGAATCGTACCTTGCCGGTTTCCGCCGCCTTTCACAGTCCTTTGGTGGCCAATGCCCGCGAGCCGTTTCTGGCGCGCCTGGCCAAGGCTGAAATTGGCGAAGGTGAGATTCCCGTATTTGCCAATTCGACGGCGGATGTCTATCCGGACGCGGCGGATGAAGTGCGCGACATTTTGGCCGGACAACTGGCTAAACCGGTTCGGTTCGTGGAGCAGGTTCAGGCCATGTACGAGTGTGGTGTGCGAACGTTTGTCGAGGTCGGCCCCGGCAATGTTCTGGCCGGACTGGTCAAGGCCATCCTGAAAGATCAGGAAGTTACGGTGGTGTCGTTGGACGCTTCCAAAGGCCGGGTCGATGGCATGCGTGATTTGGCGCTCGCCTTGGCCGAACTTGCCGCGGCCGGACATGCCGTCAATCTCTCGCTCTGGGACGAGGAATTCAGCCGCTCTCCGGATCGCAATCGGACGCAGAAGTCGAAGCTGAACTTTCCCATCTGCGGCGCCAACCAGCGCAGTCCCAAGCCGGTTCGTCCACCGTCTCCAGCTCGTGCGCAGATGCCGGAAGGCAGTGTGTCTTCGGTTCCGGCAAGCGCTCCCGCTCCTGTGAAATCCGCCCTGGCCGAGTCTCATCTCTCGGTGTCCATGACTCCTCACACCCAGACCGGTGCCGTGCCTCCAGCCGATCTCGACCAAGCGCTCCGGGCTTCGCGCGAAGGGCTCATCGCGCTGCAAAAACTTCAGGAGCAGACCGGCGAGCTGCATCGTAAGTTTCTGGAAGGTCAAGACACGGCGCTCAAGACCTTCCTGGCTTTGGTCGAGCAGCAAAAGGGGTTGGTTGGCGGAGCAACGTCCGCTCACCCCGGTCTTGTGCGGAGCGTGGCTCCGGCAGTGGCTCCGAGTCAGCCGGTTGCGCCCGTTCGACCCCAAGAAGTGGTGCCGACTCCGGTGCCGGCGGCCAAGGTCCCCTCGGCGCAGCCAGCGTCTGAAGTGGCGAACGTGCTGATGGCCGTTGTGGCTGAAAAGACGGGCTATCCGGTGGAGATGTTGAATCTCGAAATGGGATTGGATTCGGATCTGGGCATCGACTCGATCAAGCGCGTGGAGATCATGTCTGCCCTGCAGGCCCGGCTTCCTGACGCACCCGAGATCAAGCCCGACCAATTGGGCAGCCTCCAGACTTTGCAGCAGGTTGTAGACTTCTTGGATGCAAATCCGGCTCCGGCGGCCGCGTCTGCTGCCAGCGCCGGACCGGCAGCGGACCAAGCTGCCGCGGCGTTGTTGGAGGTGGTGGCGGAGAAGACCGGGTACCCCGCCGAGATGTTGAATCTCGAGATGGGACTGGATTCCGATCTGGGTATCGATTCGATCAAGCGCGTGGAGATCATGTCGGCCTTGCAGGCGCGCCTGCCGGAGGCGCCGGAGATAAAGCCCGATCAGTTGGGCAGCTTGGAAACCCTGCAACAGGTCGTGGATTATTTGGGTTCCGGCACGGGAGCGCCTGAGACCGGATCCGGCGCCGCGCCGGCGGCCGGACTTGGTCAAGATCAGGTCGCGCCGGTGTTGCTCGAGATTGTTGCGGAGAAGACGGGTTATCCCGCCGAGATGTTGAATCTCGAGATGGGGCTGGATTCGGACCTGGGCATCGATTCGATCAAGCGGGTGGAGATCATGTCGGCCTTGCAGGCGCGGCTGCCGGAAGCGCCGGAGATCAAGCCGGACCAGTTGGGGAGCCTCGAGACTTTGCAGCAGGTGGTTTCTTTCCTGAGCGCGGCGCCCGCTGCGGCAACGATCGGTTCGGTCGCTTCGGCAACCGCCGCGGTCGGCTTGGACGAAGCCGCTGTCAGCCAGTCCCTCCTTGGCATTGTCTCGGAGAAAACGGGCTATCCGGTCGAGATGTTGAACCTGGAAATGGGATTGGATTCCGACTTGGGTATCGACTCGATCAAGCGAGTTGAAATCATGTCGGCGTTGCAAGGGGAACTGACCGGCGTTCCCGAAATCAAGCCGGAGGATTTGGGTACGTTTCAGACGCTGCAAAACGTGGTGCAGTTTCTGTGCGCCAACGGTTCGGCAGCCGGTTCCACTGCTTCCGGAGCGTCGGCCAATGCCATCGCTCCAAAGGTTGAGGCGGTAGCTGAACAGACCTTGGAGCGATTGGTTGTCCGCCCGGTTGTCGGCCGCACCGAAGTCGTTCCGGACAAGATTTCATTGGAACAGGGTGCCTTGGTTTGGCTGGCTGATGACGGGACGAAGCTCGCCCGACAGGTGGAGAAAGAGCTGGGCATGCTCGGCTGTCAGGTGGTGCGCGGGGGACTGACCGCACTGCGGCAGCAGGCCCTTCCGGCTCGGCTCGGCGCGGTGGTGATCCTCGCTGCCAGCGGACCACATCAGCATGAACAGGTGCGGGATTCATTCGCCCTCATGCAGCATGTCAGCCCGGCGCTGCGACGCACGGGAAAGACGGCCAGCGCAGTGTTCGTCACGGTTTCGCGGCTGGATGGCCGCTTCGGTCTGCAAGGCTTGAACGGCAACAGCAATCCGGTCAGCGGCGGTTTGGCGGGCATGACCAAGACGGCGCAGCACGAATGGCCGGAGGTTCATTGCAAGGCGATCGATCTTGATGCCGAGGCGAAGGACTTCACCAAGATAGCGCAGGCCATTGTCAGGGAAGTCTTTTTGGCCGGGCCGGTGGAAGTGGGGCTGAGTGACAGTTCCCGTTGCACCGTTGAACTGCAATCGGTTCCCATGCCGGATTCGGCGGTGAAGCCGGCCTTGGCCAAGGGTGAGGTCGTGGTTGTCTCCGGGGGCGGTCGGGGCGTGACGGCACAGACCGCGTTGGCGTTGGCGCAGGCCTGTCAGCCGACTCTGGTTCTGCTCGGACGCAGTCCGAATCCTGAAAGTGAACCGGCCTGGCTGAGTTCCCTGACGGACACCACCGCGATCAAGCGCGCCATTCATGCGAATCTGAACGGCAAGTCGACACTGAAGGATGTCGAGGCGCAGTTTCGACGGTGGATGGGCAATCGCGAGGTGACGGCCAATATGCGGGCCATGGAACAGGGCGGTGCCAAGGTGCTTTACCGGTCGGTGGACATTCGCGATGCGGCGGCCGTCGGTTCGCTCTTCACCGAGTTGCGGGCTGAACACGGGCCAATCCGCGGGCTCATTCACGGCGCGGGCGTGTTGGCGGATCGCAAGATTGAGGACAAGACCAACGAGCAGTTTGAACAGGTTTATTCCACGAAAGTGGCTGGCCTACAGGCGCTGCTCCAAGGGACGCAGAAGGATGACCTGAAAATCATGGCGCTGTTCTCCTCGTTTACCGGGCGCTATGGCCGCCCGGGGCAGGTCGATTACGCGGCGGCCAATGAAGTGCTGAACAAGTTGGCCCAGTTCGAATCCCAACGGCGACCCAACTGTCGCGTGGTCTCGGTCAATTGGGGGCCTTGGAATGGCGGCATGGTCACGTCGGCGTTGAAGACGATCTTTGAAAAGGAAGGCGTGGGGCTGATTGAGCCCGAGGCCGGCGCCGATTATCTCGTGAAGGAATTGTCGCTGGGCGCCGATGGCCCGGTTGAGGTCGTGGTGGTGGCCCCGTCCCCGGGGTTGGGGGATTTCGGCGAATCCTCTGTGCGTCCGGCAGAAGTGGTCCCCGAACGGGAAGCGGCTTCGCAGGTGGCCCCGGGCGAAGCGGCGATTGAGATGACGGTTTCGGTGGACGGCCTGCCGTGTCTGCGCTCCCACGTCATCAATGGCAAGGCGGTGGTGCCCGCCGCGCTGACGGTGGAGTGGTTGGCCCATGGTGCCCTGCACGGACACCCGGGCATGGTGTTCAATGGTCTGAACGACTTTGCCGTGCTCAAAGGAATTATTCTGGGCGAAGACGAGTCGCTCGCTTTGTCGGTGAACGTTTTGCCGGCCACGACCACGGCGGAGGGAATGACTGTGCCGGTGCAACTGGTCAGCCAGCATGCCGGAGGCACGCGGATTCATGCCCGGGCGCAGGCGGTACTTGGCCATGGCGTTTTGAAGTCCGGCGACCCAACGATTCTGGATACCTGCAAGCCGGATCGGCGCCAACGGAAGGAGCTATACCAAAATGAACTGCTTTTTCACGGGGCGGATTTGGAAGGCATCGAACGGCTGACGGAGTGTGATGCCACCGGCATTTCCGGAACGGTGAACCCGGCTCCGAAGCCGGCCAGTTGGATCGCAGACCCGCTGCGGCAGTCTTGGATTTCGGAACCGCTGATGCTCGACTCCTGTTTTCAGCTGATGATTCTTTGGAGCCTGCAGCAGCAGGGTGCCCATTCCCTGCCGACCGGGTTTTCGAAGTTCCGACAGTATGTCCGTCGCTTTCCCGCTCAGCCCATGACCGTGCGCTTGCGCGTGACGGCGATTGAGCAACAGATGGTGCGTGCCCGGATGGAGTGTCTGGACGCCAAAGGCAAACTGCTCGCTTCTTTGGAAGGCTATGAATGCGTGCTGGACGCCTCGCTGAAGGCTGCTTTTGCCAAGAATCGGCTCGTCGGGTTGCAGCAGGCATGAGGAAGGCCGAACCCATCGCCATTGTCGGCCTGGGCGGCGTGTTTCCGAATGCGGCCGACCTGTCCCGCTATTGGGAGATCATTGAACAGGGGACCGACACCTCTTCCGTGGTGCCGGCCGGACGTTGGGCTTTGCCGCCGAAAGACGTCTTGGACACCTCGGGCATTCATCCGGACAAGGTCTACACTGATCGGGGCTGCTTCATTCAGGATTATTCCCTCGATCTGGACGGCTTGGAAATATCACGTGAGTTTGTCAACCGGCTGGATGAGGTGTGTCGGCTGTTGCTCTATGCCGGACGTCAGGCGTGGCTCGACACACGCAGCCACGAAGCCGTCGACCGTTCGCGGGCCGGAGTCATCATTGGCAACATTGCTCTGCCGACCAAGAGCGCGTCCACGTTGTGCGAAGAACTGTTCGAGGCCGAGTTCGAAGAACAACTGATGGGCCGTCGTCCCCGCCGGTCGCGGAAGACGGGGGAACCGCTGAACCGCTATGTCACGGGGTTGCCCGCCGGAATACTTGCGCGGGCTTTGGACTTCGGGCATGGCAGTTACACCTTGGATGCCGCCTGCGCCTCCTCGCTCTACGCCGTGAAACTGGCGGTGGACGAACTGCAGAGCGGCCGGGCGGACGTCATGCTCAGTGGTGGTCTTTCACGTCCGGACTGCCTTTACACCCAGATGGGCTTTTCCCAGCTGCACGCGCTTTCCCGCTCCGGACAGTGTACCCCGTTTGATGACCGGGCGGACGGCCTGATCGTCGGCGAGGGTTCCGGCATTCTGGTAATGAAGCGGCTCTCTGATGCGTTACGCGGGGGGGACCGGATCTATGGCACGATCAAGGGTATTGGTCTTTCCAATGACATTGAGGGCAACATCCTCGCACCTAGCAGTGAAGGTCAGGTCCGGGCCATGCGCGCGGCCTACGCCAACGCCGGCTGGAGTCCGAAACAGGTTGACTTGATTGAGTGTCATGCCACCGGCACGCCGGTCGGCGATGCGGTCGAGTTCAAGAGCCTGAAGGAACTTTGGAGCGAGGCCGACTGGAAGCCCGGCCAGTGCGTTTTGGGGGCGGCGAAGTCCAACGTCGGCCACCTTTTGACCGGTGCCGGCGGTGCGGGCCTGATCAAGACCTTGCTGGCGATGAAGCACGGCACGCTGCCGCCGATTGCCAATTTTTCGAAAGCCGGTGGCCGCATTGATTTGGAAAACAGTCCGTTTGAGATTCTGACCGAATCCCGCGAATGGGCGAGGCGCAAGGCCAACACGCCGCGCCGGGCGGCGGTCAGCGCCTTTGGCTTTGGCGGCATCAACGCCCACGTCCTGCTCGAGGAATGGCGGCCGGAGAAAGCCCCCAAGTCGCTCGCCAAAGTCCCGCGGGCGCCTGTCAAGCCGTCCGGCAAAATCGCGATTGTGGCGATGGACGCCTCCTTCGGTCCGTGGGATGGCTTGCCCGCGTTTCAGGAACGTGTTTTCGGATCGGACTCCGCCAAACCAGCACCGAACCCCAATTGGTGGCAGATTCAAAAGTCCAAATGGTTCAATGACTCGGCTGCGGGTGACTGTCCTTTTGCCGGTTATTACCTGGGCGACCTGAAGATCCCCATCAACCGGTTTCGCATTCCGCCGAAAGAATTGGAAGAGATGCTGCCGCAGCAACTGCTGATGCTGAAGGTGGCCGCCGGCGCTTTGGACGACCTCCAATCGGACACGCGGCAGTCGCACCGAACCGGAGTGTTTGTCGGCGTGGGTCTCGACCTGGGTACCACGCAGTTTCATTTTCGCTGGTCGCTGTTAGAAAAGGCGCGCCAATGGAATCGCGAGCTCGAACTGAAACTCAGCGATGATAACCTGAACGAATGGGTGGACAGCCTGCGCGCCGCCGCGGGGCCGGCCTTGAACGCAAATCGCACGATGGGCGCGTTGGGCGGCATTGTGGCGAGCCGCTTGGCCCGCGAATTTCGCATCGGCGGGCCATCGCACACGGTGCAGAGCGAAGAGGCGTCCGGGGTGCGGGCACTGGAGGCCGGAGTGCGCGCGTTGCAGAACAAGGAATTGGATCATGTGCTGGTCGGGGCCGTGGATCTGGCCGGCGAGATTCGGGCAGTGCTGGGCACGCACGGCAGCCGTCCGTATTCGCGGACCGGCAGGCTGGTCCCGTTCAGTCTCGATGCCGACGGGACGGTGCCCGGTGAGGGTGCCGTTGCCCTGGTGCTGAAGCGGGTCGAAGACGCCATTGCCGACGGGGACCGGATTTACAGTGTCATCGATGGACTTGGCAGTGCGGTCGGTGGCGAAAGCGAGTCGGTGTATCCGCGGGAACAAACCTATTTCGACGCGCTGACGCGTGCCTATGCCGAGGCGGACATGGATCCGGCCGCGGTGAACTACATTGAAGCGCACGGCAGCGGCAATGAGCAGGAGGACAAAATTGAGGCGCGGGCATTGGCCCGTTTTTTCAGCCGCGACAATCTCGAACGGCCGCTTCGCGTGGGGAGCTGCATAGGCTCGCTCGGGCACACCGGGGCCGCGTCCGGACTGGCTTCGGTGGTCAAGGCCGCGCTCAGCCTGTACCAAGAAATCTTGCCCGGCATTCCCGGCCATGAGCGGGCGAAATCGCACTTTGAAGCGGCCCCGAATCTGGCGGCTTCGCCGAAACCGCAGGCTTGGCTGCGCAATCGCCAGGACCAACGCCGCTGCGCCGGGGTCAGTTCGTTCAGTGTGGACGGCAACTGCACGCATGTGGTGCTGCAGGCGTACGAGAACCAGTCGGCACCAGTGGTGCAGCGGGAGAAGACGAATCCGCTCGGTGGTCGCAGAGGTGCGCTGTTCGTCGTCGCGGGTGATGACCCCCAACACCTCGGGGAGCAGTTGGAACGCCTCGCGGTGCAGGCGGAAACGTTTTCCGGCGCCGGCGTTGAGATATTTGCGCGGCAGTGGCATCGGAAGCACGGTCATGCCAGCCACGACGGCAAGCAGTTGGGCATCGTGGCAGAATCGTTGCAGCAGTTGGCTGCGCAAATCGATTTGTGCCGTGATCGCGTGGTGACCATTTGGTCCTCAGCGGATGCTACGGCGGCTGGGGAACTGGAGCAGAACGGTGTCTTCTTCAATCCCCGTTCCATGCTCCCCGACTATGGCATTGCGTTTGTCTATCCGGGTTCCGGCAATCATTACCCGAACATGGGGCGCGAGCTGGCATTGCAGTTCCCGGAGATCGTCCGCCGCCTGGATCGGGAAAACGAGCGGCTGGCCAACCAGATGGTTCCTGAGGTTTTCTGGAACGAGCAGAGCCTGAAGACGATTAATCAGGATCATCACGCGATGATTTATGGCCAGGTCGCGCTCGGAACCATGGTCACGGACATGGTGGAACAGAGCGGTATTCACCCCAACGCGGTGATTGGCTACAGCCTGGGTGAATCGGCGGGACTCTTTTCCACCCGGGCCTGGAAGGACCGGGACGAGATGTTCCGCCGCATGAAAGAGGGCACGCTTTTCAGTACGGATTTGGCCGGTCCGTGCAAGGCGGCCCGGCAGGTTTGGGGCGTGCCGGAGTCGGAACCGATTCACTGGAAACTGGGGGTGGTCGCCTGTTCCTCCGAAAAAGTCGGCGAACTGCTCAGTCACTATTCCAAGGTTTATCTGCTCATCGTCAACACGCCGGAGGAATGCGTTATCGGCGGGGACGCCGACGCGGTGGATGAGGTGGTGAAGCGGTTGGGCTGTCACTGGTATCCGGTGGAAGGCGTGACGACGGTGCACTGCGATGTCGCCAAGCCGGTGGCAAAGGAATATCACGATCTGCATCTGTTCCCGACCCATCCGCCGGCCGGTGTGCGCTACTACAGCGGCGCTTGGGGCAAGTCTTATGACGTCACTCGCGAGACGGCGGCGGCGTCGATCCTGGCGCAGGCATTGGACGGGGTGAATTATCCCAAGGTTATCAACGCGGCTTACAACGACGGCATTCGAACGTTTCTGGAAATGGGACCGGGCGCGAGTTGCAGTCGGATGATTCCCAAGATTCTTGGTCAGCGCCCGCATCTTGCCATGTCGGCCTGCTTCCCGAATCAAAGCGAGGCGAACACGTTTCTCCGGTTCCTCGGCCAACTGGTCGGGCAGCAGTTTTCGCTCAATCTGGATTTCCTCTATCCGGATGATCCGGCGTCGGAAGTTGCCCGGGGCGGAGCTGAAGACGTGCCGGCGGTGATCGTGCCGGTGGGTGGGAAGGCGTTCAAGGTGTCACGACCGGAGACCGATGAGTCCGATGTCGCCCTGTTTGATCCGGAGCCTGACTACTTCATCCGGGAACCGGAACCGGCGGAGCCCGAGCCAGTGGAACTCGTTGCCGAAGTTGCGTCGGCGGCGCCGGCTGTCCGGTTGGCGCCGGTGCAGGTTGCCGGGCCCGGCGGGGCCGATTCGTTTGTGCACCAGCTGACCGTGACGGCGAACGTCCGGACGCGGGCCCACGATCAGTTTTTGCAGTTCTCCGCCAATCTGCAGGCGGCGATGACGCAGGTGGTCGCGGAACGCATGGAATTGCTCAGCCAGTTGCCGCCGGGTGCGCAGGTGGAATCCTTGCCGTCGTTGGCGGCGACGCCCGCTGCATTGCCGACTGCGATTCCGGCAATCCCAGAGCGTCCGGTTGCGTTTGACCGCGCTGCCTGTCTCGAGATTGCCGTGGGCAAACTGGCGAACGTGCTCGGCCCCGAGTTCGCTGAGATCGATCAACATCCGACCCGCGTGCGCCTGCCGGATGAGCCGCTGATGTTGGTTGACCGAATCATGTCGATCACGGGCGAGGCGCGTTCCATGACGCCCGGCGGCCTGGTCACCGAGCACGACATCCATCCCGGCGCGTGGTATCTCGATTGTGGCAGGATCCCCACGTGCATCGCGGTGGAGGCGGGCCAGGCGGATCTGTTTCTGTCCGGTTATCTGGGTATCGATTTTCAGACCAAGGGCCGGGCGGTCTATCGGTTGTTGGACGCGGAAATCACATTTCACCGGGCCCTTCCCGGTCCCGGCGCGGTGATTAATTACGACATCCACATCGATCAATTCTTTCGGCAGGGATCGACCTGGCTGTTCCGGTTTCGGTTTGACGGCAGCGTTGACGGGGAGCCGCTGCTGAGCATGCGCAAAGGGTGTGCCGGCTTTTTCTCCGAAGCGGAACTCGCGGCTGGCAAGGGCATCGTTCACACGAAACTCGATCTCCGACCGCTGCCTGGCAAGCTGCCGAACGATTGGAAAGAACTCGTGCCGCTCCGATCTGAATCAATTTCGGACGAGCAGTTGGATGCGCTGCGGAAGGGCGACCTGGCCGGCTGTTTTGGTGATGCGTTTCGGCACCTGAAGCTCCGTAATCCGCTGGCGCTGCCCGCGGATCGCATGAAACTGGTGGACCGCGTGCTGGCCATTGAACCCAAAGGTGGCCGCTTCGGTTTGGGGGTCATCCGGGCGGAGGCGGACATTCATCCGGACGACTGGTTCCTGACCTGCCACTTTGTGGATGACAAGGTGATGCCCGGTACCCTGATGTACGAGTGCTGTCTCCACACCCTCCGCATCCTGCTCCTGCGTCTGGGCTGGGTGGGGGAAGCGGACAATCTGACCCACGGACCGGTTCCGGGCGTAACTGGCAAGCTGAAATGTCGTGGTCAGGTCATTGAGTCCACGCGCAAGGTCGTCTACGAAATCTCTATCAAGGAACTTGGCTACGGACCGGAACCCTACGCGATTGCCGATGCGCTGATGTATGCCGACGGCCGTCCCATCGTCGAGATGCAGGACATGTCCATCCGCTTTGAAGGCTGGACGCGCGCCAGCGTGGAGGCGCTGTGGGAGCACTCGGGAAGTGATCAGACTGAGGCAACGGCAGTCGCCCAAGCGCCGCTGTTCGACAATGACCGCATTCTGGCTTTCGCCATTGGCAAGCCGTCCGAAGCGTTTGGGGATCGCTATCGTGTCTTTGACGCTGAACGCAAGATCGCCCGTCTGCCGGGGCCGCCGTACAAGTTTTTGGACCGCATCGTGGCGATAGATTGCGAGCCGTGGGTCATGACGGCGGGCGGCAAGATTGTCGCCGAATACGATGTGCCGCCGGACGAATGGTATTTCGCGGAGAACACGCAGGGCGACATGCCCTTTGCGGTGCTGCTGGAGATCGCGTTGCAACCGTGCGGCTGGCTGGCCGGCTATATCGGTTCGGCCTTGACGAGCGACGTGGACGTCTCGTTTCGCAATCTGGGCGGCAAGGCGCAGCAGTATTTTTCGATTTATCCGGATGCCGGGATGCTGTCCATCAAGGTCCATATCACCGCCGCCTCCAGCTCTGGCGGGATGATCATTCAGCACTACGATTACGAAGTGCATTCACGGCAGGGCCTGGCCTACAAGGGGAATACCTACTTCGGGTTTTTCTCGAAACCGGCGTTGGCCCAACAGGTCGGCATTCGGGAGGCCAAACTTTATGCGGTGTTGCCGGCCGAACTGAGCCGGGCGAAGAGCTTTGACTACCCGCAAACGGGATTGTTTCCCAAGACGCAGATGCGAATGATTGATCGCGTCGAAACCTTCGTGGCTGACGGTGGCCCGGCGGGGCTGGGATTCATCAGGGGCACCAAAACGGTCAATCCCGATGAATGGTTTTTTAAGGCACACTTCTTTGAAGACCCCGTATGTCCCGGTTCGCTCGGGTTGGAGTCTTTTCTCCAATTGCTGAAAGTGGTCATGGCTGAGAAGTTCGAGGTCGGTGATTCCGGCCGTATGGAGGCCATCGGTGTCGGGCATCCGCATGAATGGGTTTACCGTGGCCAGATCCTTCCCACGGATAAATTGGTCACGGTCGAGGCGGTCGTGACCGCCATTGACGAGGAGCAGCGTCTTATCCGGGCCGACGGTTATCTCTCCGTGGACGGTCGCAACATATATGGCATGAAAGACTTTTCCGCAGTTTACCGCGAAGCGAAGTAGTCGGGATCACGGGCGAAGATTGGCGATCCGATACACGGATCAGGACCAAGCGGGTTAATCTTTAGGGGGCTGGAATCTCCAATTGCCGGCAGATACCACGCACCAAGTGGTCTTTGACTTCGCGATGCCTCGGGACCGCTGTCCACGCGCCGCTCTTGGTGTTTTCCCAGACGGAGTGATTGCCGCCTTCACGCTTCGCCTGGCATCCATGGCGGCGGAGATGGCGCTCCAACTCGACTCGTTTCACGAAACTGCCAGGTCAAAATTTTCCCGAACACTGTCGGCAGTTTCGATGGCCCGCGCTTTCTCGCGCAGGTATTCCAAGGATATCTGAAGGGCGTCCCGCAGGTTTTCCTTGGCCTCGCTCAGCGTTTCTCCCTGAGTCTGGACTCCTGGCATTTCCTCCAGCCAGGCAACATAGCCCCCTTCTTTGGCCGGTTCGTAGACGGCAGTCAGATTCATGGGCCGAAGGTAGCTGTCTACAAATAAGTTCGCAAGCGGGATGATGGTTGTTTGGGGGCGTTCTCCCGCGTTCAACCCGGCCTCGGGAAGGGGAACCAAATCACACTTTAGATTTTGTCCAATTCACCGAATTCGCTATGGTGCGCCTTCCTTAGAATGAGAAAATCAGCTCACAACTCGGTGGTGCTCCGCGGCCGATGAAATATTCCAAGGTCGAACTCACCGGCATCGGATACGAACTCGCGCCCGTCGTGGTGACTTCCGAGGAACTGGAATCCCGGTTGAGGCCGATGCTGCACAAGCTGCACATCGCCGAAGGGCAATTGGAGTTTCTCACCGGCATTTCGGAACGACGCTGGTGGGCGCCCGGGACGCCGGTTTCGCGTGGGGCCACGGCCGCCGCCCGCAAAGTGCTTGCCTCGACCGGTGTGCCGGTCTCCGAGATTGGTTCGCTCATCTATGCCGGCGTTTGCCGCGAGAACTACGAGCCGGCCACGGCCTGTCGGGTCGCGGATGGATTGGGTGTGGAGCAGTCGACGGCGGTTTACGACATCAGCAATGCCTGCCTGGGTGTGCTCAACGGCATGCTCGAGATCGCGAACCGCATCGAACTCGGCCAGATTCGTGCCGGTCTGGTGGTCTCCTGCGAATCCGCTCGCGAGATCAACGATGTCATGATTGAGCGGATGCTGCGGATGGAGGACATGAAGCTTTTCACGCTCGCGTTGGCCACCTTGACGGGCGGTTCGGGGGCGGTGGCGGTGCTCTTGACCGACGGCAGTTTTGGCGCGGATGCGGGACATCAGCTGCTGGGCGGGGTCACGCATGTGGCGCCGGAGCATCATGAGCTTTGCCGCTGGGGAATTGAGCAGGTCGACGGGGTGCATCAGCCGTTCATGTCCACTGATTCTGTGGCCGTGCTCAAACATGGTGTTGCCTTGGGCAAGGAGACTTGGAAATCGTTCCTGGCCGAAATGGGGTGGTCGGGGGAAGACGTCAGTCGCGTGGTGTGTCACCAAGTCGGTTCCGGTCACCAGAACTCCATTCTGCAAACGCTCGGCATTGCCCCGGAGAAGGATTTTACGACCTACGAATACTTGGGGAACATCGGCACGGTGTCGCTGCCGTTGACGGCCGCGTTGGCTCATGAACGCAGCGTGCTCAAACGCGGCGACAAGGTCAGTTTCCTTGGGATTGGCAGCGGCCTCAACTGCATGATGCTTGGCTTGAAATGGTAGTCAGCCCCGAACTCTATCCCTTCACAGGTGCCTTCTTGGAGCTGGCTGGCAACCGTCTCCATTACCTTGACGAAGGCGAGGGTGAACCGTTGGTGATGTTGCACGGCAATCCTACCTGGTCGTTCTATTACCGCAATCTGGTGAAGGCGTTCAGTGGTCGCTATCGGACCATTGTTCCCGATCACATCGGGTGCGGCCGATCGGACAAACCGGCCGCCGGTGACTATCCCTATACGCTGCGCCAGCGGGTGAGCGATTTGGAAGCGCTGCTGGAGAAGCTGGAAGTGGGCGACAACATCACTCTCATTGTGCACGATTGGGGCGGCATGATCGGGATGGCTTATGCCACGCTGCATCCGGAGAAAATCAAGCGGCTTGTCGTGCTGAACACCGGGGCCTTCCATTTGCCGAAAACGAAACCGTTTCCGTGGTCGCTGTGGTTCTGTCGGTTGCCGGTGGTGGGCTCCCTGCTGGTTCGTGGATTGAACGCGTTCAGCTTGGCGGCGGTCTGCTGGTGTGCCACGAAAAACAAGCTGACGCAAGAGATCGCCGATGGCTACCTTGCGCCCTATGACAATTGGGAAGACCGCGTTGCAGTGCTGCGCTTCGTGCAGGACATCCCGTTGCGGGTCGGGGACGAAGGCTATGATTTGGTCGGTCAGGTGGAGGAGAACATCGGACAGTTTCGGTCCGTGCCCACGGTCGTTTGTTGGGGCGAGAAGGACTTTGTCTTTGACCGTCACTTTCTGAACCAGTGGAAGGATTACCTGCCCGCGGCTGAAGTCCATCAATGGGCCGACTCGGGTCACTACATTCTGGAAGACCGCGGTGAGGAAATTGTCGAAATCATCGACAACTTCCTGAAGCAGAACCCGCTCGAGAAAGCGTAGCTTCAGCCGATGTTCAGCCGCCGCCAATCAGTTCCTTTCGGGGCAGTTCGCAATCCGGATTGCGCGTATTAGACCTTTGGTTCTTCCATGAGCGACTCGATTGTCAATATCGCGGCCCATTTGCCCGCCATGGCGCGGCAGCAACCGCATCGTCAGTCAGTGGTGTTTCCCCACGGCCGCGACGCTGCCGGTCGGGTCAGTTATACCCATTACACCTTTCGCCAATTGGATGAGGCCAGTGATCGGATTGCTGCCGGGCTGATTGCCCATGGCATTGTGCGTGGCATGCGCACCGTGCTGATGGTGACGCCGAGTCTTGATTTTTTCGCACTCACCTTTGCGCTGTTCAAGATTGGGGCGGTACCCGTGATGATTGATCCCGGCATGGGAATCAAGAATCTGGGCAAATGCCTGGGCGAGGCTGAGCCGGAAGCCTTCATCGGGATTCCCAAGGCGCATATCGCCCGGTGTCTGTTTCGCTGGGCCAGAGGATCGATTAAACACCTCGTCACGGTGGGACCGAGATTGGGCTGGGGCGGCGACACGTTGGCGGCGATTCAAAAGCGACTGCCGGCGCAACACGGATTTCAGATGGCGGCAACCCAGCCGGAAGAGGTGGCCGCCATCCTGTTCACCAGCGGCAGTACTGGCGTGCCCAAGGGCGTAGTCTATACCCACGGAATCTTCGACAGCCAAGTGCGGAAGCTGAAGGCCATCTATGATATTCAGCCGGGTGAGACTGACCTGCCGACGTTTCCGCTGTTCGCGCTGTTCGCGCCGGCGTTGGGCATGACCGCCATCATCCCGGACATGGACGCCACCCGGCCGGCCGGTGTCGACCCGGGCATGATTGCCGAGTGTATCGAGAATTTCGGGGTGACCAACATGTTTGGTTCTCCGGCCCTCCTCAATCGCGTCGGTCGCCATGGGGTCGCGCACGGTTTGAAGTTCCCATCTTTGAAACGGGTCATCTCGGCCGGAGCGCCGGTCAGTTCCGCCATCTTGGAACGGTTCTCGGAAATGCTTGAGCCGGATGCCCAGATATTTACTCCGTATGGTGCCACAGAAGTCCTTCCCGTCGCCTCCATCGGCAGTCACGAAATTCTACGGGATACTGCTGCGCGCACGAATGCGGGCGGGGGAGTGTGTGTCGGCAAACCCGTGGCGGGCATTGAGCTGAAGGTGATTGGCATCACGGACGAACCGATCGCGGACTGGTCTGATGAACTGGTTTTGCCGGTGGGTGAAATCGGCGAGATCGCCGTGAAGGGCGGAAACGTCACCCGCGAATATTTCAACCGTTCAGAGTCAACCCAACTGGCCAAGATTCTGGATCCAGTGCATGGCGGCTTCTATCATCGTATGGGTGACGTGGGCAGTCAGGATGAAATCGGTCGGATTTGGTTTTGCGGTCGCAAGGCGCATCGCGTCATCACCGCCACCGGGACGCTCTTCACAATTCCGTGCGAAGCCATTTTTAACACGCATCCGGAAGTATTTCGCACGGCGCTGGTCGGGGTTCAAAAGAACGGTCAGACCGAACCGGTCCTCTGCGTGGAACCGGATCCCGAAACGCGTAAGCAGACGGAATCACAGATCCGCACGGAACTGCTGGAGATTGGCGCAGAACATGAGCTGACCAAGGGGATCAAAACGATCCTCTTTCACCCGGCGTTCCCAGTCGACATCCGCCACAATGCGAAGATCTTTCGCGAGCAACTCGCCGTCTGGGCGAATGGACGGTGATGCGTTTCATCGGAGTTCGCGATGGACGATCCCCATTCACCTCGGCCGCTACAGTTCCGGTTGAGACAGGAATTGATTGGGCTGCCATGTTGTCGGACACTCGCCCGCCCGAAGACGTGGCGTGATGAAAGACCAGACAATACTTGTGACCGGCGGTGGTGGCTTCCTTGGGGGGGCAATTGTCCGCCAACTGCTTGCTCGGGGAGCGCGGGTCCGCAGTCTTTCCCGGCAGCTCTATGCGGCGTTGGAGCAGGCCGGGGTGGAACAGTTTCAGGGCAGCCTGTCGGATCGGGACGCGGTCGGGAAAGCGGTGGCAGGCTGTGAAATCGTTTTTCACGTGGCGGCCAAGGCGGGTGTTTGGGGAAGCTATGAAAGCTACCATCAGACGAATGTCACCGGGACGGAAAATATTCTCAGTGCCTGTCGCGAGCACGGAGTTCAGCGTCTGGTTTACACGAGCTCGCCCAGCGTCGTGTTCAACGGCACGGACATGGAAGGCATCGACGAATCGGTCCCGTATCCGGAACACTTCGAGGCCCCATATCCGAAAACCAAGGCATTGGCCGAACAAATGGTGATGGCGGCCAATGACGGATCGCTGGCCACGGTTTCGCTGCGGCCCCACCTGATCTGGGGACCGGGTGACAACCATCTCGTGCCGCGCATCCTCGCCAAAGGCAAGGCCGGGCAGATTCGCAAGATTGGAAAACGCGACAACTTGGTTGATTCCATCTACATCGACAACGCCGCCGAGGCGCATCTGCTCGCGGGCGAGAAGCTTCAACCTGGCTCAGCGGTGGCTGGTAAGGCTTACTTCATTTCTCAGGACGAACCCGTGCCCGTGTGGGACCTTATCAATCGTATTCTCGCATGTGGCGGCGTTGCGCCGGTCACCAAATCCATATCCCCCGGGTTGGCCTACTTTGCCGGGAGCGTTTGCGAGTGGATTTATGGCACGCTGGGCATCAAGAGTGAGCCGCGCATGACCCGCTTTGTCGCCCGGGAGCTGTCGACCGCCCACTGGTTTGATATCAGCGCGGCCAAACGCGATTTCGAGTATGTGCCGCGGGTGAGCATCGCGGAAGGCTTGGAGCGCCTGGCTGGGCATCTGCGATCCGTATGAACCCGGCCGGGCCATTCCCTGATCCGTTTCCAGTCCTGGGGGAAGACGAGGTGCACGTCTGGAAAAGGGATTTGCAGGGCGACGAAACGGAAACTGCCGGAGCCTGGGCAGTTCTTTCGGATGAGGAACAAGCCCGCGCTGCGGGATTCAAGGTGGAGCGGCCGCGTCAGCAGTTCGTCTTTGCCCGCGCCGCGCTTCGGATGATTGCGGGGAAGTATCTGCAGATGAATCCCCGCGACCTCAGTTTCGAATCCGGGGAACACGGCAAACCGTATCTGCAGGGTCCGCCGGCGCCACTTGAGTACAATATTTCCCACACGCACAACCTTGCACTGCTCGCGTTCACGCGTCGTCGGCCAGTCGGGGTTGACGTGGAATGGTTGGGACGCCGATTGAGTCATGACGATGTGGCGAAGCGATTCTTCTCGCCGGAAGAGCAGGAGCAATTGGCCCAAGTTTCGCCAACTGATCGCCCGCGGGCGTTTTTAGAATGTTGGACGCGCAAGGAGGCTTACCTGAAAGCGCGGGGGGCCGGCCTGAGTCGGGATACGCGGACATTTACAGTCGCCCTGGGTGCCGATGCCGGTGTGACTCTTCGCGAAGACCTGGTGGAGCCTGCCGCCGTTGCCGATTGGGAAATTTTTCCGTTGGAACCCGAGCGAGACTACTGCGGTGCGGTAGTGGTTGCGAACGGTTCAGTTGAACTAAAAGTGGTTTGTCACTGGTAGTGGAGTCGTGTGGCTCCCTTGGATTGGCAAAGTTCGAATTCTGTTTCTGTCACCGGCATCGGAATTCGCGGCCGACCGCCATAAGTCGCCTCGGAGCGCCGGTCGGCGATGGCCCATTCTACGGAACCTACCGTAGTTACGACTTATCCGAAAAACTCGGAGAGCCGAATAGAAAATCCTTCGATGGCCCCGCTGGTTGCGGTGGCTGCTATCGAGTGTTGGAATTCTTCTTGGTAGCGAGATTCAATTGGATTTCGATAGACGGTAATGGATTCCGCTCCCGGGGTGACCAGCCAGTATTCTTTCACCCCAGCGGCGGCGTAGATCGCCGCTTTTTCACGATCACGATCCAGCGTGTTGATGGAAACTTCGACGACCAAAGCCGCTGTGTTGGGATGTGCATGTCGAAAGTCTATCTCATTCCTGGCGACAACCATGAGCTCCGGTTCGGGTTCTGATTTGGCGCCGGGGAGGGGACGTTCCTAGGTGACGAAATAGCCCGCTGGAATCACCTTTTCCTGGAGTCGCAGAAGCAGTGTGACGAAGTATTCGTGTTCCGGTGCCTTGCCGGGTTTCCTCACTGGAAATCCTTCCAATAATTCAACCTTCTCATCAATCCACCTCAGTTCGGTTGCGGCATGATACAACTCCACGCTGAGCGGGAGAACGGCAGCTCGGACTTCTGGGGAATCAAGGATGGAACCCATTGCGAAAAGCTATTCCACGACCTGGCTGATCGGGAGCTGTGTTACGCCAGCAATCGCCCGATCGGGCCGGTGCTGTCAGCAAAACGTTCGCGCTTCAATCCCATGGTCTGCGCCTGAGTAAGCCAGAGATTGGCGAGGGGCGTGCCGGGTGAAACAGCCAGATGCTCGCCCTTGGCCCGTAAGGCGCCGCCGCCTTTGCCAGCGACGATGATCGGAAGTTTCTCGTATTGGTGGGTCGCACCGTCGCCCAATCCAGATCCGTAGGTGAAGATGGTGTTGTCCAGCAGGGTGCTGTCGTCCGCTTCCTTGATGGCGTCCATCTTCTTGAGGATGTAAGCGAACTGCTCCATGTGGAAACGATCCACCTGCGCGATCTCATTGATGAACTTCTTCTGGTTGTGAGACATCTGGTGATGGCTCATCGGCTTGTCGAAGACGCCATCAAACATGAAGGGGGTGTTCCAACGTTCGGGCCCGATCATCATGGAAGCCACATTGGTGAGCCCGGTCTGAAAGGCGGCGACCATCAGGTCACCCATCAGGCGGATGTATTGTCCGCGAGGAAGATGCGCGGCGCTCGGCTCCGCCAGGGGAGCCTGCTCGAGTTCCGACTTCATCTTTTCGAGCTTGTCCATCTGCTCCTCGATCGTGCGGATGGAATCGAAGTATTCGGCGAACTTCTGACTGTCGGTGTATCCCAGTTCTCGTTTCAGCGAGTGGGCATCTTCGAGGACAAGGTCAGTGATGTTCCGGAAATTCTGGATGTCCTGCGTGCTGAACAGCCGGCGGTAAGCTTTGCGTGGATCGCGAATGGATGGAGCGACGTGGCCGGTGCCATACCAGGAAATGTTGTCGAAGTAGATGGATTCCAGGTTGTCCTTGTGGCTGTTGCAGCTCAGCTCGAGCGTGCGAAACGGGGTCTTGGAGCCAACGTGGTCAGCGACCAGATGATCGAGCGTTCGGTCCAGCGGCCAGGCGGATCGCTTGATCGAGAACGGCGCGGCACTGCTGAGGTAACAGGAGGCGCATTGCGCGTGCACATCGGTGCCATTTTGGAAGGTGCGATCCAATCCGGTAACGAGCGTGAACTTGTCCGTGACGTCCGCCAACGTTTTGAGCGTCGGGGTCATGTTCAACGGTTGAAAACCAACTGGATACTTGGGCGTCGTCCACCGTGCCGTCTCAGTTCCCTTGTACTTGGCAACTTCGAAATCGTTCTCTCCCGGGAAAAAATCCCGTCGGACAATGCCGATTGGCACGTAGTAGAAGGCCATCCGTTGTGCCGGTTTGGGTGTCTTGGCGGCCCTCACCGAGAACGCATCAAACGCGGGCAGGGCCAGGGCCGCTCCGCTCGCGCCGCGGAGGAACGAGCGTCGGGAAAGTTGTTGCATGAAATCAGATGGCATAGTGCTGCGATGAATCTTGGACGATCTTATAGGGGAACAACGCGGTGGCGACCACCTGTTTTAGATACGGAAGAGCTTCTTTGAGTTGCCGTAGAGGATCTTGCGTTCGATCTGCTTGTTCTTCGCCAATCGGCGGATGGTGGCAAGTGTTCTTGCACCTTGGCAGGAAGGGCCGCGACCGAGAGCGTCCGCGCAGTCGCTGCCGTAGAGAACCTTGTCCTGGTTGCGGTCGAAGAATTCGATCGTGTGTTCCTCGTCGCGAAGCAGGGAATTCAGGCCGGAACCGGCGGACATGTCGGCGAACATGTTCGGGTATTTCTGCAGATACTGATCGGTGAGTCCGCCCGCGGTGACCTTCCCGGTAGGGTAGTTGCCCGACTTCGGATCGTAGGCCTTGTCGATGTTTGCCCACCAGGTCTGGGCGTGACCAATGAAGATGGTCTGGGGATGTTTCTCCAACATCTTGGAGAATGTCTCGAAGCCGCGGTTGTAGGTCCGGTGCTGGAAGTGCATCAGAATCGGAACCTTGTAGTCGGCGGCCAGGCGATAGAGATCCTGGCTCGCGGCAGAATCCACGAGCACATCGAATTTCTGTTCACCGATCACGATGCCACCGAGCTTCAGATACTTCTCGATCTCCTTGCGGGCGTCCTTGTGATCGGTGATTTCATTGGCTCCAAAATAGAATTCACCGGGAAGCTTTTCAGTAATCCCCTTGGCATCGCTGTTGGGAAGAACCTTTGCTGCCAGCCCGTTTGAGCGGCCATTCCGCGTGGAAGGCCGAGTCATCATCCGGCCGGAGGGAAGCAGGATTGTTTGGGTCACCCCCATGGCGCGCTGGTGAGCGATCAATTGCTGGTCCGAACGCCCGTGGTAATGCGTGTGTTGGTGGATATCGATGACGGGCTCCGCATCGGCGGCGAGAGCATCCGTCGTACATAGGAATCCGACGGCAGCGGAAGTCTGAGCGAGGAACCCGCGGCGTGATGTGGAACTGGACATGAGAAAAGGGAACCACGGAATATTCGGGATGGGAAGATCCGACCGATCATCGAGATCACAAAAAAAGCGCGGCTCTCGCCGCGCTTTTCGGAAACGATATTGGATATTGGCGGGGCTTAGATGACCTTCATGCGGCCGCCGTAGACGGCATGCGAACCGAGTTCCTGTTCGATGCGCAGGAGTTGGTTGTATTTCGCGAGACGGTCGCTGCGGCTGAGTGAGCCGGTCTTGATCTGGCCGCAGTTCGTGGCGACGGCGATGTCGGCGATGGTGGCGTCTTCGGTCTCGCCGGAGCGATGGGAGAGGACGCTGGTGTAGCCGTTGCGCGTGGCGAGTTCTACGGCATCGAGGGTCTCGGTGAGGGTGCCGATCTGGTTCACCTTCACGAGGATCGAGTTTGCCGTTTTGTTGTCGATGCCCTTCTGGAGGAACTTCGTGTTGGTGACGAAGAGGTCGTCGCCGACGAGTTGGACCGTGTCACCGAGTTTTTCGGTGAGGAGTTTCCAGCTCTTCCAGTCGTTCTCATCACAGCCATCTTCGATGGAGATGATGGGATACTTCTTGCAGAGATCGACGTAGAAGTCGACGAGCTGCGCGCCGGAAAGTTTTTCGCCGGTGCTCTTCTTGAAGACGTATTTGCCCGGGCTGGGGCAGAACTCGGAGCTGGCGACGTCGAGTGCCAGGTTGATCTGCTTGCCGGGTTTGTAGCCGGCCTTCTTGGTGGCGGTGAGGATGCAGTCGATGGCGTCTTCGGCGCTCGCGAGATTCGGGGCGAAGCCACCTTCGTCACCGACGGCGGTGGAAAGGTTGCGTCCTTTGAGGACGCTCTTGAGTGAATGAAAGATTTCGGTGATCGCGCGCAGGCCTTCGCTGAAGGTGTCGAAGCCGGTCGGCATGATCATGAATTCCTGGAAGTCGATCGGAGCGTCGGAGTGCGCGCCGCCGTTGATGACGTTGGCCATCGGAACGGGAAGGACTTTGGCGTTCGGTCCACCGAGGTACTGGTAGAGCGGGAGATCCACTTCCGCCGCGGCCGCTTTTGCGGTGGCGAGGGAGACGGCGAGAATGGCGTTGGCGCCGAGCTTGGATTTGTTCTCCGTGCCATCGACCGCGAGCATGATCGAATCGACCGCCAGCTGGTTGGTGGCTTCGATTCCGACGATGGCCGGGGCGATCTTGGAGGTGACATTCTTGACGGCTTTGGTAACGCCCTTGCCGAGGTAACGCTTCTTCAGTCCGTCGCGGAGTTCCACGGCTTCGTGTTCGCCGGTGCTGGCTCCGGAGGGAACTGCTGCCCGGCCAGATGCGCCGCTGTCGAGAACCACGTCTACTTCCACTGTGGGATTTCCGCGAGAATCGAGAATCTCACGCGCCTGAATATCACTGATCGCACTCATTTGTTTGCTTTGTCTGATTAGTTTTCTGTGCTCCCGGCGTTCGGCCGACAGCAGGAGCGGGGCATGATAGGGAAGGGGGAAGGGGCGTCAAGGCGCGGTTGGGGATAGCGGAATCGCGCTTGGTGGATGACTCACTCTGAATAGTTTTGACCGGTCGCGCGCGGTTGTCGGACTATCGCCTAAACCCAATCAAGCGGGTCGGAAAAAGACGCTTTTCCTGAATTTGTCCACATGGTGCACCCTGAGAAAGACGCGCGAATTCGCGAGCGCGTGAGCACCCTGCTGGCAGTCGGAAAGTTCAAACCGGAGATCCGTCACCCGTCCGAGAAACCGCGCGGGAAGGAGGAGTCGGTAGCCGAGCCTAACAGCAAGCCCTGGTGGAAAAAACTGTTCAGGGGACTGTTTGGTGATTGAAACGCCGAGGCATCGCGCAATGTCTGTTGGAGCCGGAATTTCCGGAGTTTTATCCTGAATCGTGGGAAGAAGCCGGAAGTAGTGAAGTAAACTACATGGAAACTTGTAATTTGAATTTCCCACACTGAGACTCCCGCTCCACTGATTATGAAGACCGTGTTGCTCATAGACGACGACAAGGTGATCCGCATGGTTCTCGCGAACGCGTTGGCCAAGGAGGGTTGGCGTGTTTTGGAAGCCGAAGACGGTCAGCAGGGGATTCAACGGGCGCTGGAAGATAAGCCGGACGCCGTTGTTTGTGATCTGCTGATGCCCCGGTGCAGTGGTTTTCAGGTCTGCCGCACGCTCCGTGACAAGGGTCTCAAACTTAACGATCTGAAGATCGTCGTAACGACCTCCCAAGTGTTCGACGTCGATCGTCTGCACGCTCTGGAAGCGGGTGCCGACGAGGTGATGATCAAGCCGGTTAATACGGCAAAATTGATCGAATCAATTTCCGCGCCCCGCGGCATTGCGATTCGGAGCATGGGCTCCCCCGCTCCCGCCGATGCGAACGCCAGCGCAAAGATATCTCCGAAGAAAAACTTCTTACGATTCTGGGGCGTGCGCGGATCCATCCCGACACCGGGTCCGGACACCGTGCATTATGGCGGGAACACCTCCTGTGTGGAGGTTCGGATCGGTGGGCAACTGATTATTTTGGACGCCGGTTCAGGGCTGCGCGCTTTGGGTGTACAATTGGCCAAGGAATTTGGTCCGAAGGCGTTGGACATGACCCTGCTGCTGACGCACACGCATTGGGATCACATCCAAGGCTTCCCATTCTTCGCGTCCGCGTACAATCCGAAGAACAATATTCGCGTAATTGGTTACGAAGGTTCGCGCCAAGGCTTGCAGAACTGTTTCCAGGTGCAGATGGAGAATCCCTTCTTTCCGGTCAGGCTGGCGCAAATGCCGGGGAACATCAGCTTCGAATTGCAGGAAGAGTTGGAGATCGATCTCGGCAAGGTCCAGTGCCGCGTCCATTTTGCGAATCATCCGGGGGTGACCGTGGCCTATCGGTTGGAGTCGGGTTCTTCGGCGCTGGTTTATATGCCGGATCACGAGGCCTATTCGCGCATGCGCCTGCACTCGGCCAACGCGCCCGAAGCCATCGCGGAAGTCGCTGGCTTCGCGCAGGCCGAAGAGGAGAAACTGCTGAAATTCCTCCAAGGCGCGGATTTGCTGATCATGGATTCGCAATATCAGCTGGAGGAATATGAATCCCATATCGGATGGGGGCACAGTTGCTTCGAGGATACCGTTGTCACCGCGATCAAGGCTGGCCTGAAGAAACTTTATCTCTTCCACCACGATCCGTCGCACTCCGACGAAACTGTCTCCCGCATGGTGGCGCGTTCACGTGAAATCGTGGCCGAGCACAAGAGCGATTTGATCGTGGAATCCGGTCGCGAAGGCGTGAGCTGCAAGCTGGGATAGCGTCGAAACGAACCGGGGCGCGCCCATTAGCGGGAATGGGGATTATCAAAACCCGCACCCTCCGGGGTGGTTCATTTATTGGAATCTAATGGATCACCCTCCGGCCGGCCTTCAGCGGCGGCGGCTCGCATGCGGCGCATCCACGTCCCGATCTCGGGCGGCTTCGGATCAAACGGGTCCAGCAGCGAAAGTGAATTGACTCCCTCCGCGTCGATCACCTCCCAGTCGACGAAGTAGCGTAAATCCTGATTCTCCAATGCGCGCATGATCGATGAGCGCGCGGCCGCGCGGGTGTTGGCGGGTGGAGTGTCCTGCGCTGCGGTGAGTTCATCGTCACTGTGGCTCCATTCAGGTGGCGTTTGCGCCACGGACAGGCTGAGATTTCGATCGGGATCGACGGAGTGATACTCGAGATCCTGCGCCTGCAGCCAGGGATCATCCCAGCTGAGATTCTCGGCGGCCACGAACTGTCGGAACAACCATTGCTTGGTGATCCAATCGACCGTTCCCACGAGCGATTCGGGATCGGACTCCAGTCCTTCCAGGGCGCGTTTCCAGAGTGCCAGTACCTGGTTTGTCTCTTCATCACGGTCTCGAAATTCAGCGGCAGCCAGGTCGTGGTAGAGACGGAGAATCTCGAGCGCCGGCCGGCACCTGCCGCCCGTGAGCGGAACGAGCCAGGGGCCATTCGGCGCGTGGGAGAGATTCCGGAACGTCATCACCGCGTCGGTCAACGCGAGCTTCGGGAGTTGATCGATCTCCAACAGATCCAACACGAGTGAAGTGGTGCCAATCTTTGCCGCCAAAGTTGCCGGTAGGACGCTGGTGTCCCCGTGCAGCAAATGCAGCCGTCGATATTTTCGCGCGTCTGCGAGCGGTTCATCGCGGGTGTTGATGATTGCGCGGTTGAATTGAACCCACTCAAACAGATCGTTGTTGATGAAGTCGGCGCGTTGGCTCAATTGGAAATCGCTGTTCTGCCACGGGGCCAGTGACTCCGGTCTTGATTCTGCGGAGGGTGTGGCCCGCACCCGGCCCGCGCCGGTGTAGAGCACGCGCAAGGTCAGGAACGTGAGGAGGGATTGCACGTTCTCCTCACGCAAAGGGGCGGCTCGGCGGAGAAGATAGTTTTCATGACAGCCGAATGTTGCGCCGGAGTGGTAGTCGATATTGTTGCGGACAAAGGTGGTTTTGCCGCTCATTCCAAGATCTGCCGTCGCGGTCGAAATCAGATGATCCCCGACGCGGTCGTAGAGGATCAGGTCACGAAGGTCCACGCACTCGGGGGTGCAGAGTTCCAGGTGCCCCATGTCCACATAGCAACGTCCGCCGTTGAAGAGGAATCCGCCGTTCCCGGCCGGCTCATCCCAGTCGCGTTGATGCAGATCCGTCAGTCCGAACTTTCCCTGGTCGAACACCCAGTTGCGAACCCGGCCCACGGCAGCGGCGGGACCGGCGGGATCATCGCAGAGACAACCGTATTCCGTTTCCAAGCCGACGATCCTGTTCACGTCGGAAAGGATAACGCGGTTGTCGGTGCGGGGTAAGTGTTATCGTTGGGGGCGAAGCTGGCTTTTCTTTTGAAAAAATTGCCGGCTCCGTGCCAACCTCCACGCATGGCATTCATACCGCTCGATGAAGACCGACTGGTGAACGCGGATCGGGGTGAGATCCTGACCGCGCTCTTCGAGCAGTTGGTGATGCAGCAGACCAACATGGCGCTCATGCTCCTCGGAAAGATTCCCCACCCGGAAACCAACGAGTCCATCTACGATCTCGAAGGAGCAAAGATCTTCGTCGATCAACTCGAGATGCTCGCCGCCAAGACCCGGGGCAATCTGAACCCGGCTGAAGAGGAACTGATTCGCAAGAGTCTCGCCGCCGCCCAGTCCGCCCTGATCGGGCAGCTGGAAGAGCAGGTTGGGGAAGAGGAATGAAGAATTGAAATCCCCGCTGCGAGCCTTGGAGTTTTTCCAGTCCGATCGTCGTCGGCTCGTCCTCGTGTTCGCGCTGATGATCGTGGGCGTCGGCATGGCGCTGCTTAAGCCGTGGCCTATTGCGATCGTCATTGATTCACTTCTGGGTGAAGAACCCTTGCCCAGCTGGTTGTCAAAACGCATCTCCGCCCCGGAAGACAAGGAGGTTGTGCTGGTTGTGCTCGTGGCGATCACATTCGTGATCCACTTTGGCATCGCGTTATTGACGGCGATCTACAACCGCATCGCGATCGGAATTGGATTGGCCGGCTTGCAACAGGTCCGCTGCCAGGTTTTCGAGCGGCTGCAACATCTTTCCCTGCGTTTCTATCTGGGGCATCAGCAGGGGGATCTCATTCAGCGGGCCGCGTGGGATACCTACGCCTTTCAGACTGTGTTTCAACAGGGGATGATCAATCTGGTGAGCGCGAGTCTCACCATGATTCTGATGATTGTGGTGATGCTGAGCCTGAATGTGACCCTGGCGCTCGCGTCGCTCGCGACAATTCCGTTCCTGCTCTTGGCCATCCGCGTCTTCGGGAAACAGATGAGCCGTCGGAGCGCGGCCGCGCAGGAAGCGGACAGTCAGATCGCCTCCGCCGTGCAGCAGAACATCTCCGCCGTGGAGGTGATTCGCAGCTTCACGCGCGAGCGCTTGGAGCGGGATCGCTTTACCACCTCCACCCGCACGGCGCGTGATCAGCGTTACTCCCAGCATTCCTGGGAGATTGGCTATCTTGCCTCGCTGGGAATCATCTTCGGTGGTGGCATCGCGGTCATCCTGTTCATCGGTTCCGGGCAGGTGATTGCGGGAACTGCGACGATCGGTGAGCTGATCGTGTTTCTCACCTATCTCACACAGTTTTACGAACCGCTGAACCAGCTCTCCAACGTAGGCTCAACGGTGGCCACTGCGAGCGCCGGAGTGAATCGGGTCTACACCCTGCTGGATTCGGAAACTGACATCATCCGCTCGGACACTGCGGTTGCCGGATCGTTCACGGCGCTTGGCGGTATCGAGTTCGAGCAGGTCAGTTTTGGCTACGTCAGCGGCAAAGCGATCGTCACCGGGCTCAATCTGAAAATCACTCCAGGTGAAACCATTGCGATCGTCGGGCCCAGTGGAGCCGGGAAATCAACCCTGCTCAATCTGATCCTCCGTTTCTTCGAGGCCGAATCGGGACGCGTGATACTTGATGGCAAATCGGCTACGGACATCCATCTCGACGACCTTCGATCGCAGATCGCCTACGTCCCGCAAAAGCCCATTCTGTTGCCTGGGACCATTGAGGAGAATATTGCACTGGGCCGTCCAGGTGCCAGTCGTGAGGAGATCGTGAAAGCGGCGCGCGCAGCCTGCGCGCACGAATTTATCCAACAACTTCCGGGAGGTTATTCAACGTCGGTGGGCGAGGGTGCGCAGGGGCTCAGCGTCGGTGAAGGTCAACGGATCTGCCTTGCGCGGGCCTTTCTCAAAGATGCCCCCATCCTCCTGCTCGACGAACCCACGAGTGCGCTCGACTCGGAAAATGAAGCCAATGTTGTGGAGGGTCTGATCGTCTTGAGTCAGGGCAAAACCACCCTCCTGGTGACGCATCACGCCAGCGTTCTCAGCAAGGTCGATCGCATCCTCGTGATGGAACGCGGTTGCATCACCTCGGACGGTACGCCGCAGGCGGTTTCCAACCGCTCCGAGTTCTTCGGTCGCATGCTGGGTTCCCAACGGGCTTAGATCTGGCCGGCACTCTTTGGACCTGACGTTTTCATCACTGGGACAGTCTGGTGATCCGCGACGTTCACATATGCTCGCGCAGTTCCTTGAGCACCGGGCTGATGGCAGTGTAAGGGTTGTCGCCCGCCTCGTACTCAAGCGCGACCCATCCCTTGTATCCGCCCTTCTTCAGGAGACCTATGAAGCGCCGCAGATCCGATTCTTCCTTCGCCTTCGCGCCTTCGCGTTTCAGCTCGGTCTTCATCTGCACGTTGACCGTGTGGGGAACGCTGCGCTCAAAATCATCGTAGGGATCGGCGGTCCGGAAATTGCCCGAGTCCAGGTTGATGCCGAGCCACTTGCTGTCTACAGCATTGAGCAGTCGAATGAGACGATCTGCAGTGGCAATGCTGTCATGGTTCTCTAGACCGAGATGGATCTTCTTCTTGCCGGCGTAGGCGCAGGCCTCCTTGAGGGCCTTTATGACCAGCTCGTCCGCCCGCTCGGGGTTGGTCCCCTTCTTCTGTTTGCCCGCAAAGATTCGAATATGCGGAGCACCCATCAGAGCAGCGTTGTCGATCCATTCCTTGGTGTAGGCCATCTGGGCGTCACGATCGGCACCGGGTTCGAGTGAGAAGTTGTTTCCGATGGCAGTGCCACTCACGGCGACACCCTTTTTCTTTGCGTGGCGGCGGATCTTTTTGAAGTAGGCGGCATCGGCATCCGGAGGAAAGAAGTAGGCGGTCAGTTCAGCGCCATCGCAGCCACTGTCGGCGCAAAAATCGAGAAACTTGAACATGTCCATTTCCGGTTCCGCGAACTTCCGTTCCTTGCCCTTCATGAACCGAAAGTGATTGCGAAAGGAGTATGCAGCCACACTGAGCTTTAGTTTTTTCTCCGCTGCCAGCAAAGAGGATGGCGAAAGCGCGAGGGTACTGACAGTGCCCACGGACAGTTGCAACATGGAACGACGACTCAGGGAATTCATGCCTCGGACGATACCGCTTCGGCGCATCAGGGAAACGAAATTTTCTGCTGATGCGCGACCCGGCGCCCGACCTATTCGTAAGCCACAATCAGTTCCGGGAAATCCTTGCTCTCACTTGAACCATAGCGGATGCCATCGGTCGATGTCGGCCGAATGAGAATCGAAAACTCACCATTCGTCCCGGCTCCCAGCACCAGCGTGCGTTCGATGGTTTCCTTCGGTTTCACCAGTCCGATCTTGGCGATGCGTCTTTTCGGCCCGGGTTTGTTCGAGTAGGTGATCTCACTTTCTTTCCAGTCGGTGGACACTACGTAAACATTTCCGGCATCCTGGCTGCCGGGGCCCAGGCACTTGAGGCGCAGCTTCGCGGCAAGCGGTTTGCCCGGAATCTTTGAGAGATCAAACTTGAGGAAGAGCATACTGTAGGATTCGTCCTGCATCGCGCCCGCACCACCATCCATTCCGAGGATGGTCGAAGCACCCTCATTACGGTCGGGATACTTCGCGCCCACACTCGCATCAGCGGTTGCCTTGAGTGAGATGGTCTTCGCGCTTTTCGGCCATGCCGGTGGATAGCGCAGGGATACCGGACGCGGTTTGCTTGAATCAGCCACGCGGATCAGTTCCAGACCGCTGATGAGAGGGGGACGATTTCCGTTTTTTGGCCGCAGAGAGATCTCCAACCAGTCGAAGATATCAACTCCCGATATCTCATGGGTAACGGCCTGATGGGTGGCCCCGGCGGTCTTCCGAATATTGAAACCACGAAGGCGGATTTCTTCCTGCAACGCGATGTCAAACGAACGGTCCGCAACCTCATCGAGTTCCGCAAAATGGAGTCGAACGTTATACACACCCGGCTTGTCATCGCTGCCCAACACCGGAACGCTGATCTGGGTGGCGGATTCGTAACCGGAGGAATGGATCCATGGATTGGCCGTCGAGGTGATCTTCTGGGTTTCGGTCAACCGCTGATAGGTCGTGGGACGGTTGCCCTCAATTTCAAAGTCCAGTTCCAATTCCAGCGCCCGCGTCCGACTGGAAGTCTGAGGTCTTGGATAGGCAAGCCAGAGATTACCAGCACCATCGCGTCGATCGCCGGGCGCGCCGAAGTTCACGTGCATGCGTTCCACCGGAAGTGTCGGTCCAGGCGTGGTAAAGATGCTCCACGCTCGATCTTCCCCGACTGGTTCCATCGTCACGGTCGATTGGATGGCGAAGAGGCATTGGCAGCCCGCGCTTGCTTCGGGGATATGTACCAGCCCGTTGGCGGGAATCATATTGATCGTGCAACCCGTACGGATACCGCTGAAATGAGATACGCCCGTATCATTTTTCAGATCGTAGTAGGCCGTTGAAGCGCTGCGGAAGAAGAGGAGGTTCTCCGTTGCCGCAACGTGTCCGCAATGATGACCACTACGGATGAATTGCCAGGGCGATTTCTTACCAGTGGTCGGGTGCGTACGTTCCTTTTGTTTCCCCGTGTAGAGATCGAATCCCCAAGGCTCCGCGATGATGGTGTCCCCGTTTATCAACGGCCGGATCCGATAGTTGGCCTCCTTCGACCAAATCTCCTTCCCTGTCACGGCGTCCACGACCTTCAATTTCCGGTCCTTGAATTCGCCGGAGATGAACTGGTCCCAATAGTGTCCATTGCCGCTCGCGCCGGCAAAGATGAGCAAGCCGTTCTGATACATCGTCATCAGCTCCCCGTGCGCCCGACTGATCCCGGTGCAATCCGTCAGATCGAGTACCTCCGACCAGACCCGTTTTCCGGTTTCGAGATTCAGCGACACGGCCAGTCGTCGATCGGCGTCCTTGATTTTGAGTTCAGCTTTCTGCCGCGCCTCCCCCTTCAGCTTGGCCAAGGCCGTACGGTCTTTGCTCAGCGCTGCTTCGAGCTGCGCCGTGGTCATGCGACTGTCCACAAAGAACGCCCGCCAATCCCCCAGCGCGATGGTCATCTGCGCGATCTTGTCGCCTTTGTAGGTCCAGAGAAGTCGGCCGCTTTTGATGTCATACGCGAATAGGGCGGACGAGTAGCGGGTGTTCGCCGGCAACAACGATTCGGTCACGCTGCCGACCAGAATACCTTCGTAAATCCCCAGATAACTCCATGAGCTGTTCCGGGTCTTGATGTCATCAGGGATGACGAATTCGTGAAGCAACTTTCCGGTTCGCGGATGAAACTGCATCGCGCGATCCTGCGTGGCGAGGAAGACGCCGCGTTGTGTGGCCACGAGGTTGCCGGGTATCGAGCGGGTGCGGGTGCGCGATCGGCCCTGATAATCAGCCTCCCAAAGCTTCGTGCCGTTGTAGGAGTCGTATCCGAAGATCACGTTGTCGCCCACGATGAACATTCGTCCGTCCAACGAGACCGGTGGCGTGCCTTGTGAATGCCGGTTGATCATCTGTGTGGGACCCGGGTCGCCATACCAAAGAACTCCTAGCGGCGCGGTCAGCCGGGATTCCTCGCTGAACGACGTATTGCCTGAGTTGCCGTATTGATGTGTCCAACTGCCGGCACCGGGCAATGCCCCGCGCGTGGCGAAACCAAACGGCGCGCCGTCGGCGGCGAGATCAACGGACTCCAGAGTCAATCCCGCCAACCAGGCCTTCACCTTCATCACGGATAGTTTCGAATCGGCGGCAGAGGGAAGCCCAATCAACGCCTTGCCGCCCAAGGGGCGCAGCATGCGCGAGACGTCAGCCGAAGCGGGCATTTTTCCGACCAACGGTTTTTCCGAAACAATGATGTTGGCAAAATAGTTGGGCAGTTGATCGGCAGTACCTGCCAGCAGATGCAGGTGCGTCCCATAACGGCCGGCAGCCGCCAAGGCCCGTCGCACACGATCCACAACCGCCGGATCTTCATCCATCGCGATCACCTTCATCTCGGTACGATTTGAAATCTCCCAGGCGAGTTGGCCGGAGGTGAGTCCCAGCACGAGACAGTAACCCCGGCGATCCTGCGTGGACTGTAGAATTCGATCCGTCAGCTTTCGAACCCGCGACAACTCCGGCTCGGCAAGGGCGGCAAAATCTGGGCGAGAAACTTTGTGCTGAGGTCGATCCTTGTTCCCCGGCTGGAAGCAGTAGATTTGTCCGGTGTCCGTGGTGACCAACAGACGTCCGGCAGTGATTGCCATACCGGCCGCATTTCCGTCGATCTTCGCCTCCCATTGTCGCGCGCCTGAATCAGTGTTGATGCCAACAACGAGCCCGTCTCCGCCGGCAAAAATCGCATCCGGCGTTCCTATCAACGAATCGGACGCTGCCACTGAAACCGACCACTTGGTGGCCTTCGCCTTGTAATCCTTTTCAAATTCAGCCTCCTCCATCTGCAACCCGCGCACGATGGCGGTATGGCGCACAATGTCCTGCTTCAGTTTTGTAATGCGGGCCGGGTCCTGCTGCGACTTGCGTTTGGCCTGTTCCTCGCGAAGCAGACTGCGGGAGACCGCGCTGAGATACTGCGGATCTTCCTTGTCGCGTCCGTCATGCCGCTTACGCATTTCCAACAGTTTTCGCGAACCCGCCGCATAGGACGCGCGATCCACCGCCACCACCGCATCAGATTTGGCCAGATAGGAAATCCCGCCACGAACCACCATCCGTCGGCCATCAAACCAGCCTTCACCCACACGTCCGGTCCTGGCATCGAAGGCGACATTCTGATTCGCTCCCGTGATGAGTTGCCCATCCACCAAAACTGCGTAGGTGCCACCCACAATACCGGATGCCCGCCAGCTGGTGGATGATTGGAATCGCAGCTTCCCGTCCTTGATGTTGAATCCTGCCGGCAGATCGCGACCTGAGGGCACATACAGAAATTCTTCATTCGCCAGCAGATAGCCCTGCGGAGCCAGTCGGCTGCGATTCGAATTCTGCTCACCCAATGAGTCGTTCTTCCAGATCACCCGACCGGTCTCCGCGTCGAACGCACTGAGGATAATTCCTTCATGCGGGAACACCCCGGCACCGCAGTAGGCGATCCCATCCTTTACCAAAACTGCGGTTCGCAATGGCCACCGGGAAATCAGGCGACCGTTGCCCAAATGCTTCCGTTCATTGAACCCGGGCATCTGCCGCCAGATGACGTCGCCGGTCTTCGCAGCCAGACAATACGCAAAGCCATCGTCCGAACCGAAGTAGAGTCTGCCCTTGGCCAAGGTAGGTGCGAGCCGAACCGGGCCACCCGTGAAAAAGGTCCACCGCACCTGTCCGCTTGCCAGATCCAGGCAGTACACCTGATCGTCCGAAGAGGACCCAAAATACACCGACTCATCGTTCGCGACGACCTGGTAAGCCTTGTCGAAATCCATTCGATCGACCTCGAGATTGCCTTCCACCACATGCGGGATTGGCGGAGCCCATGCCGCTCGTGGTGCGGCCGGAGAGGAATGAACCCACTCCCGCGCCAAGGGAAACTCAATGCGTTCCTCCGTGAAGCCGCTGCGGGCGGCATCATGCAGATGCATTGGCCAATCTGCCTGCAAGGACGCGATGGAGAGGGAACCGAGGAGGATTAAGACAAGCCGTTGTGAGAGAGATCTATACCGCATGGAACAATCGGGTGACGTGGGTGGAATACCACCAAAGTCTGATCGAAGCGCAAGCATGTTCTGGATGCGTTGGTTGTTTCGGGTGAGAGGGCAACTGAGTGCCATTCGGTTTAGCGCGGCTTGACGTATGCGCCAGCGTTGGAGTTCGCGCTTCAGCGTGCCGGGCCTGAAAGGCTCGAACAAGTTCGCGCCCACACGCTAAAGAGCCAACTCCAACCGACTGCGATACGCTCTTTCCATGATTTCGTATTCTGGTCGGGCAACCCGCGCTTGTCTCAATTTGGGCTGTAGCTCTGCTGTTTTATGAACGGCCGCGCGTCATTGACTCGCCATTCAGGTTCGGCACAATCGCCGGCCTGCATGAAAGCTCTCCTGCTCGAAGAATACAAAAAGCTCCGCGTGACGGATATGCCGGACCCGATCGCGGGTTCCGATGAAGTTCGCATCAAGGTCGAAGCCTGCGGTATCTGCGGCAGCGACATCCATGGATTTGATGGTTCCAGCGGACGCCGGGTGCCACCCATCATCATGGGGCACGAAGCCGCCGGAGTGATCGAGAGTGTCGGTATCGAGGCCGGCGACATCGCTCCGGGCACACGCGTGACCTTCAATCCGATGATCAGCTGCGGCAAATGTGACTACTGCAAAAGCGCTCAGACAAACCTCTGCGATTCGCGACAGGTGATGGGTGTTTCCTGCGAGGAATTCCAACGCCATGGCGCGTTTGCCGAATACGTGACGGTCCCGGCACGCAATCTCCACACCGTGCCGGATGAAGTCTCGTTCGAACACGCTTGCATGACCGAACCGGTGACCGTGGCGACTCATGCCATCAACCGAACACCCGTGAAGATCGGAGACACCGCCGTGGTGGTCGGGAGCGGCATGATCGGCTTGTTGACCATCCAGGCGCTTAAGGTGGCCGGCTGCTCAACGGTGATTGCCGTGGATCTCGCGGACGCGAAACTGAAGGTCGCCCTTGAGCTGGGTGCGGCTCACACCTTGAACCCGAAACGGGATGACGTGGTCGCCAGGATTCTTGAAATGACCAACGGCAGAGGCGCGGACATTGCGGTGGAGGTCGTCGGTGCCACACCCACACTGCAGACGGCGATCGAGGTCACGCGCCGGGGCGGATCGGTCACGCTCGTTGGCAATCTCGCGCCCACCGTTGATTTCGCGATGCAGGCCGTCGTGACGCGCGAGCTCACGCTCTACGGCAGTTGCGCCTCAAGCACCGAATTCCCGGAGGCGCTCAAGCTGATGCAGTCCGGCCAGATCCAGGTGGAACCGCTGATCACCGCCAAGGCTTCACTCGAAGAATGTCCCGGATGGTTTGATCGCCTTTACGCTGGGGAAGATGGCTTGATGAAAGTCATCGTCAAACCGAGCCTCTGATTCCGCGCCCTGGATTCGTGACTTTGCTCCCCGACCAATCAGTCTCAGGGGCGTTCAACCAGACCCTATCGTGCCAGCTGAACCAACAACCGCTCCCGCCGAATCGAACCCCGCTGCTGCCTCCGACCCGGGACCGGCCATCCACCGGTTGTCCGACAATATCTCCCGTGTTTTCATGGGCAAGGAGGACGTCGTGCGACGCGCTGTGCTGGCGCTGGTAGCGGGTGGCCATGTGCTGATCGAGGACGTTCCGGGTCTTGGCAAGACGCTGCTGGCAAAAGCCATCGCGCGCTCACTGCATGCGGATTTCAAACGCGTGCAATTCACAGCCGATCTGCTGCCCAGCGATATCAGTGGGGTGACGATTTACTCGCCGGATACCCAGGAATTTAGATTTCGAAAAGGACCTGTCTTTACGAACGTTCTGTTGGCCGATGAAATAAACCGGGCAACCCCGCGCACCCAATCTTCCCTGCTGGAAACGATGGAGGAACATTCCGTGACGGTAGATGGCGAGCGCCATCTGCTTGCGGAGCCGTTCTTTGTCCTGGCAACGCAGAACCCGGTGGAATTGGAAGGCACCTATCCGCTGCCGTTTGCGCAGATGGATCGCTTCATCGTCCGTCTCAGCATCGGTTATCTTGATCGTGAAAATGAAATCCGCCTGCTTCGTGAACAGCGCGGCGGCGATCCGCTTGATCAGATTGAGGCAGTATTGACCTGTGATGATCTGATCCTTGCCCAGAAAGCGGCGCGCAGCGTGCGGATCGATGATTCTCTCCTCGGGTACATTATCGATATTGTTCGCGCGACCCGCGCGACGGATCAGCTTGAGTTTGGTGCCAGCCCGCGTGGCAGTCTGGATCTCCAGCGCTTCGCGCAATCCATCGCGTTTCTCGACGGGCGCGATTTTGTGTTGCCCGATGACGTCAAGGAAGGGGCGCGCGTCACGCTTCCTCATCGGCTGATCACCCGGAAGGGCACCCGCTCCGTCAGTGTTGCCGCCGGGGACGTGATTGATCAGATTCTCGAAAAGATCGCCGTGCCCATCTGAATCTCAGCCAACCCCAGATCCGGTGAACACGATGCGCATACGCTACCAGATCACCCGGCTGGGCAAGCTGTTGCTGGGACTCTCCTTCATTCTCTTCTTCTCCTCGATCACCTCCCAATCCGGACTGCTGCTGGTGCCGATCGGTATTCTGATCGGCTGCGGTCTCGTGAATGTCTTTGGGGCCAGACGCGTTCTGCGGGCCCTTGACATCGCGCCGCCGGAAATCACCCGCACCATTGAAAAAAAGCCGGTCGATCAATCGTGGACCCTGACCAACCGCAGCGAGGCGACGATCGGCTGTATGATGGTTTACTCCGGCGATGAACGTCTCTTTGGCGTGGGCGTGATCCAACCGGGCGAAAGTGCTCGTCCGGTTCCGTCACTCACCTTTGAACGCCGCGGTGTTTACGAGCATGAGACTACCGCCGTGCGCACCCGCTTTCCGTTCGGTATCGTGGAAGCCAACCGCCGCTACGTTCTCCCTGGCCGCACCATCGTGCATCCGGATCTGTATCACGTTCCCACGCCGCAGGCAGCCGGCTTTGACGTGATGGTGGGCGGGAGGTTCCGCGGACACCGACAGACTTCATCCGGCGACTTCTTTTCCGGAATTCGCGAACACAAACCCGGGGATTCACTCCGACAGATTCATTGGGCCAGCAGCGCCAAAGGCCTGGGATTGATGGTGAAGACTTTTGACGAGGAACTTTCCGGACGCGTGGGCATCGTCCTCGATGCGGGGAATTCAGGTGCCGTTGAGATTTTTGACAACGCGATCCGACTTACCGGATCGATGGCCTTCGCGGCGCTTGATGCGGGTCACCATCTGGAACTCGTGGATCTGGGCAGCGGCGAACATCAGTTGGTTCCTCCCTTTGATGACGGTCAGGGATTGCTCGACCGACTGGCCGGGATGAAGGCCCATACCGATTGCCTCACGGTTGACAGACTCACCAACGCAGTCTCGACGATCGCGCGCAAGGCCGCTCTGCATCTGGTCCTGACGCAGTGGAACCAAGACGTTGAACAATACGTAGAATCACTCACCGCCACGGGCCGCAAGGTCACGATCTATCTTCCCTTCCATTTTGAGTCCAAGGCGCAGGCCCGGATCGTCGCGGCCAACACCTACATCGAAAAACGGCTCCTCCCGGCCTGACCATGGGCAGTGCGCGCAACCAACTCATCCTGCTGGGCTTCATCTGCCAGGGACTGTCTTGGGATAACGTGTTCATGCCGCTGATCAACCTCGGGCTATGGATCGGCTGCCTTCAAATTTCACGCCGGGGCCTGAACTTGGGTCAGTCGGGCGACGCGCTCGGAATGATGTTGGGGTGTGTGGCCGGCTTCTTCCTCGCCGAACAGTTCGGAGCGAGTAAACATTTCTTCATCGGTCACGGCCTCACCCTGCTCCAGTGCTCCCGTTTGCTTCGCAGGCTTGATCGTCGGGAGAAGATGTTTTCGCTGGTGGTGGCTCTGGGCCAGATCGCCGTCGCCTGTACGGTGATCCTCGACTACCGCTTCATCCTGATCCTTCTGGCCACCCTGCTGTTTCTGCCGAAAGCATTGATTGAAATCGAGCTCGAACGGTTTGCGGTGGCCAGTCCCGTGCTCGCTCGGCGGGCAGTCCGGGTGGGATGGAAAACGCTGCTGGCCGTCTTCGCCGTGCTGGTGGTGACCTTCTTTGGTACCCCGCGCGGTCTGTTGGAAAATACGCTGCCCGCGCCTTCGCTGGGCGGTGGTGCACCGGGCAATCTGTTGCAAGACATGCTCGACCCGGCCTTTGGGGGGCAGGCGAATTCGGGTCAGGTTCTCCTGCAGATCGATGGTGAAAATGTCGAATATCTGCGGATGTATTCGCTGACTGTTTTCCGCGACGGCATCTGGCGGGCTGAACCGCAACCTCGCCGCCGCGGATTGCCCCGGCCCAAGACTGGAAGGTCCACGAACCTTCTCAAACGAAGCGTGCGCGTGAAAAACTCCCGGTATCTCAATCGGAACCTGCCGGTCGATGGCCAGGTCGTGGCTTTGCAAGGGAAGTTCTTTCGGAATCCCTTCGTCACCGAGGATGGCAATGTCAGTTCAGCCTCGATGTGGAGCACGGCCAACAATCGCTATGACTATTGGATTCACCCGCAGCAGCAACCCGAAGGGATTCGCCGCTCGCGTCGGCATCTGCTTTCACGCCCAAGTCCCAGCAGTGAGCTGAGCACGTGGTTAAAGGAACGAACGGCGGGGGCAACAAACTCCCTCGCGGCGGCCAGGCAATTGGAGGAACACTTCAGCGAACAGTTCACCTATGAACTGGGATCACCCAATCTCAACCGATTAAGCGCGCTCGAAGATTTTGTGCTGCGCGAGCAACGTGGCCATTGTGAACGGTTCGCGTCCGCAATGGCCCTGCTGCTGCGAATGCAGGACGTTCCCTCGCGGGTTGTGATCGGGTTTGTGCCGGGACAGAAAAACTGGTTCTCGGGTTGGTACGATGTTCGATTCCGTGATGCCCATGCCTGGACGGAAGGTTGGTTTGGAGGGCGCGGTTGGGTTCGGTTCGATGCCACGCCCCGGAGCACAATGAATCTTGGAGACTGGCAGGTGGCCGAGTTCCTCGATGCGCTGGATGTGATGTGGTACCTCAACGTGGTCAACTTCAACAGCGCCTCGCAGACCAGCCTGTTGGAAGTTTCAGGGAACACGATGCGAACCACGTTGAACGCTCTCAAGCAACACCTGCCGGAGATCCTGATGGCGTTGTTGGGAGTGATTCTCGTGGTGACTTGGTTTCGGAGTGAACGGAAATCCGGATCTCCGGGAAGTGCGCAGCCCGAAGCGATCCGATTTGCCGAGGATTGCTACGGACGCATGCTCCAGCTGCTCGCCAGCCACGGCTTCACAAAACCCGTCCACCTGACCCCGCATGAGTTCGTCGCGGATCTGAATACCCTGTCCGACGAGGCGCGCTCCGAAGTCCAATCTCTCACCCGCACATTCTGCCAGGTGCGCTACGGCGCGGCCCAGGACACCAGCAGCATGGCAAATGCGCTGGGCCGCCTACGCGGAATTCTGACGCCCAACAAGAATGCCGGGAGCCAGACTTGAACCACAAAGACACGAAGAACACCACAAAGGTATGGGATACGCCCGTCCGACTCATTCCAATCCAACGAACCCCATCGCAGGCAAGAAACACTCAGTCCTTTGTCCCTTTGTGGTTAAGCAAAGATTCCCGCTCAGAAGATGGCGCGGATGCCGGCATAGACTCCGAGACGTAACGCGGGAAAGCCGGTGGTATATTCGAACTGGTCGTCCGCGAGATTTTCTCCGCGAAGCCACAGCTGAACGTTCTTCGTCGCCTGGTAGTTCGCTCCCGCACTCAGCAGAAAGTAATCACCGTTTGGAACGTTCGTGCCGGTGTCCTGTCGATCCAGCAGCCATTGAAACCCTGAATTCAAAGTGAGCCGACTCATGGCCTTCCATGAGACATTCAATGATGCCTGATGACGCGGACGGCGGATCAATCGCCGCCCCGTGCGCTTGTTCACCGCAGTCAGGTAGGTGTAGCTCGCGGACAGATTCAGTGTCTCTGAGAGTTCCAGTTCGGCGGTCGATTCGACACCTTCGCTCAGCGCGGAATTGATGTTTTCCGGTTTGCCCGGAACCCCCCCGAAGCCGTCGGGATCGATGAACTGAATGAGGTCCCGAAACTCGTGCCGGAAGTAGGTAACGCCAAGTTCCAGTTTCTTTGTGAGCGGTTGCCGCACTCCGAGTTCAAAGGTCAACGCCGTCTCCGAATTCAGATCCCGATTCCCCAAACTGCCAAATGCGGGAAACTCGAAATAGAGATCCTGTGCCGTGGGCGTGCTCACGGAGCGGGCCACGCTGCCGAAAATCGTCGTCGCCGTCTGAGGGATCTTCACCGAGATGCCTTCACGCCAGGAAACGGCGGATGGGAAATCCGTGTACCGCTCATAGCGAAGCGAACTCAGCAGGTTGATGTTATCCACCGGCGTCCACTGCAATTGCCCGTATCCGGCCAGTGAGCCCAGACCGGCATTGAAGCCGCCACCAAAGGCACTGGTCGTTGTGCGCTCAATCCCTTGGGTTTGGAAGAGCACACCCGCCGTCGCCTTGAGTTCATCCGTGACGTCAAAATCGTTTTGGAAATCCACGAGGTGCGAGCGAACGCTGAGCCGGTTGACAGAACCGAAATCCTCGGAGGGTTGCCATTGATTCTCGAAGGTGTAGTAGGCGCGGGTGGTGTAGGAGTCCGACA
>JBLFYM010000032.1:0-46617 GCA_047608975.1 Limisphaerales bacterium | reverse complement strand
TGAAGGAATCCATTCGACAGAAGGCACTCGCCCTGGGATTCAACGACTGTCGCTTCACCTCCGCCGCAGCGCCGGAATCTGCCGATCGCTTCAGTCAGTGGCTCAGCGATGAGCGACACGGCGAGCTCGCCTGGATCGAACGAAATGCACATAAACGAATCGATCCACAAGAAGTGCTGCCCGAGGCCCGGAGCATCATCTGTCTCGCCAGCGCCTATTCTGATCAGGCACCCGTTGGCCCGGAGGTGCCGCAGCTTCCAAATCATCCGATCCAGCCAATTGGTCCTGGCCGCGTTGCCCGATATGCGCGGTTCGCAGATTACCACGATGTTCTCAAAGCTCCGCTGCAAGCACTCGCCGGATTCGTCAACGAACTGCTGGGTGAAGAACCGCGATCAAAGAAATCCCTCTGGTATCAGGATACCGGACCGATCCTGGAACGAGATTTCGCCCAGCGCGCCGGACTGGGCTTCGTCGGCAAACACACCAACCTGATCAGTCACCAGGCTGGCAATTGGATCTTCCTGAGCGAAATCCTCACAACCCTCGAACTGCCACCGGACGAACCCTTGCAAAACCGCTGCGGCAAATGCAGTCGCTGCATCGACGTCTGCCCGACCGACGCCATCACCGCCCCGTTTGAGCTCGATGCGCGAAAATGCATTTCCTATCTCACCATCGAATTGAAAGGGTCTATCCCGGAACCCCTGCGTCCTGCCATTGGCAATCGAATCTACGGTTGTGATGACTGTCTGGAGGTTTGCCCGTGGAACCGATTTGCCCAAGATGCCAAACAAATGCAGGATTCACGCAGGGAGGACCTGGACGCACCCGATCTGCTCGAACTGTTAGCCCTATCTGAAGAGGAATTTCGGGCGCAATTTCGCGGCACGCCAATGTTTCGAACCAAACGACGCGGAGTGTTGCGCAATGTCTGCGTCGCCCTCGGAAACACCGCCGATCACACCGCCCTTCCCGCGCTGGAGAACGCCCTGCTGGATTCGGAGCCACTCATCGTGGAACACGCCGCGTGGGCGATCGCCCAGATCAAAATGCGGATGTCCTGAATCGCTACAGCTTAAGCCGAAGGCTTTGCAGCAATTAGCCCCGGGTTGAGTGAGGAACGATACCCGGGAATCATTCACCCAACAAAAAACCATCCCCGAGGGATGGCAGCAGCACGCGTCCCCGAGACGCCGCGGCCTGACCGTTACGCGCGTTCGCGGTTGGTCGTGTAGTTTTTACCGTGTTGCCGCTCGCGGTTGCCACCGTATTGCGTGCGGTTCACCTTATTCGTCTCCGCCATGTACATACCGACCAATTGGGATTTCTTCTCAGAATCCTTCGCATCTCCGCGGCCAAACAGTCGCGCTATTAAAGCAATCATGGAACGCATTGCGGTTTAGACACATAGCATCGGACAGCACATTCGCCAAGTTTCGTTTTGAACTGCGAATTTATTTGAAACCCCAGAGGGCGCTGGTCAGTCTGCCATCCCTAGCTGGTGAGCGCAGGCAAGAAATACCTACGTTGTGCGTGCCCGGGTTGCGGCAACGTCATTACATATCCGGATTACTCAGCCGGCGGCACGAGCATTTGTTCGAAATGCAGCAAAGCCGTCCTGCTGCCAACGGCACCCGCGTCTACGCCTCCAGCCCCGCAACCAGCCAAGCCACAACCGCAGGCCCCTTCCCCGTCCAAACCTCGGGGAGCAACAGCACCGCCGGTTCCACCAACCCCTCGCATGCCAGTGCCTTCGAACTCACGCGAGCGCCCGGCGAAAGGTCGAGGGGCGATGCGCTTTCTGCTCTGGATGGTGAACTTCGCAGTTCTGGCAGCGGTCGGAATCGTGATCTTCAATCGAGACAAGGAATCGGCTGAGGCAAACGCGAACCCGGTGCCGACGAACGTTGTGACAACGCCCCAACCGTCCCAACCGCCAAAACCGATCAATGAGCCCGTTCTCACGGCTCCTCCGCCCCCGGCACCCGCCGCCACGACGACGAATGCGCCTCCTGCAAAAAACGCCATCACGCCGTCAGTAAAACCGCCGATCCGGACAAATTCAGTGCCTATCAAAGTGGTGAAGATCGTTACCAACACAGCTCCCACTCCCCTAGTCACCCCGGCACCAGGGGCGGTGAACCCGAACATTCCGGTTCCCAAATCAGCCATTCCCCCCGCGCCGATGACGAATTCAGTCGCGACCAACCTCGCGACAACGTCGATGACCAATGCGCCCGGAATCCTCACCACCAACGGATTCAGAATCGCGGGACTTGCCATCGAACGCCCACGAGGCACCAAGGGGAGCAAACTCACTTACGTGACCGGACTTGCGCAGAATATTGAGAACAGGAAGCGTTTCGGGGTCCGCATTGAGCTGAACCTGCTGGACCGGGGCCGCAACCGGGTGGGAGTCGCGACTGATTACTCCGCAGTGATCGAACCGATGGGCAGTTGGCGATTCCGCGCGCTGGTGCTCGACCGACGCGCCGTCCTCGTCAGCTTGGCAGGAATCAGGGAAGATTGATCGCTGCCACAGCGCTCCGTATTGTCCGCAAATTTCCCGTTGCCACCCCGGTCCCCCATTTGCATACTTCGCCTCCCTTTTTGGGGAATTACTAATATATATGAGTCCACCTCCAGTTCGTGTAGCCGTCACCGGTGCCGCCGGCCAGATCGGTTATTCGCTTCTCTTCCGAATCGCCTCTGGCGCAATGTTCGGACCAAATCAACCTGTCATCCTTCACCTGATCGAAATCGAGCCTGCCTTGCCGGCGCTCGAGGGCGTGTGCATGGAACTCGATGACTGCGCGTTCCCGCTCCTCAAGGGAATTGTCCCAACCGCCAGTCTCGACGAAGGATTCAACGGTGTGAACTGGGCGCTGCTCGTTGGCAGTGTACCGCGCAAACAGGGGATGGAACGCAAGGATCTCCTCGGCATCAACGGCAAGATCTTCACCGGCCAAGGGCAGGCGATTCAGAAAAACGCCGCCAGTGATGTCAGAACCCTGGTCGTTGGAAATCCCTGCAACACAAATTGCCTCATCGCGATGACCAGTGCGCCGGACGTCCCTCGCAATCAGTTTTTTGCGATGACGCGACTCGACGAAAACCGCGCGAAATCGCAACTGGCCAAGAAAGCCGGGGTCGTTGTCACCGAAGTCAGCAACCTCACCATTTGGGGCAATCACTCGGCCACGCAATATCCGGACTTCTACAACGCGAAGATCGGCGAAGAACCGGCTGCTGCCGTGATTGATGATGAGAGCTGGCTGCAGGGTGAGTTCATCAAATCCGTGCAACAACGCGGGGCCGCCATCATCAAGGCCCGCGGTGCCTCCAGCGCCGCCAGCGCCGCCAACGCCGTAGTCGACACTGTGAGTGGCCTGGTGAAACCCACGCCCGCCAGCCAGTGGAACAGCGTGGCCGTGTGTTCGGATGGCAGTTACGACGTCGAGGAAGGGCTTATCGCGTCCTTCCCCATACGCACCGATGGCTCCGATTGGAAGATTGTGCAGGGGGTCCCCGTCAACGATTTCAGTCGGTCCAAAATCGACGAATCGGTCAACGAATTGAAACAGGAGAAGGCTCTGGTGGCAGAGCTGTTGCCCGGCTAAAACGCCCCCGTCCTTCAACCCAGGCTATTGAACCCCAACGGTATGCGAAAGCATTCCGCTTGGGGTTCAACCTTCTCCATTCGGAAACTCGGCTGGTCAAAGACAATTATCCCTCACCGGTGCCAAAACCGAGGCTAAGTATCCGTGCGTATTTCTCGGAATTCAATTGACGCCCCATAACCCAGCTTCCTATTTTTCCTAGGTCAAAATCCAAGCGACACTCTTAAGTTAATGAAAAGTTAATGAAATCCATAATCGCAAAATCTATTGCCAAGCTGGCTCTGCTTATTCCCCTCATCGGTTCTCTGATGGCAGTTCAGGCAACCGCCCAGACCACTCTGTCCACCGCTGGTGGGTCCGTCGGAAGCATCGTCGGAATCTCCAAGCAAGCCCCCGCGCTGGTGGCTCTCGGGCAGAACTACGACACCAAGATCACGATCACTGCACGTGAGAACGCCGGTCAGATTGTCGTCAAGGACGTCGTTCCGAGTGGAGCCGAGTATGTCAGCAGCTCCCCCTCAGCTGCGGTCAGCGGCAAGGACCTGACTTGGAATATCAACACGCTGGATCGTGGCAAGTCGGTGAACATCACTTTGACACTGAAAGCCGCCAAAGAAGGCAGCTTCGCCAGTTGCGCCACAGTTCATGGTCTTCCCAAGTGGTGCGTCGTCACCAAGATTGGCAACCCCAAGCTTGAGATCTCCAAGAGCGGCCCAACCACCGCCATCATTAACGAAACCGTCAACTTCAACATTGTCGTAAAGAACAGCGGAACGATGGTCGCCAAGAACGTCGTCATCACCGACGCCCCTCCGGCCGGCCTCACCGCCATCGGAGCAAACAGCTGGCCCGTGGGTGACCTTGCCCCCGGACAGAGCCGCTCGGTCACCTGGACCGCCAAAGCCGCCCAGGCTGGCCGTCACGTGAATGTTGCCAGCGCCAACGGCAGCAACGTTCCCAAGGTGCAGGACGACGCCCCCATCACCGTGCTTCAGCCCGGTATCGATATCACCAAGTCCGGACCGATCCTCCGCTTCATCGGCAAGACCGCCAAGTATGACATCGTCGCCAAGAATGCTGGCCAGACAACTCTGACCGGCGTGACCGTTACCGACACCGCACCTGCCGCGACCAAAATTATCTCGGCACCCGGTGCCAGCATTGTTGGCAACACCGCGACTTGGAACGCCGGCACGATGGCCCCCGGTGCCTCGAACCGTTACGCGCTGACCCTCACCACCATGACGGCCGGCACGCACACCAACAACGTGGGTATCGCCAGTGCTGAAGGGCTGACCGACCGCGCCACTGCCGCCACGAAGTGGATCGGCGTTTCCGCCCTGTTGATCACGATGGAAGACAATCCTGATCCGATCAACATCGGTGGCAGGACCACCTACACCATCAAGGTTCGCAATCAGGGCACCCGTCCTGACACGCAGGTCAAACTGGTCGCCACCTTCGACGAGGAAATCACGCCGACCGGTGCGAGCAACGGTGGAACCGTCAGCGGCAAGACCGTGACGTTCCCGGCCCATCGAAACTTGGCTGCTGGAGCCACGTTCACGCGTACCATCACCGCCAAGGGTGTGAAGGAAGGTGATCACCGTCTCCGCGTCACTCGCACCTCGACTGATATTCCCAAACCCACCACGGTTGAAGAATCCACCCGCGTCTACTAGACACGGGGTCATTCGAATCTCAGCTTCGCAAAAGCCGGCAGCAGACGCTGTCGGCTTTTTTTGTGTCGATGAACAAGATTGCGCACGTCCGAGAGTTGATTCCGCAAGTCGGATCGGGTGAACATTGGTGAGTGCTGTTCACTGAGGCGCCATTTCTATTTCTGTTTCTGCCGTTGTTGCTCGGGACTTACCTCCTGGCTCCGACCCGATTCCGGAATGGCCTGCTTGCGATCGCCAGTATCCTCTTTTACTCCTGGGATGAACCGGCCTACACGGCGGTGCTGCTGGGCTCAATCGCGCTCAACTTTGTCGCCGGCTTTGCCTTGGACTCCTACCGGGGCACTCGCGCGAGGCGGGTAACCCTGACTCTGGCCATCATCGCCAACCTCGGGCTGCTCGGGTTCTTCAAATATGCGGGTTTTTTCGTGGACTCCCTCAATGCCCCACTCGAGCTGCTAGGCCTGCCCCCCCTGCCCGTTCCACGGGTCGAGCTGCCGTTGGGCATTTCATTTTTCACGTTTCAGGCCATGTCTTACGTGGTGGACGTCCATCGCGGCACTTGCCCCGCGCAACGGAACATTCTCAATCTCTCGCTCTACATTGCCCTTTTTCCGCAGCTCATCGCGGGCCCGATTGTGCGCTACAAGGAAATCGCCGCGCAGATTCGGGAGCGGGTCCTGACCCAACGGATGTTCGCTGAAGGGGTGCGCCGTTTTGTGTTCGGACTCGGCAAGAAGATGCTGATTGCGGACACCATTGCTCAATGCGTCGATGCGATTTTTGAGCTCCCAGGAAACGAGATCACGATCACGCTCGCATGGGCCGCCATCGTGGGTTACGCGCTCCAAATTTACTTCGATTTTTCAGGCTACTCAGACATGGCAGTTGGATTGGGAAAGATGTTCGGATTCCGCATCCCCGAAAACTTCCGTTACCCCTACAGCTCCCGGAGCGTGACCGAGTTCTGGCGCCGTTGGCACATCACACTTTCCGCCTGGTTCCGTGACTACGTCTACATCCCACTCGGTGGCAACCGCGTCAGAAGGAGCCGCACGTATCTGAATCTGGCCGCCGTCTTTCTCCTCTGTGGACTCTGGCACGGCGCCACCTGGAACTTCATCATTTGGGGCGCGTTCCACGGTGCGCTTCTGATTGTGGAACGCCTGGCGGTGGGGAGCTGGTTGCGACGCGCTCCGGCTCCGTTTGCTCACATCTACACGATGATTGCCATCCTGATCGGCTGGGTCTGGTTCCGGGCTGAATCACTCCCCGCCGCGATGGAATTTCTCGGAGTGATGTTCGGAGGGCGCGAAGGAGCCGGCGTTCATCTCGCGCTTCGGAACTACCTTACGAACGAAGTCATCGTGGCTATGCTGCTCGGCATCATCCTCGCAACCCCAGCCTATCCGGCCCTTCGAGCCAGGATCGCAGGTTACGTAAGAGCCGTCCCCGGACGCGAGCAACGATGGCGCCGGCTGGAGTTGGCTCACCACGCTGAATCACTCGTTCTACTGGCTGTCTTGGCACTCTCAATCATCTGGATTGCGGCGCTGACGTACAGTCCATTCATCTACTTTCGTTTCTGATGGCACGGATTCCGAGAAACCCCCAATCCCGACGCTCCACCCGCCTGCGCAACGGAGTGTTCGTGATGCTCATCACGTTTCCACTGATCCTCATGCTGCGCGGAGATTCCAATGAGCCATTCCCCCGCCCTCATTCGATCTATGACCTCTTCTATCTTCCAGCCGATTTCAAACATTACTTCAGTCAGGGATTTCGCCTGCGCAAACCGCTGGCACGGGTGCAGAACCAGTTCATGCTGAAATTCAATGGCCGTTCGGCAGGCGGTCCCGTGGCTACCGGCCAGAACGGCTGGCTCTTCCTCGCGAAGGCAGGAGTTCGGGACGACTACCGGAACCGTCCACCATTGGAACGCGAGACCGCCGAAAAATGGAGGATTCAAATAGAGTCGAACCAACGGTTCTGCCGCGAGCGCGGGATCGACTATTACTTTGCGGTCGTTCCGGCAAAGGAAACGGTAATGCTGGACGAACTTCCCACGGGGATTGAGGTTCGACGGGCCGGCACTTCCCGCGCCCAACATCTACAGCGATTTTTCCTTACGAAATCCATCGATCTCCAGCCCATCGATCTGGTTCAGCCGCTCCAAAACAGCCGGCCATGGGCACCGCCCTTCTACAAAACAGACACCCACTGGAACGAGGCCGGGGCGTTCATCGGATATCTGGAATTGCTCAAGCGGATCGCGCTGAAATATCCCACAGTCAAGATTCCGCCGGCGGACACGGTCTCACTTGCCAACCACAAAATCACCGGTGGAAACGAGGCTCAGATCATGGGATTGGAGAACGTGGTGGACGAAACTTTCATCACGCTGACGCTCCCCGACGAACGAATCGTGCATACGTCGGGAGGCGCGCTCCCCACTTTTGCCCAACTGAACCGCGCCAGCTTTGACCAGGGAAACCTGGTCGCCCGCTGCGATTTGGCAGAGATCCCTCAGGCCATCGTCTTCCACGATTCATTCGGCCTTGCAATGATGCGGTTTCTGGCACGAAACTTTGAGAAAACCCAGTTTGTGTGGTCCAAATTCAGCGAACCGGCGGTCGATCGCATTCGACCTACCATTGTTATCGAACTTATCTGGGCAGGTCATCTGTAACCATATCGATGCTCCACTTCCCTTGATCAACCGGAACATTCCGCTATTTCCACCGGTTTCAGATTGCCTCCGAGACGCAGCGAAAACCTGCTGACTTGAACCACGGCCGACTGATTTCGTTTGCTGGCTGCTCAGCCGCGATCATAGCCCGCCGAATCCGGCGTTGCAGCAGGTCCGCTAAAGGCCCCGATGGATCATTTCAAGCGTAATGACGCAATAGCTGGTGACCAACATCGAATCATTTTCCCACCAGCGACTGTTTTCATTGACCCATGAACCGTCCCCTTTTTGCATCGTCAACAGTCTGAGCGCAACCTCACGACGCCAATCCACCAAGCCTTTGTCTGTCTTTAACGCGTTGATATCGGCGGCTGTCAAAGCCTTGGTGATCAGCTGAAAATAATAGAACAACCCCTGCTGCCCCATGCCGGGATTCTCGGCAAGATTGAAATTGTGTCCCAGCCATTCCAACACCGCCGTCACTCGGGGATCATCCCGTTTGAGATCGGAGTAAACGTAACTTAGCAGCCCCGCGTAACTGGCGCTCCCATAGGATCGCAGCGATACGCGTCCCGACGCTGAGTTCGTCACACTCCCCGCCTGACTGAATCCGGGATAGTAGAAGAAGCCGCCACGATTGGTGGCCTCAACCCCGACTGCGGCCGCGTTGTGCGAAGGCAGGTTCTGGCAGTTCTGAAGAAAGGAAATTGCCGCCTCCCAATCCAGATCTTTCGCCGCAGCGAGTTTGGGCACATCCGCCTGAATCAGATGTCGGCTATGATACAGCGCTTCGACCGACATCAACGTGTTGTTCAGATCGGAATGTGGATAGCGCCGCCCGTAACCCACGCCACCATCGAATGGGGTGTCCCGCTCGCCCGATTTGCCAAGATCATTTTGCAGTCCCACGAGATAACCGCGGGCGACGCGCAATACCTCGTCAAATCTCGGGTTCTCCGCGGAGAGCAATCCCATCATGCAGACCGCCGTATTGTAGTTGGCATACCCCTGCTCGTAGAACCCGCCGTCCGCCTTCTGCACGGACAGGATAAAATCGTAGGCCTTCCGCATTCCCGCAGTTGGATTCTTGAGGTAATTCCCGCTGGGATGCCCGTGAAACGCGGTGAGTGGCAACGCCGTCAGCGCCGGTGAATCTGCCGAAGACCACCAGCCTGCCTTATCCTGGACCCGCCCGAGATATTCAAGGCCCTTGTCGATCGCACGTTCAGTTTCCAGTTTGAGAGAAACATTCGCCCGCGATGGCAAAACGTTCTGCCCCTGACAAACACCAACGAGACAAAGTAAACTGCCCAACAAGACGTACATTTTCGGATTCGGCATACGCAAAATCTGACGTAAAATGCCCTGATTTCCTATCATAAGTTCTCCCCCGGAAGCGAGCGGCCCGCGGAATCTAAAGAAACGATTTACCCAGATCCCCGCTCTTGGGATCGGGGCCAACGAGGGCCAACGAGAGGCGTTCGGGACGAAGAAAATCTATTGCGGCCTGTTGAACCTGGGCGGCGGTAACAGATCGGAGACGGCGTTTCACGGTGTCGGGAGTGCCGACGTTACCGTCGACGATCAGACCCTCGCCAATCCAGGTCATCCGATTCTCCGTGCTTTCCAAAAACAAATCGAATTGTCCCAAGACGTATTCCTTGGCCTGCTTCAATTCCACCTGCGTGGGAGCGTGCTCACGTAGCCGGCGAAATTCGCGCCGCATGAGTCTGAACACTTTTGGCAACGACTCGGAATCAACCCCGGCGGTGATAGTCAAATCACCCGCGTCGGAGTAATAACCCGGAGTGCTGTAAATGGAGTAGGCAAGTCCGTGTTGTTCCCGCAAAACCTGATAGAGCCGGGAACTCATATTCTCAGCCAGCAGCGCGTTCAGCAGCCGGAGCGAGTGCCGACGACGGTCAGAGCGTGGACAGGTCTTCACTGCCATGGCGAGCTGGGTCTGCTCCACATCACGACGGATCACCGCGATCCGAGGTTCAGTCTGATCTTCCGGGGCGGGTTCGCAACTCGAGTCTGCGACTACAGTCCAGTTCTTCCCCAATCGGCTGATCGCTTTCACGAGGGATTGATGGTCGATGTTCCCGGCGGCAACAATACAGGTGTTCTCCGGTCCATACCGTTTCCCCGCAAAGCGGACGAGTTCTCGCCGTCCCAAGCCGTCCAAAGATTTGAGGTCGCCCTCGATCGGTCGCCCCAAGGGGTGGTCCGGCCACATCGTAGCACCTAGAAGTTCCTGCACCTGTGCCGATGGATCATCGAGATACATGGCCCGCTCTTCCTTGATGACCTCGCGTTCCCGACGGACTTCTGCCGCGGCGAATGCGGAATCCGAATACATGTCCCACAAGACCTCGACCAAACTACGCCAACGGTCACCGCGTCCCCGTGCGTAGTAGCAGGTATGATCCTCACTGGTGTAGGCATTCAGGTAGCCACCGAGACCTTCCACCTCAGCGACGATTTCTCGGGCGCTGCGACTCTGCGTTCCTTTGAACAACATGTGTTCAATGAAATGAGCGGCCCCGTTCTCTTCCGCAGTCTCGTGCCGGGAACCGATTCCCACCCAGATGCCCACGCTTACGCTGGCCATCCCCGACATCTTCGCCGAGGCGATCGTCAGGCCGTTTTCAAGTTTTGTAACCTCGTGCATTGCAGGCAAGGCCGGGACGATAGGGCGATTCTGGACAATGAGAAGAACCAATCCCGTCGTGCCAGACCGCCCGACGATGGGACATTCGAAAATTCGGAACAGCCGCAACTTTTCGATTCCCTACAAACATGCTAAAGCTCCCGCATGCGTCCGACGGACATACAACCCATTGGTGATGAACTCGCTGTGAAGTGGGATGACGGAACCGAAAGTTTCGTAAACCTGCAGCAAATGCGCCGCTCCTGCCCCTGTGCGGGCTGCGCCGGCGAGAAGGATATCATGGGGAACCTTTACAAGGGCCCTGACACCCCGCTCAAAACGGCCGCGTTTCAGTTCGTGCGCTACGGAATGGTGGGCGGCTACGGCGTACAACCGCTCTGGGGTGATGGCCACGGAACCGGTATCTACGCGTTCGACTATTTGAAACGGCTGGCCGATCTCCCCAACAACTGAGCCATGAGTTCGCCCGATCCCGCCGATGAAGAAGCTTCGATCTACCTGGCGGAGCAGAAAGCCCCCAAGCAGCGGAGCAGCCCCATCGGCGCGTTCATTTTCTTTCTCGTATTCGTGATCGTATCCGTCGGAGTCACGCTCTACGGCAATCGCAACAGCGCTCCGCTCGGCCACCTGATCGGCTACACCAACTCCATCAGCACCGCAAACCACAACCGCCACGGCGTCTTCGCGACGCTTTACATATCTCCCGATGGATTTCAACCCGTGGCCGACCAGATCGCCACGCAGTTCGAATTCTCCACGGCAGGAACAGCGTTCAAGATGAAGTCCCGTCTGCCTTGGTGGAACAACGAATCCCTGGGATCAATCACGAGTCCGATCATGGGGACCAACGGACTGGCGGCGTTTGCAAGAAACGCAACCGCACGTCGCCAATTCGCGTTCGTTTCCCGCCGTCCTGATTCCACCAACACCTCCATCTTGGCGATCGAATGGGACTCCAAAGTCTCTGCTCGAATCTCCTACACCACTCCGGTCGGCACGGTTTATCCCGGTGCCGTCCTCAAGAACTCCGGGTCCGCGAACAAACTCCATGGTCAAACGTGGACCACCCCCGATAGCGTCACCAACATCATCTCCCATTTCGAAACACATCGCGCCCCGGTAGCCGGCTCCCGTCCGACGATTCTCCTCCCCGGCCCCGGCCAGACCAACGATGGCGATGAAGTGCTTCTGCTACTGCCGACCCTCTTTCACCTCGGCGCAATCCACGCGGTCCGCAGCAAGGCCGAAAGCCTAACCTACTTCTCGGTGCTCTCAATGCGCCCCTGAAGCCGATCCGGGGAAAATCCCAGTTAACGGTTCTAAAAATCTTGTAGACTCCCAATTCCAACTTTACGAATCCCCAGCCACAACGCACTATTACGTCACCCAACCACAAAAGGATCAATTGTTCCAAGACGACATGAAACGCATCATCACACACTCCATCAAACTACTCACCGCTGTTGCCCTGCTCGCATTCGCCGGCGGTGCCAGCGCACACGACGACCATGAACTCATCGAGTTGGTCATGAAAAAAGGGCACAAGGGCAAGACGTCCCTTGTGGCCAAAGTCAAGGCCGGTAAGAACACCGCCGCCGAGCTCAAGGAACTTCACGACATGTATGTGAAGATGGCCAAGACCAAGGCGGAAAAAGGCGGACAGGACAGCTGGAAAGCCAAGACCGCAGCCCTCGTGGCAGCCACGGACCTGTTACTGAAAGGCGATGCCAAAGGCAAAGCTGCCCTCAACAAGGCAGTCAACTGCAAGGCCTGCCACAGCGTTCACAAGTAGACCGGACGTCAATAGCACTTCAATCCAAGCCGGGCATCAGCCCGGCTTTTTTGCGTCCAGCGAGCGTCTGCATCTCGACTCGGCCGTCACTCGGCCATTCAATAATGAAGATCCGCGTTGATTTGGCGGATACACTCTCTAGATTCGGAGCTGGCCATTCCAACAACCAAAATCCCGGAACGCAATGGAGCAAAAGAAATTGATGGAGACGGGTATCCCCCGCACCGAAAAGCGGGAACCTGAAACCTTCAAAGTAGGACGCTTCGCCTGCTTCTCGACAAGCAGACTCCAGATCTGGGACACTCCGGCAAAGTCATCAGTAATTTCGGTCTGTCCCGTGATGTTACCAGTCACATGGAGGCCGATCGCGAAAAGTGCATGCCTCCGGCATAGACGACTACCTTGCCAAGCCTATCCGCGGCAGTGAGCTTTACCGAAAGGTCGCCCCGAACGCCCCGAAAAAGACGACGGCTGAAACTGCCGGCCATAGCGGTCCCCTGCCTTACGATCGCACCGTGGCGATGGGGGTGGTGGAGGGGAACGAAGAACTGCTGACAACGGTCGTCGGGATTTTCTGCGAGGAAGTCGACGATCTGTTCCCACGCATTCATGAAGCCATCAACCAAGGCGACGCCGCCGTGTTACAACCTACGACCCACACTCTGAAACCTTCCACTGCCAGTCTCGGTGTAGAAGCAGCCCGCGCGGCCTCATTGGGGCTGGAGACGTTGGCAAAAAAATGGAGACCTGAAAAACGCTCCCGAACTGGCTGCTGATTTGCCGAAGCGATTCACCGAACTTCTCGTCGCACTCGAGCACGAGTGGCCCCACGCGTAGCTGTGCAGGGGCATTCGCGAGCGCGACAGCGTCTTGGACTGCGGCTGTCCCCGGCCGCTATTCGCTGCGCCCCCGTGCCCCCGAACGGGTGGATTGGGTAATCTGAGACTTCTGATTCCGAATCAATACGCCGGAGACAAAGGGGAGGATTACGACAAAGATTAGAATTCCACCAAGTGAGGGTGTGTTCAAAAATCATTCTTCCGGCAGATTCAGTTCACCACCGATTGAGCAGGATGGGGGCGCTTCGCCGGGGCGATCAGTCGCGAAGGGATCGCAATGAACGGAGACTGCGTTTCTTTTCCGGCTCAGGCTTGGGAGCCGGCTTCGGCACCACCTTCTTGATCGGCGGCTTCACCACCTTCGGCTTGGGCGTCGGTTTCTTTGCAGCTTTCTTCCGGGCCGCTTTTCGCGCGTCCAGCTGACGCTTGCGCGCGGCATCCTGGGTGCGTTGACGAGCAGCATCTTTCGAATTCTTATCCGGTTTCTTCTCCACCTTTGGCTTCGGTTTTGAAGGTTTGGGTTCCGGCTTTTTATCCGGCTTTTTCTCAGATTTCTTTTTAACCTTTGGTTCCGGTTTCTTCTCTGGCTTGGGTTCCGGTTTCTTCTCTGGCTTGGGTTTCGGCTTCGGCTCGGGCTTCTTTTCCACCTTCGGTTGCGGCTTGGGCTTGGGTTTCGGCTTGGACCGCTGTTGAATTTTAGGAGTTGGCTTCACCGCCGGCTTTTTGACCGGCGCGGCTTGGGGCTTCGCCACCACTTTGCGAGGCAGATGGTTCAGGCTTCGCGGACGGCTCACCTTGTTGTCGAACTTCTCCTTCTGTTCCACGGTGAGTTCCTTGCGAATTTCTTCGCGCACCTCCACGACTTCCGCCTGAAGCTTCTTGGCCACCGGATCCCACACATCCCGCGTGCGTTCGCTGCTCCGTTGCAGCAGCGTGTCGATCGCCTTGCGCTGGATCTCCGAGAGATCAAGTGAGCGCTCAAGTTTGTCCAGAAAATCAGAACGTTGCCCTTCTCCCATTCCGACCGGAGTGGCCGGTCGCGCCTCCGTAGCAGACTCGGCGGTGCTAAGTTTATCCGTCAAAAATGCGCCGGTAAGGACACCCGATCCGAAGATCACGAAAGCCGCCGCGAGTATTTTCAGAAAGTTTTTCACCAGACTTGATCGAAGGCGTCAGTGGAATACATGACCGTGTTTTGTAGCACCACGTCCAACGAGGCAGAGTTCGCGGATTCACCGGCCGTCAACAGAAAGACGACCACACAAACCCCAAGACACAAGGGCGCGGCCTTCCAAAGGGAACGCGCCCAGAACAGAAGCGGATCGAAGACCGGCGCGGGGAGATCCCGTAGATGCGCCATGATGCGTTTTTCGAAGGCGTATGGGACACTCTCGTCGACCGGTGTCTTGGCCGTGAGTAGTAGTTTTTCGCTGAGTCGATCCAGATCCATTCGATTGATAAGTTGGACGTGAGTGTGTTTTAAGCCGTTACAAGAACTTTTCCTTCGTGATCCGACCCAAAATCTTCCGCATCTGGCTGCGGGCACGAAAAGCGCGGACCTTCACTTTGGACTCGGACCAGCCGGTCAATTCCGCAATTTCTCGGACCGATTTCTCCTCGATTTCCTGGAGAGTAATCACCAATTGATCTTCCGGAGGGAGGCTTTCCAGGATCTCCGCAACCAACTGGCGCGCCGCATCCTCGTCTGTCTGCGTCGATTCCGGACTGGCCGCAAAGCGCTCCAGCCAGTTGTTTTCATCTTCTGAAAGTTCAGCCAGCGGATGTTCCCGGTTCTTCTGGTGCCGACGGAGAAAATCAAAACAGGTCCGCGTTGTAAGCCGCATCAACCAGTGCTCAAACGGCGCTTCTCCACGGAAGGTGCCCAGCTTCTGAAACGCCTTGATGAAGACCTCCTGCACAATGTCTTCCACCTCGTCCGTCCGGCGCGCATAGCGTCGCGCAATTGCGAAGATGCGTGGCTGATGCCGCTGGATGAGCGTCTCAAAACACTCCGTCTCCCCCCGAAGGATGGCGGCGATCAGCTTTGATTCGAGGTTGTCCATCGGGAGGATGAACGCGGAGTGAAACAGGGAGCCGCGGTGATGGGCAACGATAAATCCAGATGGAGAGCGTATGATTCCACCCAGGTGGAGGTTCGGAGCGCGGGCCCAAGCCAGCAGGTCAGAGTTCCAATCCACCTTCAGAATTGGCCCGTTCCTTCACTTCCCGAACGACGTTCTTCCAAGTATCCCGAAGGAACGCCGGTTCCTCAAAGCTGTCCTTGGCATACTTTCGCGTCGCCAATGACAGATCGATCTTCGCCGTGATCGCCTCTTCCACTTCGTTCCCGGCGAGTCGAAGCACGCGGCCACTTGGAGCAACGATCTTCGCGTCACCAGCGGACCACTTACCGCCACCCTGCGGTCCAACTGAATTCGCGAACACATAGTAGATCGCATTTTCGAACGCCCTCACCGCGATCCCATCCCGTCCACCGCGCTTCGATCTTGAGACGGAAAGTGAATCCAATCCGGCGTTGGGATGAAACAGGACCTGTGCTCCCGCCATCACCGCCAACCTTACCAACTCGGGATATCTGCGTTCGTGACAGATGATCGTCGAACAACAGACACCATCGAGTTTGAACAAAGCGATGTGATCTCCCGGTGTGAAAACCTTCCGGTCAGCTTCCGTCAACTGGCACTTCGCATAGCAATGGACCAATCGGCCGCGTCGATCAAACGCGACCGCACAATTCTGCAGCCGCCCGTTCCGGAAGGCCGGAGTTCCAACAATCAGATTCATGTCAAACTCGCGGGCCCACTGCGCCACCTGCCTCAGCGCCGCGCGAATTTCCTCCCCATTCAGCCTGACGAAATCAAATCGATAGCCTGTGAGCATGCATTCAGGAAACAACACCACATCCGGTTTTGAGCGGCGCAATCGCTTGAGAACCACCGCGACTTTTTCAAGATTCCCCGCTATCGAGGATGCGAACCTAGACTGCACGGTCGCCACTCTCCAGTCACCGCCCTGTTCGGGAGAATTCATACCTCGGATGAAACCGGACAACGAGAGGTGGACCGACCCGCCCATCTGCTCAGCGGATGGCTGAGTAGTCGGTCGCCGTCATGTAGACCGAATCAGGGCGCTGGGCCAGGCGGCCCACTCCGGATTCTCGGGCGGCCTTCTTCCAATCCGCATCCGCCAGGAACGCCTTCCAGGATTTGTCAGCGGCCGCTTTGCTCTCGTGTTTGATGACGTATATCAAGATATCCTTCGAGTCGGGTTCATCACTCGGATGCCAGTAGGCAACCGACCTGATCCCGTAGCGTTCAAAGAGTCGGATGGTGTGATCACGAAAACGGGCGTCAAGTTTGCCTAGCTTCCCGGGGGCGGCTTTGTAGGTGCGCAATTCAAACACGTCATCCTTGTCCGCATCGCCGTTCGTCCATTTCGGGGAATAATCAGCCTCATCCATGTAGACGGATTCAGGTCGCTTCGCGAGGATCTTGCCGTCCAACTGAGACTCCTTCGCCACCTTCTTCCATGCCGGATCGGAACCAAACGCTTTCCATGAAGCATTCGCGGTTTCACGGCTCTTGTGTCGAATCACATAGATCAACGTGTTCTTCGATTGCTCCGCATCCGTCGGCACCCAGTAACCAACCGAGTGGATCCCGTGTTTCTCAAATAGCCTGACGGTATGGTCGCGGAAGCGGGCATTCAGATTGTCGAGTTTGCCTTCGTTCGTCGTGTATGTTCGCAGTTCGAAAACGTCACCGCGAGTGCTGGACGCCAAGAAAAGTGAGCCGAGTAGGACAGTCGTGAGGAGCGAGTAAAGGGATCGTTTCATAATCAGGAAATCTGTATCAGTTGAATTTCAAAAACTGCCGTAAGGAAAAGATGGCAACTCCGTCTTTGCAACCGGAATCTGCCTGCGGAATTGCCACGAATTCCGCTGCATGGCCTACCGCCGGAGAGTTGGCTCAGCCCAAACAACGAGGTTTGCCAGCGAATCGGCAGCGTCTTCAGGCACCGTAACCAACGCGAGTTTGAGAATCTCACTCTCCGGCAGTTCGACATCGATTTCGATCGGTGCCCCACCTACCCGTAGCATTAGGGTCCGGTGGATAGTTTTTCCGTTCGCGTGGATTTCGAAACTTACCGCACCGTTGGCAGCAGCTGCGGAATGAAAACCAACTTGCACGCTGAATCTCCGGTACGGATTTGGAGCGAGGGTGTAACTGATCGTGAATGGTGCCCCGGTTCCGAAGCCGCGCCTGATCTGTCCTGCGCCAGCAGCGAAGCGCAAAGGATGCAATTTCCGTTTCGCGTCCAGCGCCTGGTTCGTCAGAAACCCGGTCACGTAGTACGGATGTGGGGCCCGTTTTTTGGTAGGATCAGGCAACCATTCGGTAAGCGATTGCGGCTCATCCAACTTACGTCCGCCATCGAAACGACTCTTCGCAAGACAAAGCGAGGTGTGGATGACATCGCAGATATGACGCGCATTCGCCGCCGCTGCAGCAGCGCGCTCGGCGGCCGCTTTGTTGCCATCGCCATACATCATATCTTGGACCAGCGGAATGATCCGAGCCGCCGCGCCACGCTCCAGCAGTCGTTGATGCTGGTAAATCCGTAAGGCGACCTCATCGATGGTTCGTCCCAGCAGGCGTGGCTCGTAGGATCCCTCCGGGATCGTGTATTTTCCGATGTCGGCAATTCCACCCGCACCATACAGGTAATTGTAGCGTGCCTTGTCGGTGGGAGGTGGCAGCAAGATCTTGAGCTGCTCTTCACTGATCGGGCTGCTATGCGCGGAGGGGCAGCCGGGGTCTTCGTTCCAGTGGCAAAGCACCCCAAGGAACTTCATCGCTTCGTCGGTATCGCCTCGCTTCAGATGCGCGACAATCTGATCAAGATACCAAACCATCCCGCGTGCACTTGCGGTTGGCCCGTTCACATCGTGCAACGAAAGGCGCACTCCAGGTACCTTGCAGTATGGGTCCAACTCCGGTGCCTTGCCTCCGGCATGCCGGTCCTGCAGTGATTTGTAGTCCGCACAGAGCCGCCGGAGATTCTCTTCACCAATCCAGCTTGTTTGCCATTCCGGCAATCGCGCGACCGCCCATTCCCGAATCAACCGATGCCCCTGTCCCCAGCCCAGCGCGGTGTTCACTGAGAAGACAAGCAGGATGGCGGGAATAATGATGGCGCGGCGCATTGAGCGAAACGTAGCAGCAATACGGTCCGATTCGAGAACATTGCAGCCAGCAAAATCTAACCGGGCGCACACCGGAATCTCGTCCGTCACAAACAGCCCTGAAGGGCCGGTCCGTTGTCAGCCCAGGCCGACCGACTGGAGTTCATGGAAACCCGATTCTACACGACGATCACTTGGGCCAGGTTCGGAGAATGCCTTCAGTGGGATGACTTAACGTCAGATCGCTGATCACGACCTTGCCGGGCTGATCTCCGGCATCCAGACGCAAGCCAAGGAGGATTTCGGTCGTGTCGAGCCTCACTCGTAATGCACGCCATTCGCCGTCGGGCTGAATATCGAATTCCACCCGGAGACTACTCGGCAAGTTCTTCTTGGGATCCGTCTGAAAGAAGATCTCACCGCTGTCGCCAGCAGCAGCCTTCAGCCGGAAGGAAAGAATGTAGGGGCCGGCCGAATCCAGTTTGCCAATCCGATCGATGGCTATGCCTGAGTCCGCACCGCTGTATTCAAGGTGCAGCTGTTTTCCGATCACCTTCAGCTTCGTATCCTTCCGGGCTCGGATCCCACCCTTTCCAGTGCTACGGGAACGAGCGGCTGGGCGACGGGGTTTCCGATCAGCTTTGCCGACCTCCGCCAGCGGCAGGTCGAACGCCGTCCACTCCGGATGAATATGCCCGCTCGCTTTGGCCGCGACCGGTAGGTTCGACTTCTTTGGTGCCTTGAGAACCGTCGCGGTCATCTCATGCCATTGCCGACTCATACTCGCGACCCGGTCCGGATGCCGGGTCGCGAGGTTGCTCAACTCAGTGCGATCCTGGCTGATGTTGTAGAGTTCCCAAGGTTGGCTACGGAAGCTGGCCAGTTTCCAATCGCCATCCCGCAGTGCCCGATCTTCACCGAACAGAAAGTGAATCGGTGGTCGATTTCGAATTTCCCCGCCCCGAAGCAGCGGCAACAACGACACCCCGGCAACCGGTTCGAGTTCGCGCCCGGGCCAGACCGTAGGCAACTTGGCCTCACCAACAGCAGCAAGCGTTGGTAGCACATCAATCAGATGCGCTGGCTGATCGGTGAAGGAACCGGACGCGAGCTTGAGTCCATTCGGCCAATGCACAATCGCCGGCGTGCATATTCCGCCCTCGAATTGGTTCTGTTTGTAGTAACGAAACGGAGCGTTCCGAGCCCAGGCCCAGCCGGTCGAATCGCCCCATGTCACGTCGGGATCGTAGGGCTGGCCGTCCATCTTTGGACTGCGCCGATCGTAGGGACACGCGCCATTGTCGGAAACAAACAGGATCAATGTGTCGTCCATCTCCCCCGCTTGGCGAAGATCGGCAAACAGACGACCGAGTTCCTGATCCACCCGGTCAATCATTCCCGCAAGGGCGGTCATCCGTCGCTGCTCCCAATTCTGCCGATCAGCGGGAAGATCCTTCCACGCCGGGATGTGATCGGGACGGGGCGAGGGATTTGCATCGCGCCCAAACAATCCCAACTCACGCTGCTTTGCGAGACGACGATCGCGGACGGCATCCCAGCCGGATTCGTATCGCCCTTCATACTTCTCGTAGTCCTGCTTCAGCGGTTGCAACGGCGCATGCGGGGCGTTGAACGCGACATACAAATACCAGGGCTTTTTGGAGGCTCGGGCTTCCTCAAGAAAGGTCAGCGCGTGGTCCACCATCGCTACGGTGGTGTAGAAGCCACTCGCCGGGACCTGCCATGGTTCGCCGTTCAGGCGGAAGGTCTTGTCGCCTTTGTAGAAATTGCACGCGCCACTCAGGTGTCCGAAGTATCGCTGAAATCCGAAATCGGTTGGCTGTTGATCAAGATGCCATTTGCCCGTCATCGCAGTGAAGTAACCGGCGTCTCCCAAGACCTCGGCGGAGGTGGTGCCGCGATTCAGACTGGTGTTCCCCGCCTGATACGCATAGCGACCCGTGAGCAGACTGATCCGGGAGGAGTGACATTTGGCGGTGTTGTAGAACTGGTTGAAGCGGAGACCGTTGCGTGCGAGTTGATCGAGATGGGGAGTTTCAATCTCGCTTCCGTAGCAGCCGATATCTGAGAAGCCCAGGTCGTCCACCATCACGACGAGAATGTTGGGACGTTTGGCTGCGAAGATCGCGGAAGTGCAGAGGAGCAGCATCACAAGAGTTCGGATCGGAATCATGGTGGAGAGGATGCCGGAGAATGCGTCGGCTTCAAAATCCAAATCGTATTTGGTTTAAGCGTCTTGCCTGCCACCATGGCGTGGATTCGATGGTCATGCGCAACTGGACGGACAGAAATGCCCATCCTCCGGGACGTCACATCGACTATTCGACTTTTGCTTCGAAGTTCAACAAGCCGACTCCGCCGCAGCTGAGGCAGGTTCCTTGTTTTACGACGAACTCGGAATGGCAACGTGGGCAGTAGGTCTGGGAATCCGGATCAGATCGTTCTGGCGGACGTAACAGTTCATCGGTAGGCCAGCTGTTCGATTCGCAAAATTTCTCAATGCCCGAAGTCAGTCGTTCCCGATACCAGTCCGAAATCTGGCGAGCAATGCCGGGCGCTGCCGGGCGCTGCGTGTGCCTGAGTTCGCGCAGCAGGAAAGCGGCATAGTGCCGACCTGTTACAGCCGGCATCACGGCAGCTGCGACTGTGAGTGGATGGAACCGACTGAAAGCTGGCAACACGAGCCCGTCCTTGGCCCGCATGGCAGCCGGGGCAAAAAGCAGCATCGTCAGCGCGGCGGTGAATCGTTCATCCCCCGCATCCGGGTACAGTCGGCTGTGGGCGCGATGGAACAGGTGGGTGATCGTGGTGGTTTGCAGAAGCGCCAACCCGATGATCCAGCCCCAGAGCGGCGTGAAGGCGAACATGAACGCGAGTGGCAGCAAACCGAGGTTCACAAATACAAAAAGGATTGAGCCCAAGATCCCAATTACCCTCCCCTGCCCCTTCACGTCAGCAGTCACTTCCGCCAGTGCATGGGAATCAAATCCGTCGGCAAGCCAACTCTCGATTGCGGCCGAACGGTCAGCTTCGTCGGTGTCACGCAACGCGCGAAGTTCCTTTGCCTGTCTGGCAGCAATCGGAGCTGCGGGCGTCTTCCACCATCTCAGGCCGTTGATCACCACTGCCTTCCCCTTCGCTTTGATCGATTTCAGCTCGCTCCATTGCAGGCAGCGGCCCGTCGTGACCGGAGATTCGCCGGCATGAACATTCGCAACGAGTTCATAGACGATGCCTTCGGGCGCGAGAGCGATGGGCATGGGGGCAGCGCAATGTGTCGTCCCCAACGGAAGCAGGGGTTTCACCACGAACGCACCGCGATGGTTCCCCAGAAAATCGCGAGGATAACGGAGGCGGAAACGATCACCAATCGTGACCATGAACGCCACGCAGCCGCGCGGCAGCCATAGCAGACACTCCAGTGCATAAAACACTGCGAGTATCACAAACATGCTTTGCTGGTCACCCATGGATGAGGTCTCTGTTCATTCCCTCACAACATGCGGCTGGCAACAACAAAGGGAGTCGCTGCCTGCGGGGCAGCACTCGAGGGTGCCCACGGACGGGCACCGGGGAATGATCAGGATTTGGCCTCGGTGCTCCGCCTCAGCTCCGGTCGTCACCCGGCTGATCATCCACCCGGCTAACCACTCCGGAGAACAACTTCTTGATACCGGCACCAATGGCGACCACACCAATCACGATGAGCTTCCAGAGCTTCTTGAACATGACCGCAAACCACGCGAACAGGCCGAGCTTGCCAGCGCCAACGGCGGCACCGCCGACGACCAAAGCAGCGAGACCGTATTTGGCAACCGAATCACCTTCTTTGAATTCCGCATACTTCTGGCCTTCCGCGTATTTGAAGGTCTTCAGCAACTTGTAAAATACCGGCATGGTTTCCTTCACGATCTCGGGCCCGATCACCAGTGCCACTTCCATCACGCCGCGGCGACCCAAAACGCGCGTATTGTGATTGAGGACCTGGTCGGTCCCGGATTCGGCGAGGATCGCCCATTCCAGCAATTTCGTCTCGTCGTTAAATCGGGGTTTTACATCCCAGCCCAGAATCTTCATTGGCGGAACTCCCTGCTTCGCGCGCATTTCATTGCCGTATTCCGTTCCTTCGCGAATGGACTTCAACATCCCAGCGGCATCGAGTTTGTCCTTTTCATCATCGTTCACATACCCGATCGGATCGAACTCAAACACGATGAACCAGTCCAGGGATTCGGGAGCGAGCAAACCCAATTCCTTGGTGCCGGGAACGTTCCCAAAGGCCGCCAGAATCGATCGGGTATCATTGCCGTCACACATCATGAATCCCTCGGGAACTTCGATCGAGGCAACGTCAGCCAACTGTCCGGTGTTCGGACCTGACACCCAATTGTATTTCGCCAGGAACTTTTTCAGCCCGGCTTCTTTGGATTCCAGATCAGAGTCGGTGGATTCCGCAGCGCGTGCTACGAGACTGAAAACCATGGTCAGCCCCAACATCAATATGAATTTTTTCATGAATTATCTGGCCGGGGTATCGCTTCACTGATCCACCAACCTTATCCGGGCGGAGTAGTCCAGATAGAGGCCGGAGAGTCAAGGAACCGCGCAAAGCGCGCGCTCCTTTGGGACGGAAAGAAGCGAAGGCTCCGACTCACGCCCGCATCGCGCTTCGATGCCTCTGTCCTTGCGACCGCCCAGCGTTCCTCCTGACCTCCTCACACACGCGCCATCACCGTTACGTGAACGATCAACCCGACAACACTCACGAAGAAACCTTCGCTGCAAGCCCTTCAGACAAAACTCTGAAGCCGGCATCCGGAATTTCGTTCAGGCAAGATTCCGAGGCATTCGAGATCGAAGGAAGCGTTGTTGGGTTGCCCGACCGAATCGATTGGCAACGACGGCTGACACCTCCGATTTCAATCGTCAGGGGAGCGGATGTATGACAAATCCGGCGGATGTCATTGGACCTTGGGTTCGACAATTACGCGATTCGTGGATTCCGTTGGAATGCGGAGCAATTGCTCGACTACGCGGTGAACCTGAAGGTCAGCCACCTGTTCCTGTCGGATCTGGGAGTCTTCCGCCGCAACACCGAGGGCGCACTGCGGGAGTTTCGCAGTCGCGCCCATGAACTCGGTCTTTCGATTCACGTCGGCACACTAAGTGTTTGTCCGGGATCGGTGATGTTTGACCGGTCCAAAGGCTCTGCGGAGAACCAGCTAAGGGAGACCATCCGAATCGCCAAAGCGGTAGGTTCTCCGGTCGCCCGCTGCGTTCTGGGCCGGATCGAAGACAGGTACTCTGACGGCGGGATCCAGGCCCGGATGGAAGAAACGCTCAGGGTGTTCGAGGCGGTGCGCTCCCAGGCCCGCGACAGTGGTGTGAAGATCGGCATTGAAAATCATGCCGGAGACATGCGGGCCAGCGAGGTCTTGCAGCTGATCAAAGCGGCCGGCAGCGATTACGTGGGGGCGGTATTCGACGCGGGCAACGCGCTGTGGGCGCTGGAGAACCCGCTCGAAGCTCTCGAAACGTTGGGGCCGTATACCGTATCCACGGGCTTCCGAGATTCGAACGTCTGGATTTCCGAAGGTGGTGCGACCTTGCAGTGGACCGCGATGGGCGAAGGCTTGGTGGATTGGAAGAAGTTCTTTCGCCGCTACGTGGAACTCTGCCCCAAGGTCCCCGTCATCATCGAAACGATTTCAGGGCGGCCAATTCCGATCGTCTTTTGCAAAGAGAGTTTCTGGAAAGGCTATCGGGATCTCTCGGCTGAAGACTTCGTGAAGTTTATGGTCACGGCAAACTGCGGTGAACCCATCCCCGGCTTGCCCGCCCGCATGGCCGCGCGGGCAAGCCGGGATCACCAACGAAGCGAATTGGAACAAAGTCTGGAGTTCTGCCGACGTCTTTTCCCGCGTCTCGGATTGAAATCGATCCGGCGAAAAATGTCGTAGCATTTCGAGCGCCTGCGCGGACGACCTGACAAACCTCACGGTTCGGGGACGAGCCGGGTGCGGTAGTATTCCACCGGCGGTGGACTGTTCGTGGGGAGATTCTCGAAGTAAATCAACGTCCCGGATTTGTCCTTCAATTCGAGCTCCAGCGGTGACTGCCAATTCGCCATCGGCCCGAGCACCGACGATTTCTCCAAAGTGAATTGTTGGTCAGTCGCGCCGCCAAAGAGGAACAGCGTCTGAACTTCGTTGGTGCTATCCACCAGATCAAAGCTCACCACCTGCACCGGGTTGGTATTCGCCAATGGATTGCTACGCAAGGTGATGCCTTCGACTCCGGCGACCACCATCTGGCCACCATTGCTGGCAACCCCGTAGAGCGATTTGCCGGTGATCATGTCGAGCTGGGTCCACGTCGCCAGATTGGTACTGCTCAGCACGGTCCCCTGATTGCCACACACATAGTAGGTGTCGCCGATGTAGGTCACATCGTTCAGCCAATTGGCGACGCCGCTGGTCCGCGTATCCCACGTATTTCCGTTGTCAGTGCTGGTCAGGATGGTTCCGTTCTCGCCGACGACAATGAAGTTTCCGTTGAGGTAGCGGATCTTGTAGAGCCAGTTTCCGTTGATCGGGACATTGGCATTGAACCACATCGCGCCATCCAGACTGATGAATGCTGCGCCATTGTCACCAACCGCGACCAAGCGATCGGAACTCGCTGCCAATCCGCTGAGCGTCACGCTTCCAAGCGGGTCGCCAAGGTTCCAGTTGGTCCCGTCTGAGCTGTCGATGAGCGCGCCTTCATTGCCGACGGCATAATACACCCCATTGAACGAGGCTATCCCTTGCAAAGTCTGTGCCGTGGGCGAGTTCGCCTCGTGCCAGATCAACCCCAGGTTGCTGACCTGATTGGTCACATTGCCACCCTGCTGATTGGTTGTGATCACCGTTGAAAAAGAATTGGTTGAGAATGTGATGTAGCCGTTCTCGCCGACCGCCACGATTAGATTGGTATCGCCCGTCACGCCCAGCAAAATGGTATTCGTGGCGGATTCCGGCGATAGTTCCAATGCCCAGTTTACACCATCGCTGCTGGTCATAACCGTGCCGAATTCGCCCACCGAAACGTAATCATTGCCGGTGTAGACCATGTCCCAGAGCCAAAGCCGGGGCCCCGGCGTGGTCTGCTCCCAGTTGAAGGTCTGCCCGGCGCGAACGCCATCTACGAGCATCCCGGTATCGCCTGCCAACAGGAACGAGTCCGTAAATCCCAACCCCGTAAAGTAGGTCCAGTCCGGTGGGGAAGTGGCCGCGGGCCCGCCGATTTGCGACACCCACGTTGTCCCATTGAAATACCAGATTGCTGAATCGCCGGCGTAAAGGCGCGTCAGCGCACCAGCCGTCGTGACAAAGTAGAGATCCTCAGTGGCCGGGGTCGTCTCCACGGTCCAGGTTGCAGCGTCAATACTGGTGATCGAAACTCCGCCGGCACCCACGGCATAGAACGCTCCGTTCACAAACGCCACGTTATTGAGGTGAGCCGTTGTTACTTGGACGGGGGCAGTCCACACGATGCCACCATTACTGGTGACCACCCGACCGGACTCTCCGACAGCGACCCACTCCGCACCGCTCCACGCGACTGACCGGAGCCAATCGGTGGTCGGGTTCGATCGGACCGTCCAATTCATCCCGTCAGGACTGGTGTAGATCGCCCCGAGGTCGCCCACGGCAACGGCTAGATTCGTATTCGCAGCGACAGATTCGAGCCAATTTCCTGTTGGGGTAATATTGCCGATCTGAACGTTTTCGACTGAATCCCCCCACATGACCAGGCCTTCCTGCCCGGTGATGATCAACCGGTCGTTGAGAAACGTGACGCCGCGAAGCGCCTTGTTCGTGTGGCTTTCTCCAAGCTCCCAATTCACCAAATCCAGGCTGTAGTGGAACTGGCCGCGCTCCGCCACGCTGACGGCCATGCCCAGACTCGACGAGTACCCCATCTTGAAGATGTTGTTGCCATGAGGCTCGGGATTTGAAAATCGCCAACGCAGATTTTGAGAGTTGGCGGCGGGGAGTGTATGCGCGGCAAGGACTGCCGTTAAAGTAAGCAGAAACACGGGTCCGGCGAAAACGGATATGCGGGGGGTCGGTCGGGTTTTCATGTTGATGGTTTGGTATTACTCGTCGGCCTCAGGAAAAAAGCAATCGGGTATTCTCCGTAAACGCGACCAGCGGAACGGCAAGAACGAAGGTCGTGCCATTGGTATTTGACGAAACCAGCTCGAGTCGGGCGCCGAGGTGATTTGCCAACTGTTTACTGATCGCGAGTCCCAAACCGCTGCCTCCCTCTTTCGTCGAAGAACAAGGGGTGAACAGCGTAGCCCGAAGGTGAGGCGCAAGCCCGGTGCCTTCATCCGAGACATTGAAGGTGAACTCCTCCTCCGTACGAGCCACGCAAATCCGCACGCCCGAGCCACGCGGGGTGGCTTGCAGCGCGTTCTGAACGAGATTCACAAGCACCAGCGAAACCAGGTTCGCGTTCCGATTGTTGAGTTTTCCTTTGGGCAGTTTTTCGATTTCCAGGGTTACACCAAGCTCGTTGGCCAAAGTCAGTGTCTTGCCGGTCACCATTTCCAGCAGTTCACCAATTTCCAGTTCATACTGCACGCCCGACTCCTCCTCACGCAGAACAGCGACCACATCAGCGATCAGGGTCTGCATGCGGCGGGTGGCCGCCTTGGCTGATTCCCAGTCCGCTCCCCCGCCATCCGCTGAGCCGGTAGAGACGAAGTTATGGAGACCGGACAGAGGGTTCTTCAGGCCGTGGATGAGGTGGGCAGTCACCGCGCCAAGCGCGGAGGTGCGAGCCGAAAGCGCCAGTTCCCGATTGGCCTGCCGCAGATCCTCCGTGTATTTGCGTATGCGCCGGAACGCCCAGATCAGACTTAGGGCGATGATGGACCCACCGACGGCAAACGCGGTGATCGCCTGCTCCCGAAGGTTTTTATCGAGGGCGAAAAACTCTTTCTCAATGGTGTGTCCTTCGATGATGAACTGGGCGATCCCGTGGAGCACCTGTTGGTCTGCGCTGATTTCATACAGCGGGATGTTCACCTCAAGAATCGGATAGATCTTCCCCTCGTATTCTTTATCTACAAATTGCCCGGTCAGGGTCACGGCGGGATGAAACCGGCTCACCGGCTCCATATGTTCGAGCTGCTTCAACGCACCCGAATCCAACTCCCCGGCCAGCATTCCGGGAGGGAACGCCTCCCCGAATTTTCCGTCAGCTGCAAAAATCCTGAACCCCATGATTCCCTCCAGATCGGCGATCTCAAGCGCCAGGTTGAACTGATCTCCGGGCTCCTCAACCGTGCCGAACACGGTCGCTTCAGCTTTCCTCATCTGCGCGACTTCGAGCAGGATCTCGCCATCGCGATCGATGAGCTGTTGTTCGATTCGCAACAACACCTGGGAACGCCCATACCAGATGGTTCCGGCGAGGATTCCCAAAGTCAGACCAATCACCAGAATGGGCAGACCAACGAGCTGCCAACGGTCTCGATTGCGGTTTCGATTTTGTGGTCGTCCGTTCATCTCAGTATTCGAAAATCACGCCGGCCTGAACGAAGTTCGCGCTGTAACTCGTGTCCGCCAGATTCGAGGACGAAAGTTCATAATCGTATTCGAGATAGGATTTCCAGCGACTGCTCCAAGAGCGAACCGCGCGCAGGTTCACCAACCAGTCATTGCGTTGGCGTCGCCCCTCCTCACCCTCCGCCCGCACCTGCCCGGGGTAAACATAGGTGGACCAACCGAACTCCAGACCCAGATCCCAGTCGCCCTTCCGATAGCGGATCTGTTCGGACACGCGCCAACGGCGGTAGCTGTAAAAGCCGGCGCCGTTATCCTTGCTCAGTTCCCGGCGAACCTTCGTGGTCGTGCGCCAGGTTCGATTCGCGTCCCAGTTTTGTACCCAGCGCCACTCGATCTCGTGTTGCAAAAACTCCAGGCCGGTGCCGGGTCGGTCGAAGCCATCGGTCTCGGGTTCTCCGCGATTATCATATCCGCGGTGCTGGAGTTCGTAGCTGAGCGCGAACTCGTTCTTTCCCCACCATTTGGCAACCTCAACGCGCGGACCAAATTCCCAGTAGTCATCCAACGGGGCGAGGAAGTCCTGGCGCGAAAGTTCCAACTCCAGCTCAGCCCACCATCTGCCAATCATGAACCGACGAAATGTGGTGGTCCCGGCAAAGGTGTTCCCTTCAACCTTCAAAATCTGCGGGATGGCGAGTGTGCTCGACAGATCCAGCACCTGATTCTGATAAACGTATTGGCCGGCGGCAGAAATATCCCAACCTGATTCGGTTTCGCGTTTGTACTGCGCCAGCACCAGGCCCGTCTGCTCTTTGTCGACGTCCTCGCCAGTGACGTAGCGAACATCGTCCCAGGAACTGAGCACAAAGAACTGACCGCCATCCGTCGGCAGACGCATGAATGTGACATCGAACAGATTGCGGAGGACCGGACTCGATTCTGGCCGCAGCGGACTAATCGCGATGTTATCCTTAAATCCTCCCCCGAGCTGGTAAGTGACGAAGGTATTCCAAACCGGCGGCTTGTACACGTCTTTAACCAGTCCTGGGAGCGTCAGATCAGGCAGGGAAAGATCCGGGACGCTCAGATCAATGTCAGCCAGTTCGCTGGGATCAGCAGACTGGGATGATTGAGCGGGCTGAGTTGATTGCGCCGGCGAGTTCGCCGCGAACAGGGCTACACCGGAGCAAAGGGCAATCAACTTCAGATTCGTACCGTACATAAAAACCGGGCGGCTTATAGAGCCGCCCGGTCTGGAATTCAAGATTGGTTCAGTCCTGTCCGCCGCGGCGGCCGGCTGCTGCGGTGCCACCGGAGTTGGCAGCTTCGGCAGCTGCTTCAACGACCTTGTCACGACTGGTCAGGCGTTTCTTCACGTCGCGAACACTTTCCTTGATACTTCTCACCGTCTTTTTGATGCGAAGAGCCTGCTTGGCAAGTCGCACACGAACTTCGGCCAGATCCTTCAATGCTTCACGCTTTTGCTCATTTGTCAGATCCTCGTTGGTCCGGATCTCATTCACGCCATCGCGGAACGCATCCTTGGCGGCCTCAAACTTTGCAATCGCAGCCTTCAGGCCATCTGGCAATTCCGGACGGGCAACAGTCGGGCGGTCGGCATCACTAGGACGTTCCGGACGTTTGACAGTAACTGTTACGGTCGGACGGTCGGTCGGTCGGTCGGTCGGTCGGTCGGTCGTAGGAGTGTCGGTGGGACGTTCGGGCGGTTTGGGCCGATCAGCAGCTCCAACCACTCCAGCGAGTGAGAATGTGAGGGCGAGGGCGAGGATGGTTTTTTTTGTGTTTTTCATGATTTTGATTTGATTTAAATTCTCTGTCTACCAACTCCTACTGCAACCATCGTGCCAATCCGAAAATTATTGTAGATCGTTGATTATAAACGACTTACGCACCAAGCGATGCTGTATCTTCTGTGGCGATTGTTTAAATGGGGGAATAGTCCCCATTGAAAGCAAGATCAGTGGGGAATGACACCGATCAATCGCGTCTGGGTAGAAGTTCATTCACACCGGCTTTGCCCCCAAACTTGGCCGGGACACCTAACGGGATAAATTCCCCGACAATCGTCGAGAGACAAGGGTGCCGGCCAAGATACTCGCCTTGGGAGCCGCGAACTCGATCAGATTAGAATGACAAGCAGGTCGCCTGGCTCCGATCACAGCGGTTCGGCGATCAGATCGTAGTCGGTGTGGCCGACGATCTTCACTTTCGCGAATTTGCCGACTGGCAGTTTGTTGCCCCTGATGTAGACACGTCCATCGATGTCAGGTGCATCTGATTCACCACGAGAAATCTGGTAGCGCCCCTTCAGTCGTGCAGCCGGTACGGTTTCATCGCGAATGAGACCATGTTCCCAGGAGCTTATGTTGGACTGTTCAAGATCGTCGTCAGTGGCCTTGCCCTCGACCAACACCTTGAGTTTGCGACCGACACATCCCTCTGAAAGCTCACGCGCGATGTCGTGCTGCTCCGCCATCGCCAAGGCCCGACGCTCCTGACGGGTCTCGTCCGGAATCTGCCGGGTCATCTTTCCCGCCACGGTCTTCTCTTCCTGAGAATAGGCGAACACCCCCAACCGCTCAAAGCGAGTATCGCGAATGAAATCGAGCAACGCGTCAAAGTGCGTTTCCGTCTCGCCCGGGAAGCCGACTATGAAGGTGGTTCGCAATGCGATCCCAGGAACTCCGGCACGAATCTCCGCGATCAACTCCTTGATGTAATCACTGCTGGTTTCCCGCCGCATGCGCTGGAGCATGGTGGGATGAATATGCTGCAGGGGAATGTCGACATACTTCGCGACCTTCCGGCATTCAGCCATCGTCTGGATAAGCTCCGGAGTCCAATGCGCCGGGTGCGTGTAAAGCATCCGGATCCAGAAATCACCCCGCAGTGAATTCAGTTCGCGGAGCAGCGAGCTGATGGTGGTGGCATCGGCAGGAAGGGCGTTCGCCGCCGCTGAGAAACGTTCTGGGGAGGCAATCGCCCGCGACGCGTTCTTCCGCAGGTCCAATCCGTAGTAGGTGGTGTCCTGGGAAATCAGATTAATCTCCTTCACGCCATCCTTGATCAAGCGCTTCGCCTCCGCCACCACATCATCCTGCTGGCGGCTGCGATGCGTGCCACGCATGCGCGGTATGATGCAAAAGCTACAGGGATGGTTACAGCCCTCTGCGATCTTCAGATACGTCAGATGCTTGGGAGTCAGGCGATATCGCGGCGTGGCGACGTCGGGAATGTAATTCGGCCGCTTGGTGACTTCGATGAAAGGCTCGCCTGGGACAAGGACCTGCTTGGTCTTGCCGAACGAGTCGGTGCCACGGATGGCCTCGTCGTTCTCGTGTGACGTTGACGCTTTTCCGGAGTCGATTTCCGCCAACCGTTTGGAAACCTTCTTCTTGCTCGCCGTGCCTTGCTTGCCCTGCTTGCGCTTGGCAGCAAGCTTGTTTCCCCGGTTTTTCAGCGCCTGTTCGACGATTTCAGGAATGTCGCGAACCTGGTCAATTCCCATGAAGGCATCCACTTCGGGAAGCAATTCCGGCAGTTCCTCCTTGAACCGCTGAGGCAGGCAGCCCGAGACGATCAGGCCCTGCTTCTTCTTGCCATGCATTCGCCGATTGTCGGTCTCGAGAATCGTATCGACGCTCTCCTCCTGCGCGGAGTCGATGAAGGAACAGGTGTTCACAATCACCACATCGGCCTTCTCGGTGTCTTCGATGATCTCAATGCCGCGTTCCTGCAGGGACCCGAGCATGATTTCAGCGTCCACGAGGTTTTTGGCGCAGCCAAGTGAGATCATGCCGACTTTCGTCGTGCGCTTTACTTTGGGAGTGGGTTTCAAAATGTGAAGAGAACGGGCCTAACGCGAGTTTGCGTTCGTGGCACCTTCGGGCAACGGCAGATATTGGCCGCCGATAGGGATTGCTTTCTGATAGATCCCCTCACCCAGGCCAGCCAAGGGATCTTTGCTTTGCCGATGTCGCCAGTACGAATATCCGGCGATTATGGACCCTACGAGGAGGGCGATGACAATGAATGGAAGTAAGATTTGGAGTTGCAGCTTGCTGATCTGCAGCATGAGCCAATCAAGGAACCCTTTGTTGCCATCGGAAAGGCTCGGAGGCGCGCTGAATTCCTGCGTTTGGGAAAGTTCCACGTCCAGCTCGCTGAGAATCTGGGCGGGATCGAGATTCAGTGTGCGAGCCAGCGCCTTGACGTTGCCACGGATGTAAACAGGCGCGCTGAACGGGGCATAGTCACCGTTCTCCAGGGAACGGATATGCTCAGTCTTTATATTCGTGGCATCCGCGACCTGATGAACGGTCAATTTCCGCGCTTCACGCGCGGCGCGCAATTGTTCCGCAACGCTCAACATCAGTGCCATAGCTAACCGGGAAAGGAAACAAACTCCAAGTCCCAAATGGAAGGATCACCATCCCGGTGGGTGAATCTATCCGGACGCGAAGGCAACGCCGTGTGAAACTCCAAACTCCAAAACCCAAGATCCAAAGAAAATCCAAGCTGCAAATTTCAATCCGAGGCGCATGCTTTTGGCCCACCATCGCGGATTGGTGCTTGGAGTTTGAAGCCTATTTGGGGTTTGAGGCTTGGAGCTTTTGCAACCCCGCCCGTTCAGCAGGGACTCCGGCGTCTCCAACCGCACTTTTTTTTCGCGCACAGCATCCCGTTTCACACCAACTGCGGCGCAAAGGTCGCCCGCGCTACGGTCCAGACACACACGCGTTCCGCCCCGGCCTGTTTTAAGACCCTGGCGCACGCGCTCGTCGTGGCACCGGTTGTAAGCACGTCGTCAAGCAGCACGATCGACTTGCCCCGCAGCTCGTCAGCTCTCCCGAGCACGAACGCACTCTTCACGTTCTCCGTCCGCTGCCGGCGCGAAAGGCGGGTCTGGGTCTGCGTCGGAACGGTCCTAATCAACCTGTGCGGACTCGATGGAATCCCGCACGAATCACTCAGAAACCGGGCCAACTGATCGGCCTGATTGAACTCCCGTTCCCGTAGCTTAAGTCGATGGAGCGGAACGGGCACAATTTCATCCCAGCCACCCCCAGCCAGTATCGGGCCCGCCGCAGAACTCAGCAATTCACCCAAAAACGTCCCAAAATACCGGGCACCATCATATTTGAATCGATGGATAATCTCCCTGAGGAAGTCGTTTCCGAGAGCGGCACTTCGAGCAAAATCAAACCTCAGATCGAGTTCACGACAGTTCGCACATTCAAAACCGCGATCAATTGCGCCCTTAAACGGCAGTCCACATTTGTCACAAAACGGGGATTCCACCAACCGAACGCCCTGCCAGCAGTCCTCACACACATACCCGGTCGCAGGGCCCGCGCGTCGCTCCCCACACACCTGGCAGGTCTCGGGAAATACAAAGTGCGCCAGGCTATTGCCCCATTCTCCCAGTCGTATCCCCATCGTCAGTCTCCTCGTTCGAACTTGGCAAAAAGAAATTCCATTTAACCACCAACCACCACGTCAGCAGCAGCGCCAAGAGCGCGAACCAGCCATCTATCAGCTTACCCGTCCCCCACAGCCACGCGTTACCGTCAGGTGCAGCCTGCGTAAAAAAACCAAAGGTCTTCAACCAGAAGATCCACGCCGCGTGCACGCCGATCGAAAAATACAGACTTCGGGTTCTATGCACGGCCGCTGCGAGAATCAATCCCGCCACCATCAGGCTGAAGAACCCCGGGATCACCACCTGCCAATCACCAAAGCCGCACAGCATTTTCGGCAGAATCGCGAGCCCGGACGACCAGATCACATCGCCTTCATGCCGCGTGCGCTCAAAGAAATGCACCAACGCATACACCCCGCTGCTGAACAGTGCGGCCACGACAAGTGGGCCATGCTTACGCAACGTACCAAAAAGCACACCCCGAAAAACCGCTTCCTCCAACACCGACACCAACACCGCCGCGCCCACCGCGTTTCCAAAATGTTTCATGATGTGACCGGCATCCCCGGGCCACTGCCAGAGCCGTTGACCGGTCCCCACACACATGATCGCTGGTAACGCAAGAGACGCGAATCCCACGCATAGCCCCGCGGCCAGCATCCGCTTCCAGGATGGACTCCGACACCACCCCGCCTCGGCGGCGGAAAGCTTCGCCAACCTCGACAACGGCCAAAGCCCCAAAATCGCGAGCACGAGAAAACACCGATTGACATAGCGATGGAAAGGCTGATTAGCGAGTTTCTCAAGGAACGAAAGTGGTTCCGACGCCCAAGCGAGCACGGCATGCAACAGCGGTGCGAGCAGCGCCCCGCCGATGAAAACAGTGATAAAATACAGGCCCAGTGCCGGAAGCAGGCGCATGGGATGATTAAAGCGGACGAAAAATATTCGCCAAGGAAATTGATTTTTAAACCAGACAGGTCCGGATTTTGCTAGTCTCCTGCTTTGCTCATCCGACGAGAGATCCGGATGAGCAGGTTCACAGCACCAACAAGACAGTGGGATATATCAAGATTTTGCAGACATGGCAGCAGACACAAAGAGCAATGGAAAAAAATGGCACGCATCAGCACCCGAATTATTTGGTCCTTATTGTCTTCATGAAATGATCAACAAAGGTGGAATGTCCGAAATTTGGACAGCCACCAACGAAAATGGCGAACATTTTGCACTTCGCCGATTGTTGAACCAACGCGGCGGCCTTTTCAAAAGCGCCGAGGAAAAGACATTTGAGAACGGCTGCAAAATTCTACAGAAGGTTCATGACCACACCTATGTGATCGATTACCTGCACCACGGGCGAATCGAAAAGCGCCCCTACCTCTTGATGAACTACGTCGAAGGCGCGAACATCAAGCAGCTGCTGGGACGCCACGATCCGATTCTGAGCGAATTTCTCGGCAACATCCTCATCGACCTAGCAGAAGGCCTCGATCACATCCATGACGAGGGCTACATGCACTTGGATGTCAAACCGGAAAACGTGATGGTCACCGGCAACGGAGACATCCGGATCTGTGATTTTGATCTCTCCCTCCCCCGCCCTGACAAACCCATCAGACTCAAGACCAACGCCGGCACAGCCGCCTACATGGCACCCGAGCAGCTCATGAAGAAGCCGCTGGATCACCGCGCTGACCAGTTTGCCTTTGGCGTGACGATGTATGAGATTCTGACCTTCCGAAAACCCTACGATGGCAACACCGTCGAGGAAGTTCTTCGCCGTCAGATGGATCCCAAATACGAGATCCCCCCACCCCGCTCCTACAACAACGACATCCCCATCGCCGTGCAGAATATCGTGATGAAATGTCTCAATCACGATCCGGAGAAGCGCTACATCGTCACCACGCAGTTGGTAAAGGAACTGCACAAGGCGTTGTACATCTGAGCTTCACGTAAACCTCGCTACCCGCTCCAACGGACGCAGGGGCAACCAGCGGTGATCTTTTTGGGTGCTTGATTTGGCGGCACTTGCCAGTCGCCAGCGCTCACAATAAACCTTTGGCGCAACTTCCAGCCACAGGGGTTCCGACTGGGCCAGCTCCCAAATGCAGGCGGGCGGCTACGGCCGCCCCAACACCTGTTCGATCAGTCCATACCCCTTCTCCCGCATTTCATCAGGGAAATCGTGGCTGCAATCGGGGTGATCGACGATCAGGTTGTCTGACTTGCCGTGGAGTTTGTACACCGCGCCGGCTGCCGCCACCACGCGATCCACGCTTCGCCAACGGAAGTTACTGTCCCCCAGCGGGGCATTGATAAAGCAGGTACGCGGTGCGAGGGCGGCGATCATTTCATGGAAGTCGTAGGGGATCTCTTGCAAGCGGCCGCGATAGTTCGCGAGCTTCGGCATGTAACGGGTCTGACACCATCCCTTTTCCGGGAGCCATCTCTTTTCATCCCCGTCAAAGTAGTCAGTGTAGGCATCCAGTCCACAACTGGTGACAATCACTTTGATGCGTTCATCAAAGACGGCGGTGTAGACCGAGTTGTGCCCACCCAGTGAATGCCCGATCGCGCCGAATCCACGGCTCGTGTCCACGAAGGGAAGCGTCGCCACGTAATCCAACCCGCGGATGTTGTCCCAGATCGCTTTCATCGTCCCGCTCTCGTGCCCAAGTCCGAGCACGTCCGGCCAATAGTTCGCCAGCATGGGGTAACCCGGGGACAGTGTGACATAGCCGCGCTCGGCGAGTTCCTGCGCGTATTGACGATTTGCCCTCCCCCCCAAGCCGACCACCACCTTGTGTCCGATTTTGTTGTCAGTTGGATGAAGGCAAAGAATCGCCGGCACTTTTTTGCCTCCGTTCAATGCGGCTTTGGGGATGCACAGATAGGCTGGAGTCCGCGAACCGGGTTCAGATGCGTAGGTGATCAGCCGGCGGACATAGCTCCCGCAATCGGCCTCCTCCTCGATCTTCACATCCCACGGAACACTCTTCTTCTTCCCTGGCAACGGTCCCATCACGCTCTGCATTGCGGCGAGGATCTCCGCCCTGCGGCCCTGCCACTGCGTTGGTGATTCCGCCGTTCGCACCTCTTTTCCCGCACGATAAAGCAGCACATTTTCGCGCGGCAACCGTTTCGGGGACACATCAGCCGCCCCCCCCAGCCAGACGAAAGAGACGACGATCAAGGAAATAATACCGGAATTCATGGCAGAGGTTGTAATTTGCCACCGCCGCGGGCGCAAAGGGAATCCGACCGAAACGAGCGTTGACATCATCCGACATTCCGGTAATTTCCCGCGTCTTTAAGTCAGAAAAGTAATTAAGATTTTATGCCGAATACGAAGTCAGCCGAAAAACGCACGCGCAGCAATGTGCAGAAAACGGACCGCAATCGCCACGTGAAAAGCCGCGTGCGAACCTTGGAAAAAACCTTTCGCGCACACATCGCTGCCGGTGAGAACGACGCTGCCACCAGTATGCTGAGCGTGGTTTTTTCAACCCTGGACAAGGGCTCGAAAAACGGCGTTTTCCACTGGGCCACCGTAAACCGCAAGAAGGCACGCCTGGCACACGCCATCGCGGCCAAGAAATAGGTTTCACCCCATAATTTTCACCGAGCGCCCTCATTGGGCGCTTTTTTTGTTACCGGATGGATTTCGGAGAAGACACGGATGAATGGGCCTCCCGCTGGAAGAAGCGGTTTCGCCGTCGGGTGCTCGGTATCGCCCTGTTCCATTACCTCGTCTGGCTGGGGTTCGGCGGAATCCTCTTCGTGTTCGCCGCGCTCCCGGTCGGTGGCGCGGTCGATTGGCTGATTCTCCCCCTGACCGATTTCCGCGGTTGGATCGGCTTCCCCCGGAACTTGCTGCGCAGTCTTTGGCCTTCGGAAACCACTCCATGGCTTCTAAACCATGTCATCACCCTGCTCACCAGTCTCTCATGGGGAGTGGCTTACGCTTCATGGAAATACTTCCGCCTCGACGGTCCCCTGCTTCGCAGCCGGAAAGCCGACTGACAAAAAACGCCGACCGGAAACTCGATCGGCGTTGTGAGGAGAAATATTTGAGCCACGGTCGAATCAGCGCTCAGACCTTCCAATCACCGCGATAGTCGCGGGTCAGCCACTTCGGATCGCCACCTTCTGCGAAGGTGTTTTTCTTCGGATTCCACTTGATCGCCTGCTGATTGTAGTAGGTCTGGTTCAGCAGATGACACGCGATTGCGGTCCGCGCACCGATGACTTCGTGGGTGCAGGGTTTCTTCCGCGTCTTCATCGAGTTCAGGAAGTCGGGAATGTGACTTTCACTGCGATACAGCTTCACCTTGGCATCCTTCAGGAATTCGGATTCGAGCTTGTCGAGCTCCGCCGTCAGGTTGACTTTTTTGTCCTTCCGATCAACGCGCCCGGCAATCAGCTTGTCACCCAGCCAAAGACCGATCGCGCCACGGTGACATTCCACCCGGCCTTCGCTCCCATAGAAACTCGCTCCCATACCGCCGCCATGCAGCATGGGAATGTCGCCCTTATAGATTAACTGCGCCCCATCGGTCGCGTTCGCATCCTTCACCGGAACCGTGGCAACCGGGCCGCTCTTATCCATGCCAAGTCCCCATTGGATAATGTCGATCATGTGGGCACCCCAATCGCAAACCATTCCCCCGCCGTATTCCTTGTATTTGCGCCAGTTCGGAAAATGATTGTGCACGCCTCGGGGACTGAGCACGGAACTGTATCCCCGCATCGGTCCCGGCCCGCACCAGTCATCCCAGTTGAGACCGGGTTCCATCTCCTCGGTCGCCAAGTCGCAAGCTATTCCAGGACCACCAATGTTGATCGCCGTGCGCTGAACCTTGCCAATGACCCCGTTGCGGACCAGCTCGCAGGCCACCCGGAACTCACGGGAAGAACGCTGCATGGATCCGGTCTGAAGAATGCGTTTGTTCTTCCTCACCGCCTTCATGACCGCGATCGATTCATGCACGTTGTGGGTCAGCGGTTTCTCGCAATACACGTCCTTGCCGGCATTCAGCGCCGCGACCGTCTGGTAGGCGTGCCAGTGATCTGGAGTCGCAATACAGACCGCATCAATGTCCTTACGCGCGATGATCTCCTGGAAATCCGCGTAACTCTTGCAATCCTTGTTCTGGTAACGCTCGTCGGCGCGACCCTTCGCCGCCTCGCGCCGGTTCGTATCGCAATCGGCAACCGCCACGCAGACCGCCTCTTTCCTTCCCAGGAAGTTGTTCTGCAAACCCCGGTTCTGTTTCCCCGTGCCGATGAAGCCAACCGCGATGCGATCGTTGGGCTTCACCTCGGCCGACCAGATGCCGGAGGGGAGAATGAATGGGGCCGCGATGACGGCAGAGGACCGCAGAAAATTTCGACGTGTCACTTTGGGTGGATTCATGGGGAGTTGATAGCCCGGCGACAGGCGTGTGGAAAGCAATTTAGACCCGATCCAAACCATGATTTTGACGTGCAATTGTACTCGTCTCAACCACAATCCCGGGACCGCCGGAGTGGCGAAGAGACAATGACCGAGAACGACTTTCAATTCTGCCACGCAGAGCTGGCAACGGAACTTCGACAGCACGACAAGGCCTACTATGTGGACGCCAAGCCAATCATCAGCGACCACGGCTACGACCGCCTCTACCATGAACTGCTCGATCTCGAACGCGACCATCCGGAGTTGGTAACTCCCGACTCCCCGAGCCAGAAGGTGGGCGGCGCGCCGGTCGAGGGTTTCAAAAATACCCGGCACGCGGTTCCCATGATGAGTCTGGACAACACCTACTCACCGGACGAAGTCCGAAACTTCGTCAAGCGGGTGCAGAAGCTGCTCCCGGAAGAAGAATTGGAGTGGACCGTGGAACCCAAGGTCGACGGCGTCGCCATCAACCTGCGCTTCGAAAATGGCATCCTCGTATCCGGCGTCACGCGGGGAGACGGAACCACCGGCGACGACATCACCGCCAACATCAAAACCATTCGTGGCTTACCGTTGAAGATTCAGTCCGCAGATCTGCCGAGCATTCTCGAGTTGCGCGGTGAAGTGTACATGACCAGATCCGGTTTCGTAAACCTGAACGCGAAGCGTGAAACCGATGGCGAAGAACCCTTCGTCAACGCGCGCAACGCCACCGTCGGCACGCTCAAGCAACTCGCCCCACAGATCACCGCTCAGCGCCCCGTGCAGGTGGTCCTCTACGGCATGGGTCAGGTGGAGGGTCAAATCCCACCCACGCAACAGAAGTTCCTTGCGTGGCTCCGCAGCCTTGGAGTGAAATCCTCTGAGCGCACCTGGCTTTGCAAATCCGAAGATGAACTCATCGCCGCCATCGAGGAACTCGATCAGGTGCGGGGTGATTTCGATTACGAAACCGACGGCGCAGTCATGAAGCTCAACTCTGTCGCGCTACGCGAAAAATGCGGTAGCACGTCCAAGGCGCCTCGCTGGGCGATGGCCTACAAGTATGCGCCCGACCAGGCGGAGACACTCCTTCGCGGCATCACGATTCAGGTGGGTCGCACCGGCGCGCTCACGCCCGTGGCCGAACTCGAACCCGTCTTCCTCGCCGGCAGCACGGTTCAGCGGGCGACGCTGCACAATGAAGAAGACATGCGCCGCAAGGACGTTCACATCGGGGATCGCGTGATCATTGAGAAAGCCGGAGACATCATCCCGGTGGTGGTGAAAGTCCTGAAAGAGAAACGGGACGGCAGTGAAAAGGAATTTGTCTTTCCCGATAAATGTCCTGAATGCAGCAGCGACGTCGCGCGCGACTCGACCATCGGCGCCGGCAAAGTTGTATTGCGCTGCCAGAACACCGACTGCCCCGCACAAGTGCGCGGTCGTCTGGAACAGTTCTGCGCCCGCGGTGCCATGGATATCGAAGGCGGCGGTGAAGTGATGGTCCGGCAACTCGTCGAGAAAGGACTCGTCCAGGATGTCGCCGAACTCTACCGCCTGAAGGTTGAAGAAGTTTCCGCCCTCGAGCGCATGGGAGAGAAGTCGGCCCGAAACTTGATCGATGGAATCGCAGGCAGCAAGAAGCGGGAACTGTGGCGGCTTGTTTTCGGGCTTGGAATCCTCCACGTCGGAGCGGGCGTCGCCAAGGCCCTCACCCGCTGCTTCCCCGATCTCGACGGGATGATGGCAGCAAATCAGGACCAACTGGGCGAACTGAACGAAATCGGCCCGGTGATCGCAGAAAGCGTTTCGACCTGGTTCAGCGACTCCCGAAACCGCGACGTCATCGAACGACTTCGCAAAGCTGGACTTGAATTCCAATCAAGCCTCTACCAGGCCGGTGATGAGCCCGGCCCCTTCACCGGCAAAACCTTTGTTCTCACCGGCACCCTCCCAACCCTCAAACGTGCGGAAGCAGCCGAACTCGTCGAGGCGCGCGGCGGCAAGGTCAGCTCCAGCGTGAGCAAAAAAACCACCTGCGTGGTCGCCGGCGAAGAAGCCGGATCCAAACTCGCCAAGGCGGAAAAGCTTGGCGTTCAAATCGTCGATGAAGCCGAGTTCCTCAAGCTCTGCGAACCCTGAGCACACAACCAAACAAATTCATCATGTCACGACTTACCGATCTCCTGGATTCCTACGCCAAGACGCTGGCCGACGGCCGTTTTTCCCGAGGCGAGAAACGCGCCATTGAAGCACTGCTCGCCGACGCGGGCTTTGATCAGCAGCAACGTGGAGTTCTCCAATCCCGACTGTTCCGCATGGCCAAGTCGCGCCTGAAAAGCGCCCAGGCGCAGGACACCATCGATTGGCTGCAGACTGCCCTCAAGACCTTGCCCAATGATCCCCTCAAACCAAGCAGTTCGAAGGTCTTCTTCTCCCCGGGAACACGCTGCCTGAACGCGATCACCACCCTGCTCGGCATCGCCCAACGCAAGGTGAATATCTGCGTTTTCACCATCACGGACAATCGCATCTCGAAGGCAATCGAACGCGCGGCCGCACGCGGCGTGAACGTTCGCATCGTGACCGACAATGACAAATCACAGGATAAAGGTTCTGACATTTTCCAACTGCAACGCTCCGGCATTCCCACCCGCATGGATCCGACTTCCGATCACATGCACCACAAGTTTGCCGTGATCGATGGCAACACCGCGATCACCGGCAGCTACAACTGGACCCGGAGCGCAGAGTCGCGCAATTTCGAAAACATTCTCGTCACCGACGAACCCAAGGTCGTGAAAGCCTACACCCGCGAATTCACCCGCCTCTGGCGCGAGTTCGCCTGAGAATATCGGGTGTGATGAGTGGGTGACTGCAAGTAATGTGGAGGGACGAGCTTGCGAGTCCGAAGCCGTCTCTTTGCCCTGAATATGAGGGCATTTAGTATTTCGTGTATTGCCACGCACCAAAAGCCACCAAGCCAGCACCTTTGGCTGGCACAACGCCACGGACTAGCAAGCTCATCCCTCCAAACGATTTGCCCACCCCTTTAAATCACGCCCACCCCGCCCTATTCCTCTCTTTCGTACTTGGGTATTTTCGGGATTCCGATTTCACTCCCGCCGATGAGCGAGCCGCTATTGGAAATCGACTTACCCGGCATTCAGAAGGTCAAGAGTGGCAAGGTGCGGGAAGTCTTCGATCTGGGTGACAGTTTTCTGTTTGTCGCCACCGATCGGATCTCGGCCTTTGACGTGATCATGCCCAACGGCATTCCGCGCAAAGGCGAGGCGCTCACCCAGCTTTCCCATTACTGGTTCGATCAGGTCGAGCGGATGGTTCCCAATCACCGGCTCGCCCGCGCCGGTGATCCCCTGCCCGAGAAACTCAAACCCTTCGAGGAGCAGCTCGCCCAGCGAAGCATGATCGTAAAGAAATGCCAGCCACTCGCGATCGAGTGCGTTGTGCGGGGTTACCTCGCCGGATCTGGCTGGAAGGAATATCAGGCGGATGGAACAGTCTGTGGCATTTCGCTCCCGGCGGGCCTTCAGGAATCAGCTGAACTTTCAAACCCCATTTTCACCCCCGCCACGAAGGCTGAAGAAGGCCACGATGAAAACATCCCCTTTGCCCGGGCCTGCGAGATCGTCGGTCAGGAGATCGCCCAAAAGGTCTGGGACCTCAGCGAGCGCATCTATTCCTTTGCCCGCGAACTGGCGCGCGCAAAGGGCATCATCATTGCCGACACCAAGTTTGAATTCGGTCTGCTCGATGGTGAGGTGATTCTCATCGACGAAGTGCTGACCTCAGATTCGTCCCGCTTCTGGCCGCAAGATGAGTATGAGCCGGGCCGAGGTCAGTCCAGTTTCGACAAACAATTTGTCCGCGATTACCTCGAAGGGCTGGATTGGAACAAACAGCCTCCCGGTCCGGAACTGCCAGCGGAGATTGTCACCAAAACGCAGGACAAATACATCGAGGCCTATGAACGGATCACCGGGCAATCCCTTGACTGACGGCAACGTGCGGCTCCTCCCCGAATTGAATCGCAAATCCTGATTCCCCTCCCTATCACTTTCCCATGAGCAACGTTTCACCCATTCCCGAAGGGTTCCACAGCGTCACCCGTATCTCATGATCCGCAGCGCGGCCAAAGCGATGGAGCATTATCAGGCCTCTGGCGGCGCTGAAGAAGTCATACGTCTTCCCATGGGCGACAAGATCGGACACGCCGAAATACCGATTGGCAACTCCCGCATCATGCTGGCCATCAGTGGACCGTGGGCACGCACAAGGAAGATCTCACCCCCGAGCAGGTTGCCGAACGCATGAAAAACATGGGTAGCCGGAACTCCAACACCCCCAATTCCCAATGAAGATCACTGAAGCACTACAGGCGGAACATTTTGTATTCCACAACATCTTTGACTATCTGGATCGCACCGTTCCAACCCTGCAGAATCTGGTCGAAATCAAATGTCTGGCCGATCTCCTGGAATCCGTCCACGAATCCCATTCACATGTGGAAGACGAACTGATCCTGGAACCGCTCACGGACTGTCTGGACAACATCGCACAGGCGGAAAACTTCGAGGCCGAGCACAAGGAAATCGATGAGAGCCTCGCCGGCGTTGCGAAAGCCGAGACGGTCGAGGAAGCCCGCCACCTGCTCTTGCGAACCGTTCACTGGTGCCGCAAGCATTTTGACCGCGAGGAACGAATCATCTTCCCGCTCGCCGAGGAACTGTTGAAGGACAAGAACCTGACCGATCTCGGCGCGGCATGGAAACACCAGCGGCAACAAAGCCACGGGTAACAGCGGCGTTTCCCGATCTGTAAGCCGGAGGCTTCACAGTAATCATCCGGGCGGTTGAGCGCAGCGACACCCCCGGTTTTAGTGAAGAAAGCAAACCGCATCCCAGCGGGATGCCCGCGATATCAACCTACGAATTGGCGATCTGCGCACCGCACGTTTCCCTCCAATTGCCGACGAATTGCGCCTCTGCTCAATCCCGAAGTTGTGAGCCCCACCCCGACCGGACGCGGCCCCCTTTGGTAGCGGAATTCGGGAGAAAGACATCCTCCATCCCACACCCCACATCGTAGGCATGGGCGCACCGGGCCGAAGCCTCGCGTCTCGATCGGAAACTATCGGCGCAGACCAAGTGCACAAACAGGCTCGATGCCAAAAATATGACGGGCCACCAAATCAGGAAATGAACCCCTTGGGTGGAGAACTGATTACTGAGGAGAAAGGTATCGAGCGACCAGAAAGTGCAACCAAACTGCAACCAAGGCGTTTGCACGCCCAGAAATAATGACTGCAAAATCTCCGTAAGTCCTTGATATCAAGGATGATAGGAATGGTGCCAGAGGCGGGATTTGAACCTGCGACCAAAGGCTTATGAGTCCTCTGCAATATAGCATATTTACTGATGTTTATGGTTTTTTCTGTTGATTTGCCTAATTGTATGGGCAAATTTCATGAAATGAAGCTACGTGCAACTAAAACACGGTTCGCGGTAAAGGAGTTCACCAACCCGAGTGGTGAGATCGCTTTTCGAGTTCAAGGATACCACCAGGACGGGCGGCGAGTGCGTGAAAACTACCGGGCCAAAGGCGAGGCCTTCGCGCGGCAGCAGCAACTTGAAATTGATTACCTGAACGATGCAACGGCGTTGACGGCACGGGCCACAACTTTGCCCGAGTCAGTGCTCCGCGATGCTGAACGCGCGATTGTGGATTTGCCACCGAGCAAAACGTTGGTCGATGCGGTGAAGTTCTACCGCGAGAACTGGCGCGAAACAGTTACGCCGACTTTGATTGCAGATGCGCTTGAAGAATTTGCAACGGGTAAGAAAAAAGCCAATCGCCGCGCCGAGACGGTTCGGAATCTTCGACAGAGGATCAATCAGATTGTCTTGCTGCGGCCTGAAGGTCTTGTCTCCGAGATCTGCGCCGATGATTTGAAGGCAATCCTTCATGGGACATCCCCAAAGAACGCGGACAACTACCGGCGCGCTTGGTCAGGATTCTTTCGGTGGGCGATCCTGAACGAATACATGGAACGCAACCCGCTCGATCTCATTGAAAGGCCCGAGGTTGAAAGCGGAGAAATCCACTTCATGACCAATGCCGAGGTTGTAGCTCTGCTGGACGCTGCCACCACCCTGCACGGCGGCGAGTTGGTGCCCTACGTCGCCCTGTTTACTTTCGGCGGTCTGCGCCACACCGAGATTGATCGTCTCCACTGGTCTAAGATAGATTTCGAAGATGGAACGATCAGAATTGATGACGCAGTCGCCAAAACTCGACGGCGGCGGCTTATCCAGATGCCTCGGGTAGGACGCTCTGCGAATCTGCTCGCATGGCTGGAGCCTTACCGGATGGAAAGAAAGCCATTCGTCGGCAAGGGTTGGCGCAAAAAGTTCGACTCGGTGAAGATCGCAGCAGGATGGGGCACAGGCAAAGGGTTGCGGCCATGGGTGCAAGACATTCTCCGGCACACCGCGATCTCCAACCACTTTGCCCATGGCCAGCATGAGGGCCAGACAGCATCGTGGGCAGGGAATAGCCCGACCATGGTCCACAAGTTCTACAAAGGGTTGATCAAGGCGAAGGAGGCCAAGGTGTTCTGGGCACTCAGACCGGGCAAGCGCAACGTCATCAAGATGAAGGAGGCAGCATGAAGAAAAGGAAAACTTTAAAGAAGAGCATACTCGAACAGCCGACGAAGAGAAAGAAAGCCGAGTTCGCAACCTATGGACGCGAACTCTCACATGTGGAGCAATGTGTAATGGGCGCCCGTAGTCTTACGAGGAATAGCTATCGATTCAGGCAGATTGGGGAGGTCGAGATATCAGATAAAATAGATCGCGTTCTACGTTGGGTTCGCGCGCACCTAGAAGAGATACTCTGGAATGCGATACTTGAAGAAGACACGCCGACAATCGAACAAATCGCCACAGCTACTGCTCTGCCGCTCGTGCCTGTGGATGAGGATAGAGCAAACTTAATTTGCCTCTCGATGCATGATGAAAAGTTCGGGTTGGGGGCACGCAAATTAAGAGACTTTGCTCAATTATTAGATAAGGACATCGAAGACGCGAACCTGCGGAAGATGCTCAAAGAGCTGGAAATTCCCTGCGCAAAGGAGAGAACCGGAAGACCTAAAAAAGAGGAGTAGATTAAGACCCAATACCGCCCTTATCTTATTTAGTTTATCGACTGCCTGTAGGTGACAGTTGGTTCATGCAATCGACTATCGATTCACGAACTGAACTCTTAAGTGGCGAAGATCTGTTGGTCCGCCTATTCCCAACCGAGACCAGTCGCCCTTCATTGCGGTGGCTGCGATCCCTCCAATACTCAAAAGCGATCCCCTCGGTACGCTTGGGGAGGTTGATTTTCTTCAACCCGACTGAGGTTGAGAAAGCCATTCAGCGACGCACCGTTCAGCCAAAGGGAGCCAAGTGATCATCATCTTCTCCCCCGGTGATCTTCCATCGATTCAACCATTGCTCGTCGGCTTCACGCTGATCGGCTGGAGAGTGGTCGCCTAATCACTCCAAGCAAAAGGGGTAAGGTCCAATATCAAATCTGACGGGCCAAATCTGAAGAAGCAAAGAACGAAAAAGGCCGCGTGGATGGAGACTAA